>CAADGU010000446.1 GCA_900696625.1 uncultured Chloroflexota bacterium | reverse complement strand
CCGCGCCTACACGTGCAAAGTCGGCCTTCGCCGACTGGGCCCCAGACCGCGCAGGCGGTCTTTGCACTTGTTGCCGCGAATTCCATTCGCCGGGCAAAATGACACTTTATGGCCTTTGACAGTATAGCGTTTGGTTCTACAAATGATGCGATTGAACCAGCTTGCCGGGCAGCAAAAGCTAACCGCACACGGCATCTAGGCACAATTTGGCTTGCATCCACTTTAAGTCCCCCAGCAATTCGAAATTTGGCTTGCGGCGGCAGATAAATCTGCACCAACAAGGGGCAAAGTCGGCCTTCGCCGACTGGCATACAGCCCACGAAGGTGGGCTTTGCTGCTTGTAGCCGCGATTTTAATCGCCGGGTTCCGTCATATTTCGAATTGCTGTTAAGCCCCCTGTCTGCTCACCGCTTCACCTTAATGTCAAATCCGCGATCATCGTCAGGAAGACGGTATTGGCCAGGTGGTTGTAACTGGCCGAGGGCGCTTCCGCCCAGGCCACCACCTCCTGCCCGTCCTGCACCCGCGCCATGATGAAGCCCCACACCGTGCCCAACCCGGCCACATCATAACTAAACTCCACCCGATGCCAGACGTAACCGCCCAATGGAAACAGCGCCGGTTCGCCGGCGCGGAAATTGTCCACGCCCGTGCCCGCATCCCGCACCAGGGCGGAAACGACAGCGGCCGTGTCCCGGCTGGCGGGCTGGGTACGCAGGGCGACAAAGGTGTACTGCCCGGCGTTGAACCGCTCCCACCCATTGGCCGGCTGGTAGACAAAGTTCGCCGGCTGGGCCACGCTAAACGCATCCAGATCAATAGTCGCCCACTGCCCCGGCTGCAAACCCAGCGCCGCCTGCCCAAATTCCCAGGTGGTGGCAATGGTGTGCATATGGGCAATGGTGTTGGCTTCGTCGCTGCTACGGCCGTCCACATCCACCACATACCCATTCCGGTTGGCGTCAATAAAGGTCAGGAAAATACCGGTGTGGGCAATGCCATCGGTGTTGGTGTAGCCATACGCCGTACTGAGCGCCTGCCGCCCGTCCACCACCCGCGATTCCTCGAAGAGCACGTCCACCGCGCCAAATTGTTGCCGCGTTTGTTGTTTAAGCGTCTCCGCCGTTGCGTCACCGGCCAGATTAGGGTAGATGGTGATCAGCAGCTGCGTATCCGTGATCTGGCTGGCGGTGTACAGCAGCGTCTCCTGGTAGCGGGGTTCGTGCCAGCTTTGCGGGTAGAGGAAGCGGAAACCCAGGTACGGGTCCAGATACGCCTGGAAATCGGCCAGTTCTGCACGGTTGGTCACGGTGAGGTCGAGGAACTGCACGGCCGTATCCCCCGCCACATTTTCCGCCGCCATACCCAGGCTGTAACGGCCGTCTGGCAGCGGCAGCCACTCATAATACAGCCGCCCATCGCCATCAAATATCAGGCTAATGCCCGGCTCGCGGCTAAAGGCGGCGTCCGCCTCATAAAAGTCATAAAGCTGAAATTCATCACCCGGCTGCGGCAAAATCTCCGCCGGCGCCCCGCTCTCGTTCGATTGTACCGCCCACACCTTACTCAGTTGGCCGGTACTGTGGTCAAAAACCAGATTGGCGTCCACGTACCCCTCTTCATTGGCGCGGCGCAGCCGCCCCTGCACGGTGAACTGTGGGCTGCCCAACACCGTCGGCCACATGACCACATAATCGCCGTTACCGTCGGCGTCATACAGATAGGTCACTTCCGTGTCCCAGATGAAAAAGTCGTCATGCACCCCATCCCGCCATTCCACGATCTGGCTGCCGTCAGGCAAATAGGTTGGTTCGGGGATGAGATTGTCATACTCCACCAGGCGGCGACGGCCGTCCGCCCCATTTTGGGTCACCAGCAGCCGCACCGCCTCCACATCCCGCCCCGCCACCTGAAACTGGAGGAAGGCCGGGTCTTGCACCCCCACCACGTCATTCAATTTATTATGCAGGCTGATGGCAGGTGGCGCGAGCGCCGCCTGACCCACCTGATGGTAGCTTTGCAAAAAGGCATTCCAATTGGGCAGTCCGGTCACACCCTCATACATCTCATCATAAAATTCGGCGCGGCGGGGAAAGTAGACGGCAATGCCCTGGCTGTTCTTGAAGCCGGCGCCGCGCCCCTGGGCCAGGATGGCCTGGGACACGGCCATCATTACCCCTTCGGCCGTCGTTCGCACCGCTTCATCCGGGCTGCGCTGCGCCAGAATGGCCGCAAAGTGGTGCAGGTCAACAGCAGCAAAGTGATCTACCTGATCCGGGTAAACGCGGGCGAACGTTTCCGCGCCGCTGCGGGCATCGCCAATGGCGCTGGCCACAAAGGCCGGTTCCTGCGCCAGCGCCGCCGCCAACTGCTCCACCTGGTACGTCAGCGCCGGTACCTGCGCCAGGTCAACGGCGGCCAGAGTGACAAAATCTTCTCTGGCCACGGCCGTGTAATGGCTGATGAAACTATCCACCATTTGCCCGGCCAGTGACCGGCCGTCCATTTGCGGCCGGGCATACAGGGCGCGCAGCAGGCTTTCATAATTCCAGCCCAGGCCGGGGGTTAGTTCGGCGGAAGCGACGGCGACTTGGGCATACGGCCGTAACACATGCAACACATCCAACTGCCCCATCAGGCAGGCATCAAAAGCCACAATATCCAATGGCCCCATACCCGCCTGCGCCAGCGCCCCATCCAGATCGGCCAGACTGAGGTGATCCGGCGCGCCGAAGTCGGCGGTGTCACTGTCAAAGGCAAAACCTTGCCAGCCCAGGCCATGATTCCACAAAATGAGGGCGTAGCGGTTGGCCGGGTAATTAGCTGTCCCCCAGCGCAAAAAGTCGGCCAGCACCGCCGGGTCGCCCATGTTTTGCTCGCCCAGCGTCAGCAGCGGTTCGGCGGTAATGGTGAACGGGTCGGCGTCGCCCAGAATGCGGTAACGGCGCGTATCCGTCCAATCCCCCCACGCTGCCGATTCTCCTACCGCCCGGTCAATCTGCACCAGCACCTGCACCCGCTCCGAACTACCCGCCGCTTCCATCTCGTTGATGTCCAGCAGCGCCGCCTGTTCCAGGTTATTGTCGGCGGCCATGTAAACCAGGATTGTCCAATCGGCCAGCGCACCGTCATAGGTGGCGGTGGGCAGGGGTGATGACGGGGTGAGGGGTGTAGGGGTAGCCAGGGCAGGGGTGGGGGTAGGGACGCTTACATCCGGCATAGCCAGCGCCAGCGTGGCTGCCGGCTGGATGGCGGTGGGAATCACCCTCTCCTCCCCCGGCATCTCGCAAGCCGCCAGCAGCCATAACAAAGTGATCGCCAGCATAAAAATAGACATCCGATTTCGGCGGCTGGCAGCCGCTAGAGAAATCGGATGTCTGGCAATCAAACGAATCAAACAGGTATGGGCGTTCTTCGGCATCATCTTCTCCTACCCAAATGGTAACAGGCAGGAAAAGGATGGGCAATTTTCACATCACAAGGTGGCGTGAAAAATGGGGCGGAGGGCGGGATACAGTTCACGGTAGCGAGGGTATAGCGTCTGGTAAACGGCCGTCTGCGCCCCCGGCGCTGTGGAACCGGTAATCTGGATGGTGGCCCGGCACGCTTCTGCCACACTGGCAAACGCGCCGGCGCCGGTGGCCGCCAGCAGCGCCGCGCCATAAGCCGCGCCTTCGGCTGTGTTTACCGTCACCAATTCAGCGTTAAACACGTCGGCCAGGATTTGCCGCCAGAGGGGGCTCTTGGCCCCACCCCCGGCAATGCGCACCTGGCTCACGGCCGTCAGGCCCGCCCCCTTCATCAATTCAAAACTATCGCGCAGCCCAAAGGCCACCCCTTCCAACACAGCGCGGGTCATATGGGCACGGCCGTGCCGCACCGTCAGCCCCACAAATGCCGCCCGCGCCAACGGGTCAGGATGGGGGGTGCGTTCGCCCGTCAGGTAGGGCAAAAAGAGTAGGCCATCACTGCCGGGGGGGATCGTTTCCGCCTCCTGCACCAGATCGCCAAACTCCACACCGGGGGCCAGGGCATCGCGGAACCAGCGCAGGCTGCCCGCCGCCGAGAGCATGACGCCCATAAAGTGCCATTTGCCGGGCACGGCATGGCAAAAAGCATGCAGACGGCCGTCCGGCTCAATCGCCGGTGTGTCCGTGGCCGCAAAAACCACACCGGATGTGCCCAGGCTGAGGGCCACAATTCCCTCCTCCACCGCGCCCACGCCCACACCGTTGGCGGCCTGGTCGCCGCCGCCGCCCACGACGGGGATGCCCGCAGGCAATCCGGTAGCTTCTGCGGCGACGGCTGAGAGATGGCCGGTCACGGCCGTGCCCTCAAACGTCGGCGGCAGCCAGGCGGGCTTGATCTCCAGCGCCGCCAGCACCTCCGGCGACCAGTCACGCTGTTTCAGGTCAAACAGAATGGTGCCCGCGCCGTCAGCTTTGTCTATGGCAAATTCGCCGGTCAACCGGTAGCGGACGTAATCTTTAGGCAGCAGGATGTGGGCAATTTGGGCGTAAATGTGCGGCTCTTCCTGCTGCACCCACAGGATTTTGGGGGCGGTGAAGCCGGTGAGGGCGTCATTGCCGGTAATCTGGATGAGCCGCTCCTTGCCCAGGCGGGCGCGGATGTCGTCACATTGGGCGGCGGTACGCTGGTCGTTCCAGAGGATGGCCAGGCGCAGCACGGCCCCGTGTTTGTCCAGCAAAACCAGCCCGTGCATCTGCCCGGTGAGGCCAATGGCGCGGATGTGGTGGGGAGGTACGGCCGTGTCTGCCATCACCTGCCGGATAGCGGCCACCGTGCCCTGCCACCACAACGCCGGGTCTTGTTCGCTCCACAACGGCCGTGGCGTCTCATAGCCATACTCCGCCGCCGCCACGCCCACCACCGCGCCAGATTCATCCATCAACAACGCCTTCGTGGCCGTGGTTGAGCTGTCAATGCCTAGAAAATAGTCCATGATTACCGCTCTAAAATGATTTCCAAGTGGGTCACTCTACTTCAAATAGCGCGCGAGGCAGCCCTGATTGACGGATGATAGAACGTAACGTCCCCTGGCGTATTTCTTTATGGTTGGGAACGGGCACGGTGGTCGTCGAATTCGCTATTCGCCTCTGCATGATGATGTGACTGCCCTGTTGTCGCACCTGGACAAAACCCTGTTCTTCGAGAATTTTGCATACTTCTCGCCCGGATAGATTGCGTAATTTACCCAACGGGAACCATCACCTGGGTGATAAAGATTTCAGACTGCAACCGTCGGTCTACTTCCGATGGATCAGCTTCTTCAAGAAACAGTTCAATAGCTTCAACCAGGTTTTGCCGGGCTTGCTCGACGGTATCACCCTGGCTGGCAATATCCAGTTCAGGGCAGAGAGCGACAAAACCATCATCTTCTCGTTCAATCACGGCCGTAAATTGCTGAAATTGTCTCATAACCTTTCCTTCATGTTGATAAGCAGCTTATGTTACCGCACACCCAATAACAGTTCAACCGTCAGCTGATCCAGCCGTTCGTAGGGCTGGCCTTTGGCGGCAATGGCCTGGCGGTCAAAGTGGTGTGCTTTGAGCGCGGCTGCCTTGGCGCGGGAGTAGTCGCCTTTGAAGCCGTCCATGCTGCCATCATCGGCCGTGATTTCAGCGATGAGGTCTTGAATTTCCGCATCCTCATTCCACTGCTCGGCTTTTTCTTTCAAGATGAGATAAGTGCGCATACAGCCCAGGGCAAACGCCTTCACGTCTTCATAATCGGAGGAGCGGTAGGCGTGGGCGTCAAAGTGACGGCTGCCAGCGTAGCCCACATCTTCCAGAAACTTGACCAGGAAGAAGGCGGACTTGATATTGGCCGCGCCAAAGCGGAAATCCTGGTCATAACGGCCGATCATCTGGTCATTCAGGTCAATGTGGAACAGTTTGCCCATATCCCACGCCTGGGCGATGGCATGGACGAAGTTCAGCCCGGCCATGGTGTCATGCGCTACTTCGGGGTTGAGACCGACCATTTCCGGGTGATCGAGCGTTTCGATAAAGGCCAGCATCGCGCCCACGTTGGGCAGGTAAATGTCGCCGCGTGGTTCATTGGGTTTGGGTTCCAGAGCAAATTTCAGGTCATACCCCTGGTCGAGGACGTATTCGCAGAGGAAGTTGAGCGAATCGCGGAACCATTTGGCGGCGTCCAACGGATTTTTCCCGGCGTCTGTTTCTGTGCCTTCGCGCCCGCCCCAAAAGACGTAAGTGGTGGCGCCAAACTCCACACCCAGGTCAATGGCGTTCATGGTTTTTTGCAGGGCGTAGGCGCGCACTTTTGCGTCGTTGCTGGTGAATGCGCCGTCACGAAAAATGGCGCTGCGGAACAAATCGGTGGTGGCCATGGGCACCACAATGCCCGTGTCATCCAGGGCTTTACGGAACGATTTTTTAATCTCGGCCGCCTCGCCAGGGGTGGCGTCAAGTGGAATGAGGTCGTTATCGTGAAAGTTGACGCCATATGCGCCCACTTCGCTCAGGAGGTGGACAATATCGGCCGGGGATAATGCCGGGCGCACCGGTTCACCAAATGGGTCGCCGCCCATATTGCCGACCGTCCACAGGCCAAAGGTAAATTTGTGTTCAGGTTGGGGGGTGTACATATTTTTCTCCATATTGTGGTGCTAAAGAGATTAGGAGATCGGGAGATTGGGAGATTAGGAGATTGATTAGGCAATCTCTCAATCTCCCAATCTCATTCTTCCAATCCAACATACTCAAACCAATCAAAAGCGGCAACGTTGGCGCTGTCACGGCCGTTGCTGCTGGCATACAGACCCATATACGCGCCCACAAAGCCGCCCGCTACCGGAGTGCTGAGGATACGGCCGTCTACGTCGCCAGCCACCAGTTCCCATCTATCCGGTTCTGAGGCCACATAAAAGCGGTAATCCTGCTCATGCCCTTCCACTTTCAGATAAAAGGTTCCTGCCTGAATGGGCTGTTGGGCAATGACCTCTTCCTCACCGTGTGCGCATTTGATCAGTCTAATAATCGGTTCTTCGGCCTGGGTGACAACAAAACAGAAGTGAAAGTTGTCATTTTGCAGCAGCACCAGACCGGCGCATTCGTGTTCATTTTGGGGGGTGAAGGTGACGGCCGTTGCCGCCCTGAAATGGATATGCTGCTGCCGCCGGCCCACAAAACTGGGGTTCGCCCATTCGCTGAGCCGCTCCGGGCGTAATTGTAACAGCAAATGGCCGGGATGCTGGTGCAAATTCCAAAACTCGTCACGCGGTGTGCGTAAAAAATTCCATTCGTCAGCCAGCGCCGGCGCATCAAAATCATCACGCGCCGGGTGGATCTCGCTCCGCGAGCGAGACGGCCAGGGATGGGGCGGCAAGTTGGGCAGCGGGTAAGCCATTTCCACGCGCCCGGTTCCGGGGCTGACAATAGGCCAGCCTTCTTCCCAGCGCACCGGAACCAGGAATGTCTCCCGACCCAGATTGTAAAAATAGCCGCCATACGGCCGCATCGCCAGCAGCACCATCCACCACTCCCCGTTTTGCGTTTGCACCAGATCGCCGTGCCCCGCGCCGACGATGGGATAATTCAGCCCCAGGTGGCGGTGGGTCAGGATGGGATTGCCGGGATTACCTTCATACGGGCCAGTAATGTGATCGCTGCGGGCGATGACAATGGCATGATGATGGGCGGTGCCGCCTTCGGCCGTGAGCAAATAGTAACGGCCGTTTATCTTATAAATGTGCGGCGCTTCTGACCAGATAGCGCCTTTCAGTGCGCCATCCCAAATGACGACCGGTTCACCGACTAACTGCATCTGTTCCAGGTCTAATTCCCGGACGTACACTTCGGTATGGCCGCGATAATGCCCTTCTTCTACAAGGTTGGTACCGCAATACCAGGCACGGCCGTCATCATCAAAAAGCAGCGATGGGTCAATGCCGGGTGTGGCGTCCAACCAGTACGGTTCAGACCAGGGGCCAGCGGGGTCGGTGGCGGTGACGATGAAGTTGCCGGAGGTGGTACGGCCGTCTACCAGCGTATTGATAACGTAAAACAGCCCATTGGCATACCGAATGGTAGGAGCGTATAGACCGGCCGACGGCCGTATGCCATCCAGTTCCAACTGCGACGGCCGATCCAGCACGTGCCCAATCTGCCGCCAATGCACCAGGTCACGGCTGTGGAAAATGGGCAGGCCGGGGAAATACTCAAACGTGGACGTGACCAGGTAATAATCTTCACCCACCCGGCAGATGGATGGGTCGGGATAACAACCACTGAGAATAGGATTTTGATACATCACATTTACACAACTCCCGTCTGGTTGGCTGACAGATCTTGTTTTCAAAGGCCAAGGTGCCTGAATCCGAGTTTTGTCAATCAACCAGCAACTCCCGCTTCGCTAAAGAATTTTGGGTTCGCTGAAACTTCTTGTGTCTCACCCACAATTTCAATTTCCGCGCGCAGGTGAATGTCGGCCGAGGACGTGCCCACCATCAACTGAATGGTACCTGGTTCCACGATTTGCCGCATGGCGCCATCATAAAAGCGCAGCTGATCGGCATGGAGGGTGAAAGTAACGGTGCGGCAGTCCCCTGCCGGTACGCTGACACGCTGGAAACCCTGGAGTTCTTTTAACGGCCGTGTCACACACGCCACCTTATCCCACACATACAACTGCACCACCTCATCGCCGTCCCGCGCCCCCTTGTTGGCCACCGTCAGGCTGATTTGCACGGCTTCATCGGCTTTCATGGCGCGTTTGTCCACCTGCAAATTGCTCAACTCAAACCGGGTGTAGCTCAGCCCAAAACCAAATGGCCAGAGCGGTTTGTTGCTCAAGTCCACATATTCCCCTTTCCAATGGGAACGGCCGCCGGACGGTTTGTGGCCATAATAGATGGGAATTTGGCCTACGGCGCGGGGGAAGGTGATGGGCAGTTTGCCGCCGGGGTTAGCGTCGCCAAACAGCACGTCAGCCACAGCTTCCGCCCCTTCTTCGCCGGGCAGCCAGGCTTCGACAATGGCGGGGATGTTTTCGGCGATCCAGTTGATGCTCAGGGGACGGCCGTTCAACAGTACCACGATCACCGGTTTACCCGTCGCCGCCACCGCCTGCACCAGTTCCTCTTGTACACCGGGCAAATTGATGTCCGCCCGATCCCGCGATTCGCCGCAGGTGCAATCATTCGTCAGGCCAGACTTTTCACCAACAAACACCAGG
This sequence comes from uncultured Chloroflexota bacterium, assembly GCA_900696625.1. Classification (GTDB taxonomy): domain Bacteria; phylum Chloroflexota; class Anaerolineae; order Promineifilales; family Promineifilaceae; genus CAADGU01. Next base: position 10,656 of record CAADGU010000446.1, on the reverse strand, counting down.
GCTACGTCTGACTGCGCCGCCGCCGCCACTGCTTCGGCAAAACCGGAGCGGTCGTCGCCGGTCAATTCACAACCGGGGGCATAGTGTACGGCCGTGCCTGCCGTCACTTTCTCTTTGATCGCTGCCAGGATGGGGCGAATGGCCACAAAGTTATCCACCAGTTCCACGCTGTCCGGCACGGGAATGTTAAAGCTGTTTTGGCCCGCCTTTGTCATCTCCTGCAAGGATTCAATGTGGCAGGGATAGGCATAGTCGCCTAACAAGTGACGGGCATTGTTGGCTTGCGGCCCGATGACGGCGATGGCGTTCAGGTTTTGGGGCAGTGGCAGTAAGTCGCCTTCATTTTTCAGTAGCACAATGGACTTTTGGGCAATGGTGCGCGCCAGTTGCCGTTGGGCCGGGGTGTCAAACACGGCCGCTGCCCGCGCCGCGTCCACATACGGATTTTCAAACAGGCCCAGCTTAAATTTCATCTCCAGGACACGACTTACACTCTGGTTCACCGCTGCCTCGTCAATCTTGCCTTCACGCACGGCCGTGAACAACGGCGCGCCATAACAATCGGTGCTGGGCAGTTCCATATCAATCCCGGCGCTCAGCGCCAGCCTGGCCGAATCTTGCTTGTTGTCGCTTATCCCATGCGCCCGTTCCAGTTGTTCCACCGCAAAATAGTCAGAAACGACAACACCGTCAAAACCCCACTCATCCCGCAAAATATCGGTCAGCAGTTCCTTCGAGGCGGCACAAGGCACACCATCCAATTCATGGTAAGCGTTCATCAGCGATTGCAGATTGGCTTCTTTGACAGCAGCTTCAAACGGCCGTAAAAAGACCTCACGCAGTTCACGCGGCGGAATATGGGCCGGCGTCCAGTTCATCCCCCCTTCCGTCAGGCCATAGCCCACAAAATGTTTGGCGGTGGCAATCACCCCTTCCTGCCAGTTCGCCCCTTGCAACCCGCGCACAAAATGCACCCCCATTTGCGATACCAGATAGGGGTCTTCGCCAAACGTCTCCTCCACCCGTCCCCACCGGGGGTCGCGGGTCACGTCCAGCACCGGCGACAGGCCCTGGTGCGCGCCCGCCGCCCGCATTTGCTGCCGCACCACATCCGCCATCGCTTCCACCAGGTCTGGCGCCCATGTGCTGGCCACGCCAATGATTTGTGGGAAACAGGTGGCGTCTCGCGCCATGTACCCGCTGCAACATTCTTCATGCACCAGCGCCGGAATGCCCAGGCGGGTTTGCTCCACCAGATAGCGCTGGATGGCGTTGGCCGCATTGGCCGCTTCCGCCGGATTCAGGCTGCTGGCCCCGGCCACGCGCGTGATCTGGCCAATGCCTTCTTTGAACAGACCATCCGCTTTTTGCGGGTCAAAGCGCCCCTCTTTTAATACCTGATAAACCCAAACGCTACCCAACTGGGCCACCTTTTCCGCAAGCGTCATCCGGGTTAATAAATCACGCGCGCGCACGGCCGTTGGCTGGCTGGCGTCACGGTAAAGGGCATCATTCTCCATTGCTTCTGGCATGAGTATTTCTCCAACAAAAGTAGTTTTTGCAAATTCGTGATGCGTGAGGGATCACGTATCACGCTTCACGCATCACGCTCCACCGGGGGCATGAATGTCAAACTTACCACTCACCTGCAAAAGGGCCATCATGTACAACAAACCGTCGTAATAACGCCAACGGCCGGAAGGAATGGGCAAATCCCAAAGCGCCTGCACAAATTCGGCACGCTGCGGGTGGTCCGCCGCCAGCGCCACCACCGCGTTCATGGCAATCAGGCCGGGTGAACGGTCGGTGGACAGTGGTTCGCCGTCCAGACTGTATTGATTGACATAGCTATCAATACCCTGATCGAGAAAGAAAGTGAGCCAGCGGTTGCTCTGCGCCATCGCCCACTCGTCCTCGCCAAACCAGATGTAATCAACAGCAATGTTCATGCCGGTGCGCCAGGCGTCAAAACGAAAATCCTTGTGCGATGCACCGCCGCCAAAATGCAAAGGCGTGCCGTCAAATTGAGCATAATCAGGGAAGAGGCCGGTTTGGGAGTGTACGGCCGTTTGCCAGAATGCCCGGCTCTTTACGGCCGCATCTGCCCACGCCTCATTGTCCTGCGCCGCCCATTCCGCCCACAGTTGGTAATAGTGCGGCACATGGTAAGACGGGTCAGTAAACTGGCTCACCCGTCCCCGCGAAGGCACAAACACAATCAGGTTTGTCTCCTCATCAAACGTGTTAGTGGCCACGGCGCTGTTGCCTTTGGTGTGGCGCATGGTGTGTAAAATCTCGTTAGCCTGCTGGCTGTAGTTAAAAATACCCTTACCGTCGCCCCAGCGATGCGCGGCAAAAAACAAGGCCATGGCCATCCACACTTCGCCGTCGCTGGCCGGGTTGGCGTCAATCTGGCTGCCATCGTCCCGGTTATGCCAGGAAAAATACCCCTTGTACGGCTCCTCCTCGTGGTACATGTACGTCTTGGCCCACTGCCAGATACGGTTAAATTCTTCTTGTTTGTCTAGCTGCACGGCAATCATCATGCCGTAGGAGATGCCCTCGGAGCGGATATCGTCGTTGCCAATGTCTTTGACATAGGCCATATCCGGCCCTACCGGATAATAGACCGCCTGCGTCTCCGGGTCGCCATAAAATAGCTGCTGCCAGGCGGCGTCAATTTTGGCGTCCACTTCCGCCTCCGATTTGCCCAACAGTTCGGTAAACAGGTTGGGCGCCTGGCCGCCGGTAAAGACGGGTGTAAGCGCAATAGGGGTGGGTACGGCCGTCGTCACCACCGCCTCTCTCCTTGCGCACCCCACCAGGAAAACGAGCAGCAGCACGCCCCAAAACAACAAAAAACGAATATCAATCTTCACCTCTTCACCTCTTCACCCCATCATCCTTTCAACTCCCCACCCGTCAAACCCGTCACAATATACCGCTCCGCCAGCAGGTAAAAAATAACAGCCGGAATAATCAACAGCGTGATATACGCCATCACCCTGGCCCACTCCGTGCCATACTGGCCCTGAAATTGCATAATGCCCAGCGTCAGCGGCCACTTCTTGGAATCTCCCAGCACCACCAGAGACAGAAAATACTCGTTCCAGGCATTCACCACCGTCAGCGTGGCGATGGCCGCAATCGCCGGCCGCGCCAGTGGAAACAACACGTGCCGGAAAAACCCAAACGTCGTACACCCGTCAATATACGAAGCATCCTCTAATTCAGCCGGTATCGCCCGGAAAAAGCCAATCAAAATCACGGTACTGCCCGGCAGCGAAAACGTCACCAACGGCAAGATGACACCCCAAAAACTGTTGATCAGATTCAAATTCCGAATTTGCAGAAAGACCGGCAAAATAGCCACCACCAATGGAAAAAGCAGTCCAATCGAAAGAATATTGAAGAGGACAGAGCGACCCTTAAAACTCACCCGCGCAAAGATCGCCGCCAGCGGGGCGGCTGCCAGAATCACCAAAAAAGTAGTTGTTAGCGTAATGCGTAAACTATTGCCCACCGACCGCCAAAACTCCGGTTTTGTTAAAATATCGGTGTAGTTTTCCCACTTAATACCAGTTTTGGGCAGCGCCACCGGGTTAGACATAAACTCCCCCGTCGTGCGGATGCTGCCCAAGATCACCACCACCACCGGGCTAAACATCAGCAAAGCCACCACAATGACAAACAAATACATCAAAAATCGGCTAAACGTCATTTTAGGCGCTGATATACTGGTCATCTCTCTGCCTCAATCTGCCATCGTTCGGTGTAAGACCAAACGCTGATATCCAATAGAAAACAACAACGTCATCGCAAACAAAATAACCGCCAGCGCACTGCCATACCCTAATTGCATTCGCTGAATACCAAACTTATACAGGTACGTGACGATCAACTCGCTGCGGAAAGCCGGTCCTCCGCCGGTTAAAATCCACACCACAATAAATTGTTGAAAAGACCCCAGAATAGACAAAAACACGGTCAGGGCAATCGTATCCCGCATCATCGGCAGGGTAACAAAACGCAACACCTGATATTCATTCGCGCCCGCCACCCGCGCCGAATCTTCCACCTCTCTGGAAATGTTTTGCAAACCGGCCATGTATAGCAACATGTGAAAGCCAAAAAACTTCCAGGTCAGCACCACAAAAATCGCTACCAGCACCGTATCCAGGTCTGTTAACCAGGCAGTGCCCGCATAGGCCGGGTTAAAAATTTCCAAAAATCTGTTCAGCAGCCCGCCTCTGGGATTGTAAACATATAACCAGATATAAGCCGCGACAATTTCCGAAAACACATAGGGCAGAAAAAATATGGTGCGGAAAAACCGCTGAAACCGCAACTGCCCGCGCACCAAAATAAGCGCCAGCGTCATCGCCAACGGCAGTTGGATAAGCAGCGACAGCCCCATGATGATGAACGAGTGCTTGATCGCCCCCCGAAAGACCGGCTCGGAAAAGGCCCGCCGGTAATTATCCAGACCAATAAAATTATCTAATGGTCCCAAACCGTTCCAGTTATAGGTGCTGTAGTACATTGCCTGGGCGATGGGAATCAACAAAAATGTGGTCAACAGCACAAAACCAGGCAGCAAACAAGCCACAATCAATACAGTTTTGTTCCACTGCGCCCGCCTTTTGTCCGTGTTCGCCTGTATTCGGGAAGCCGTGCCCGTTAGCATCCTGGTCTCGTCCATTAGACCCTCACCTGTGGGTAGCAGGCTGCAAGTAGCAGGTTGCCTGTGACTTGCCACTTGCAACCTGCAACTTGCTACCAACAAATAAGCCAATAGCTGTGGCCGGTCTCTGACCGTGCCATCTTCGGTCTAGTTACCCAACTCCATAGCAGCAGAATCTTCAATTTGCTGCGCCAGTTGTGCCGGCGTGATGACGCCCGCAAATAACTGCTCCACAGCATCATTGACAGCGCCGCCAACGGCTGGCGGCAAGAATTGATCATAATAAAGTTGGAAGTAGGCGGCATTATTTCGCGCTTCCACAATGGCCCGCTGAATGGGATCGGTAATGGCGCTTTCTGTACCCACCATGGTCGGCGGCCCAAAACCAACATCGTTTAATGCCTGTATCTGATTTTCGGGCAAGGTGAGGAAACGCAAGAAGGCTACTGCTTCCTCTGGTGCGTCTTTGCCGACGGCAATACCATCACCGCCTCCCAGCACGTCACTGGCATTACCTGCGCCACCCTCAACCATAGGGAAGGGGAACCAGCCCAGATTAGCCACGCCCTCGCCGCTTTCGCTGTTGCTGCGCTGCACGCTCTGGTGCCATTGCCCCATCAACTCCATGGCTGCTTCGCCATTACCAAAAGCAGACGCCGAATCACCATAGGAAAAGCCGAGAGCGCCTTCGGGGAACGGTTCCATATTAATCAACTCCAGCAAATCTTCACCGGCCTTCACAAATGGCGCATCGGTAAACGAACCTTCTCGCGTAAAGGCTTTCAGGAAGGCATCTTCACCGCCATTGCGGATGGCCAGATAGACCCACCAGAAATGACCCGGCCATTTGTCGCCCTCACCCACCGTGATGGGAGTGATACCCGCATCTTTCAAGGTCTGCACGGTATCCAGAAACTCCGACCAGGTCTTGGGCGGATTTTCGGGATCAAGCCCGGCCTGCTCAAAGAGGTCTTTATTGTAATACATACCCACAGCGCCCCACTGCCAGGGCACGCCATAGTATGCGCCATCTTTGCTATACAAGTCCAACGCCGCTTTGGCGGCGACGGAATCTTGCCAGTCGCCACGCAGCGCCGGCGAAATATCTTTCAGCAGCCCGGCATCCGCGTAAGCCCAGAGAACGCCGCCGCCCCAGCTTTGGAAGAGGTCGGGCGGTTGGCCTGATTGCATGACGGTCGTCAGACGTGATTTGAAGGCCTCATTTTCCAGGACGGTGATGTTGATCTTGACGCAGGGGTTTTCGGCTATGAATTCGTCGGCTTTGGATTGCCAGTAAGCCTGTTCGGCTTCGGCCGTGGAGATGTGCCACCACTCAATTTCCACCGTTTCACTACAGGTATCGGCTGCCTGAGCCGGGGCTTCCACTGGTTCTTCTGCCACCTGTTCCTGGGCGGGTGCGGCGGTGGGCGCGGGGGTGGGTTCGGCCGTGCTGCCCCCACCACAGGCTACCAGGCTCATGCCTGATGCTAATAAACACAACAATAACGCAACTTTTATCTTGTTCATGGTTCTCCTCGCTTATGGGTTAACTATCGTTTTCAGAAGTTCAACTTTTCCAAAAAGTTGAACTTCTGCACTGAAAATGGATGAAGGTATCAACAGGTGCATCTGATCAATAATCGCCTCCTCTTTTGCTGAAGTTCTACAAGCGTTTTGCAAACGTTTGCAAAAATAGTGATAAAAAATCGTCCTTACCCATTCTTTATGACTGAGGCAAGGACGTTGATTCACGGTGGATTAGCTCTGTGGGCAAGATAACGCTGGCCGGTTTTTGCTCAGGGTCGCTGATCCAGTCAAGTAACATCTGGGTGGCCAACCGCCCCATTTCGACCATCGGCTGGCGCAGGGTGGTTAACGGCGGGTTTAAGATGGCGGCTATGGGAATATCGTCAAAGCCCACCAGCGATATATCCTGGGGAACCTGTAAGCTGCGCTCCCGAAACAGTTCCAGTGCGCCCTGGGCCATTACGTCATTGGAGGCGAACACGGCCGTAGGCGGCGCCGCCAGATCAAGTAAAGTGGCCGCTCCCTGATAGCCGCTGATCTTCTCAAAATCGCCAATGACGATCAATTCAGGGTCTACGGGGATGCCATGATCGGACAACGCGGCTTTGTAGCCTTCCAACCGGTCGCGGGCGCTGACCATATCCATCCAACCGGTAATCTTGCCAATGCGCCGGTGGCCCAATTCGATGAGATGGGTGGTGGCGTCATACCCCCCTTGGAAGTTGGTAGCCGTCACCGATACGTCGTGTTCATCAATGCCCACCTGGTCAATGAGGACGTAGGGAAAGTCACGGGCGCGCAAGGATTCGATGTAAGCCTCTGGCTGGCGGGGCAGAACGATGAGCAGGCCATCGGCCAGGCCGCGCGCCATCATATTGACATACGCTGATTCTTTGGTGCGGCGGCGGTGGGTGGTATAGAGCATGACTTCGTAATTGTGCGTGGCGAGTACGTCATCAATACCCCGGAATATCTCCCCCATGTATTGGGTGGACATGTTGTGTACCAGTAGGCCAATGACGTGGGAATGGCCGCCGGCCAGGGAACGCGCCTGCAAATTGGCCTGGTAACCCAGGCGGTGCATGGCCTGGGTGACCCGTTCGCGGGTTTCAGGTTTGACGTAACTTTTGTTGTTGACCACACGGGAAACAGTGGAATAGGAAACGCCCGCTTCTCTGGCGACATCAATAATGGTAATATCGGTGAGCGTTTTTTTGTGTGCCATCTTCCCTACAGGTGTTACGGAACAGCGGATGGAAAACTGATAAGCAGGATGTGGGCCGGTTTATGCGCTTACTTGCCTCTTTCCGCTGCCGTAAAAATCTGCCGCATCAACGCTGTTCCGCCTGTTTCTTGAATGCAGATCTAACCATTTTGCAAGCGTTTGCAAAAAGATAACAAAAATGCACCGGGTTGTCAATGCTTTTTGCAAGCGTTTGCATAATTGGGGGAAATGATAACATGTAGTGGGTTCGGGGAGGCCATGATGCGTGATTAGCAACCAAAAGGGGAACACGCATTACGGGTCACGAACAAAGCCCTGCACCATCATTGCGGCTGTTCTAGATCAGGCCAGGAGAGTCTGGGCGAGCTGCTTGATCTGTGTGGCGATGAAGTGGTCGGGATAGGCCAGGACAAATACTTTCTGGCTGCCGAGGGCCATCATGGAGTCGGAATGGGGTAGCAGGGCGCCGACGGGGCAGGCGTATTGGCTTTGCAGTTGGCTGCGCAGGTCGCTGAGGGGGATGGATTTGGGGACTTTGTTGGCGACGAGGACCAGGTTGGGCACGCCGAGTTTGCGGGAGATGCTGACGATTACGGCCGTGCCTTGATAATCCTGGTAGTCCGGGCGCAAAATAATCGCTTCCGCGTCAGACACGCTGACAGACATGAGCGTTTCGTTATTCAGGCCAGGGTGGGTATCAATGAGCAGTACATCCAGATTGAGGGTGTCTACCAATCGCTCATAGCCATCTACCAGCAGACCCACATCATAACCCCGGATCACTTTGGCGATTTCGCTGGCCTGGGTGCGTGAGGGCACCAGGTACAGTTTGCCGGTGAGATTGGGGTTCAGTTGGGCGGTAATGTCCATGGCCGCCTGCTCGATGTCACAGTTACCGTGCAGGTAGTCGTTGAGGGCATAAACAGGCGGTGGCACGTCTTCGCCCAGGCCCAAAATCATGTGGATGCCGGGTGATTGGATGTCGGTATCTACAACGGCAACTCGTTTGCCCAGGGCGGCATAGGTAGCCGCCAGGTTGGCGGTTGTATTCGATTTGCCGGTGCCGCCGCGATAGGAGTGGATGGAGATGATTTTTCCCATGATGTTTTCCAGAGTAACTGGGTAATTGAGTAATTGGGTAATTGTGTAATTACCTAATTGCTCAATTTCTACGGTACTTTATTTTATTCAAGAACCCCTGCGCTCTTGAACGTCTTGAGCAGTTTCAGATGAATCCCTTTGCTTAATTGTTTACTGCCATGAACGGGTATTGAAACTGAACTGCCGTCGTCAAACTCAATGATGACGTGTGAGCCTTTTCCTTCCCTGATTGCCCGAACCCTATCCGATTTACGGGCAAGGCTGACAAAATCCTTACCTGTTTTAGGCTCTTTTTCCCCCATGCTCTACCTCATTGTCATCTATTTCAGTATCTTCGTATTTCTTGTGCGTCATGGTCAGAGCAGCCAGGCCATCATATTGTTCCACGTAGTCAATGATGACATCGAGTAAGCCCTCAAAAAAATCGTCAGCCACTCTATTTTCAGGGAGTTCAATCACACCATCTATCATCACATAATGCTCAATGGTTTTGGTTTCTGTTAATTCAGCAGGTTTGGTTGCCAGTTTAACGGTCATTACTTGCTCTCCTTAAACGAAGGTATCTACCAATGCTTTGATTTCCTGACTAATGCGGTGGTCGGGATGGCGGAGGACGAAGATGTCCTGGCTGGCCAGGGTCATCATTTCGTCGGCGTGGGGCAGGATGGCGGCGACCTGGCAGCGGTATTTGCTCTCAACCAGGGTGCGTACCTGGTTGAAGTCGTACACTTCGGGCATTTTGTTGATGACCAGGCGCATGTCCGGCACCTGTAATTTGCGGGCTACTTCGACGGTCACGGCCGTGCCCTGATAATCCTGGTGGTCGGGCCGCAGCGTGATTAACAAGATGTCGGTGATGGCAATGGAAAGCAGCGTTTCATTGCTCAAACCGGGGTGGGTGTCTACCAGCAGCGCGTCTAGCTGTAATTTCTCAATCAGGTCATCAAAGCCATCATTGAGCAGCCCCACGTCATACCCTTCACGCAGCAGCCGGGAAATTTCGGCCGTTTTGATGCTGCCCGGCAGTAAATAGACCTGACCGGGGATGTTTGGGCCTAAATTGGCCGTCACATCATAGGCGGCTTCTTGAATCTCGCAGTCGCCCCACAAAAAATGGTTGAGTACAAAACCAAGCTCAGGACTTTCCAGGTCAAAATTAAACAGCATATGGATGCCGGGCGAGTTCAAGTCGGTATCTACCACAGCGATGCGTTTACCTTTCATCGCCAGCGCCGCCGCCACATTGGCGGTGGTATTGGACTTGCCCGTCCCTCCCCGAAATGAGTGTATGGATATGATTCGAGACATAGTTCTCCTTGTGGGCAGATTTGACAGTGAGCAGTTGGCAGTGAGCAGTTAGCCGTGAAGATTCTTGCTTACTGCTTACCGCTTACTGCTCACTTTTCACCTCTCACTCCTTCTCCTCTCTGCCAGATTGGCGGCGGCGGCGAATATCAGCGGCGCGGGCCTGTAAATCCTGGAAGAAGTCCGAATCCACCGTTTCGCTAATTGTCTTTTGTAATTTTGCCTCATCAATTTCAATGCGCAACTGTTGGATTTCCTGGCGCAACGCCTGTTCACGGATGTAGGCTTCCAGGGCGGCGACGGCGAGTGAGGAAAAAGACTCCATCATCTGCTGCAAGTTGGGGTCGAAGGGGGCAATTTGCCCAGTCTGTGGGTCGGTGGCGTTGAGCAGTTGCAGCACCCCCTTGACATCGCCCAGGCTGTTTTTGAGAGGGATGGTGAGCATGGATTGGGTGCGGTAACCGGTTTGCTCGTCAAAGCGGCGAGGACCACTGAAATCAAATTCGGTAGTGGTGTACACATCGGGAATGTTGATAGATTGGCCGGTGTGGGTAGCATGGGCGGCGACATTTTGGTGGTTGGCACGGCCGTGTTCATCAAACAGGTTCAGCGACGGAAAAGTAACCGCGTTGCCGGTCGTGCCACCTAAGGCGATGTCTAACGAATTGTTGCGCATGATGACAAATTGTAATTTTTCATCTTCGGTACGCAGGTAGAGACTGCCGGCGTCGGCGTGGCAAAAGGTCTTGGCCTCTACCAGCATCTTTTCCAACATGCGGTCAAAATCCTGTTCGGATGACAGTTCCACGCCAAT
>CAADGU010000445.1 GCA_900696625.1 uncultured Chloroflexota bacterium | reverse complement strand
TTGATGATGGTAGATTTGCCGGAACCGGTGGCGCCGATGAGGGCCACCATCTGGCCTGGTTCGGCCGTAAAGGAGACGTTGCGTAATACGGAACGGCCCCCCTGGTAAGCGAAGGAAACGTCGTCAAATTGCACCTGGCCTTGCAAACGGGGCAACGGCCATGACGCCGAATCATCGGCAATTTCTACCGGCGCGTCCAGAATGGCAAAAACGCGCTCGGCGGCGGAGGAAGCAATGGCCAGGATGGGGATGATGCGCCCCATGAGGCGAATGGGGCGCACCAGCATGGCCAGGTAGGTGGTGAAGGCGACCAGTTCGCCCAATGTGAGCTGCCCCTGGATGACCAGCCAGCCGCCATACCAGAAGATGAAGACGGTGCCCCAATTGGCGATCATGTCCAGCATAGGCGCTTGCAACGCCTGCACCCGCGCTGATTCGGCGGAGAGGGTAAACCAGCGTTCGTTTTCCTCGTCAAATCGTTTGATTTCGGCCTGTTCTTGGGCGAACGCTTTGACGATGCGGGCGCCGCGCAGGTTTTGTTCCAGTTGGGTGGTGAGGTTGCCCAATTGGTCTTGAATTTTGAAGGAGAGGGGGCGGAATTGCCGCCCAAAGTGGTAGGCGCGGTGCATGAGCAGGGGCAGGGTAAGCAGGATGAGGAAGCCCAGGGTGGGGTTCATCCACAGCAGGATGACGGCCGTGAACAATATCAACATGCTCCCTTCCACCAGCCGCAATATGGCCCGCCCTGTCAGGAAGCGGATGCGCTCCACATCTTGCATGGCGCGGGACAGGATTTGCCCACTTTCGCTGCGGTCGTGGAAGGAGAAGGAGAGGGTGGCGAGCTTTTGCAGCAGTGCGTTGCGCAGGTCATAGGCCACGTTTTGCGAGGCCAGTTCCGTCCATTGCCCCTGGTAGTAGATGAAGACGCCTTTGACCAATGTGGTGGCCAACAGCAGGGCGGCGGCCCACCCCAGCAGCGCCAGGTTGCCGCCGTAGATACCGGCGTCAATCCCCCACCGGATCAGCTGTGGCGCGAAGACGTTGATGAGGTTGATGAGAACCATCGTGCCGTAAATGCCGAATTGGAGTTTGCTGTACGGCCGTAGATACCCCATACTGCGCCAGAGCAATTGGGGGTCGCTGTGCGCGCTCTGAGGTTTGTTCGGTGATGACATCGTTGGGGATTATAAGGCGGTTTTTGTTTGCTGCCAGATCATATAGGGCAATCGCATACTCAGTTCCCGGCGATTAAAATCGCGGCTACAAAAGGCAAAGCCCAACTGCGTGGGCTGGGTTTCAGTCGGCGAAGGCCGACTTTGCCTTCTGTTGGTGCAGATTTATCTGCCGCATTTAGGAATATGCGATTGCCCTACCAGATCACACGGTTACCGCCAACATTGTTACCATTCTATGATACAATACGCACGATTCGCACTTTTCGGACGAATTATCTGACCAAGAAACGGGGATTGTAGAATGACAGTTAAGACCATTTCCGTAACCGAATTGAAACAAAATCTTGGGGAAATCATCAATCAGGCCGCTTTTGGTGGGCAACGGATAGTCCTGCTTTCTCATGGCAAGGAGCGGGCAGCGTTGATTAGCATGGATGATTTGCGCTTGTTAGAAACACTTTACGAAAGTGAACAAGAAGTTTATCAAAGTCGCCAGTTGGATTTGTTAGGTGAGGCGCGCCAACTGCGTGAAACAGTGGCGGAATCAGGCTATCAGGTTGATTCAACTTCTGTTTTGGATGAAGTACGGGAGGAGCGTTTGCATGACCTCACAGGTTTGCGTTGATTCAGGCATTTTACTCAAATTGCTCCTGAGTGAGCCTGACAGCCATTTGGCAGAAGCATTGTGGCAAACGTGGGTTAGGAACGGAGTGGAAATCATTGCACCTTTTTTGTTTCCATTTGAGGTAACGGCCGTGATGCGCAAAGTATCCTATCGTGGCTTACTCGATCCCGCGTTGGGCGAAAAAGCACTGAAAAAGGGGCTTGAGTTTGACGTAAAACTCCAGACTTTCCCTGGAATCCATGAGAGGGCCTGGGCATTAGCCACCCAACTGAACCGGCCAACGGCTTATGATGCTCATTATTTGGCCCTGGCAGAACATGTGGGGTGTGCTTTTTGGACAGCCGATCAACGCTTGTTTAATGCGGTAGGCTTGCAGCTATCATGGGTTTATTGGTTGGGCAATTTCAAGAATTAAGCGGTAGGGAAAAGCGAAACGGCAGGAAAAGTGAAACGGCGGAAAAAGCGAAACGGCCGTCACCGGGGATGGTGACGGCCGTTTCTGTGTGTGTAGGAGGAGGAAAACAAATTTAACGGTTTTGTGTGCGCATTCTCAAAGGATTTGCCGATACAGGGTTCTCTTTGAGAATGCGCTTACCAATACTGATGACAGCATACCAGAAGCCAATGGCTGTGCCTTTAAGGGTAGGTTGTGGCGCGCTTAAGGGGAGTTTAAGAAAAAGGCGGCCGATAGGCTGCCCATTGCCTTACTTTTGCAGTCGTCGTGCCCACTCTTGCAAGGCCAGCAGAAGGCGTTGCAGGCGTTGTCGCATGTCGTCGTCTGTGAGACGGCCGTCGGCGTCAAACTGCTGCCGGGCAAAGGGGATCATCAACTGGGGGTGGGGCAGCACGGCAATTTCGTTGTGCTGCAAAATCTCGCGCAAATGCAGTTGCGCCCGCAGCGTACCATAACGTCCCCCCGCGCCCATCAGCGCCGCCGTTTTGCCATCCAACGGCGAGCGATCTGGCACATTGCGTGACGCCCAATCAATGGCGTTTTTCAGGACGCCGGTGATCGAATAGTTGTATTCCGGCGTGGCAAAGAGCAGCGCGTCTGCCTGGCGGATGCGTTCTCGAAAGAGCCGCACCTTGTCCGGCGTTCCCTCAGTTTCCAGGTCGGCGTCAAAAAAGGGGATGCCGCGCAAATCAGCAATCTCCAGGCTCATGTCCGGTGGCAATAATTCTTCGGCAGCACGCAGCAGCGCCGTATTGTAAGAATCCTGGCGCAGACTGCCAGAAATGCCCAGTATGTGAAGATGTTCAGTCTGGTCTGCCATGCGATTTTCTCAGGCCATAAATGGCTTCAAATAAAATGAAAGATAATTCAAAGAGGTACTATCGGCGGTGATGACGGCCGTGTCCGCCTCTGGTTTTGCCAGCACCACATCATAAAGGCCGACGGTATCGTCATACGTGGGGGAATGGAAACGGCCGTGACCGTTCACAAAATACAAAAACAACTCTTCGCCTGGTTGTGGCTTTTCCAACGTTGCCTGCCCACCCGGCGGCAATAGGGCGCTGGTGAGGCGGGCATTCACGTGCGCATTGGTACCCCCGGTCGGCCCGATAATGTCGCGCACGACGGCATCACCCACTGACCGCGCTGTCATGTCGCCCAAACCGATTTGCTCGTAATGCGCCGGTATGCCCATGTGCTGTGGCTCGGCCACAAACCAGATTTGAATGACACGGGCATAGGCATCGCTGCGGTTGAGTTCCTGATGCTGGATGTAGTAGCCGGAAAACATGCGCTGCACTTCCCCGGCGCGAATGACGCCCTGCCCGCCGGTGGTATCCTCGTGGTATACCTCACCATCAATCACATAGGTGAAAATTTCCAGGCCACGATGCGGATGCCAGGTGAAACCATTATGCGGCGCAATCTGTGTCATGTGCGCCGTCAACATCCCGCTGAGCCGCTGCAATGGACTCCACCCGCCCACCGCAAAATGCGATGTCAGCCAATGAATTGGCTTGATGGTCGGAAAGGTATCCGCTTTATAAAAGTGCAAGTTGCTGGACGTATCCAGGCCGCTGATTACGGTGTCGAATATGTTCATGGTTATTTGAGATCTGAGATTGGAGATTCAACCAATCTCCAATCTCAAATTCTCCTTAAAAGGATTCCATTTTGCGCCGGGTCACGGAAAAAGAGGCCGTCTTCGCGCTGTTCGGTGGGGATGTGGGCGTTTTGCAGGCGCACGGCCGTAGCCATCAGCGCCTCTTCATCCGGCAGCAAAATCTCATACCAATCCAGCCCCACCGAACCCGATGGCGGCGGCGGCGCGCCCACACCGGCCCATGTGTTCAGGCCAATGTGGTGGTGGTAGCCACCGGCGGAAACAAAGGTGGCGCTGGGACCATAACGGGTGATCAGGTCAAAACCAAGCACCTGTGTGTAAAACGCTTCGGCCTCTGGTAAATGGGACACGTGCAAATGAATGTGGCCGACGGTGGTATCCACGTGTAGACCGTTCCAGGTATGGTCACGGCCGTGTAGTTCGCCCAATACGCTTTCCACGTTGAACGCCTTGGTATCCATCTGAATCTGCCCGTTGAGCAGGGGCCACTCGTTGCGGGGCCGGTCACGGTAAATCTCAATACCGTTCCCATCCGGGTCAGATAGATACAGCGCCTCGCTCACCAGATGGTCAGATGCGCCATCAATGCGCGTTCCCCTGTCAACCAGGTGTTTGAGCGTCAGCGCCAGCTCAAACCGGGACGGAACCAGGATGGCAAAGTGATACAGGCCGGTGGTACGCTGGGGGTGCGTGGCGGTGGGAAGCTCCCGCAGCGCCAGTAAGTCCCGCCCGCCCGCGCCCAGGTAAGCCATGTCTCCTTCCAGCCGGTGCAGCTTCAGGCCGATGTTGTGCTGGTAATATGGCAGCGACCGGCCAAAGTCCGAAACCGTCAGAAAAACTGTGCCTATTTTTGTGTCTGGGTGAATGTTCATATGAGTAAGTATAGCAATGAAAAGTGAGCGGTGAGCAGTAAGCAGTAACCAGTGCTTCAAACTGCTCACCGCTCACCGCTCACTGCTCACTTCTTCCCATTATGCCGGAACGGCTTCCAATTCGGCCACTTTCACCAATTCCAGTTCAATTTCAATCTGGATTTTGTCGCCGACCAGGACGCCGCCGGTTTCCAGAGCCTGGTTCCAATTCAGCCCCCAATCCTTGCGGTTAATGGTGGTGCTGCCAGAGAAGCCGGCGCTGATGTTGCCCCAGGGGCTTTGCGCCTGGCCTGCATACTCCACATCCAACACAACCGGTTTGGTGATGTCCCGGATGGTCAGATTGCCATACAGTTTACCACTATCGGCGCCGGTTTGTTCTACCTTTGTACTTTGAAAACGAACCACCGGGTAATTGGCTACATCCAGAAAATCGGGTGATTTCAAATGGCCGTCACGCTGTGCTTCTTTGGTGTTCAGGCTGGCGGCGTCAATCTGAATGTCTACTGTGGTGCGGGTGGGGTTTTCTTCGTCATAATTAACCTCACCGCTGAACGACTCAAACTGGCCGCGTACTTTTGAAATCATCATGTGCCGCGCCGTGAAATAAATGTGGGAATGGGCTGAATCAATTTGCCAGGTCATAGTATAATCTCCTTCAATCTTTTTTGTTGAGTAAGTTTTGTAAGTGGACTTTAGTCCGCTTATCTGTTACCATATTACCGGACTTGAGTCCACTTGTCAACAGATGAGAGGATGAACTGTACTTTTGGACAGGGTAATGGTGCAATATGACCAGTGATGATGAACCGATTATGCTTGGTGAAATACATATGAATGAGGACGACGGCCGTGTCGAACGACGTGACGCCGCTGCCAACCGCTACAAAATCCTGCAAACGGCTGAACGCCTTTTTGCGGCGCACGGTGTGGGTAATGTTAACATGGCCGATATTGCTCAGGCGGCTGGGGTGGGCAAGGGCACGCTCTACCGCCGCTTTGCCAACAAGGGGGAACTGTGCCTCGCGCTTTTGGATACACAGATGGCCGACTTCCAAAACGGCATGTTGTCTCGTATGCAGCAAATGAACATTGCCGGGCTGCCCAAATTGGAGCAACTACAGCAATTTATGGATGCCCTGGTTTATTTCACCGACACCCATTCGCCGCTTTTGTGCGAAGTGCAGCGGGAAGGGCTGCTGCCGCTGGATAATACCCGCCTGCAACTGCCCCATTTCTGGCAGCACATGACCGTCAGCGTTCTGCTGCGCTCGGCTGCCGCTGCCGGGGAAATCCCACCAGACCTGGACACCGACTATCTGGCCGACGCCCTGCTTTCGCCCCTCAAGGCCGACTTTTTCCAATTCCAAAAAAACAATCGCGGTTTCACGCTGGAGCGCATCAGCGCCGGTCTGCGCACCCTGATTTCCGGTTTGCGTTACGCTTCGCCTGAACCGTGATCGGTAATCGGACTTCGGAGCTGGTGAAGGGGCGGTGAAAAGCCTGTTGAGCCGGGCAGGGAATGGGGTATGGTAGGGGCATATCTGGCGTGGAGGTTGTTATGAAAAAGCGAGAAAAAAGGCTACGGCCGTTCCTGTTCATCCCCTCAATTTTATGTATGTTTGTATTGGTGGCGGCCTGGCAATACAGTTCCGCACAGGCAAAGGTAGTCACCGTATCCCCGACGGGCATGACCAGTGCCCCACCCATCTACGGCGTCAACTTCATCACTTCGGCCGAAGAACCGGCGAGCGAGCAAAAGTTTCTAAACGGCCAGGCGACCGGCGCAGCCTGGAACCGCTGGCCGATGTACTGGTTCAACATTGAACAGGGTGAACCTGGCAATTTTGTGTGGGGGGCGGTGGACACGGCCGTGCAAGGCGACGTGACTTACGGCTTCAAAACAGACGCCATCTTGTTGGGTACGCCTCCTTTTTATCTCACCAGCCTGCGCCACAGCGAGGGCAGCCGCCGAATAACAGTACCCCTTACGCGGCACTCCCCCCTCACCCTGGAAGCGATCAACACCGCCACCCCGGTGGGCCTGTATGATCCCATCTTCACCGATGGCACCGATATCCCTGGCCCTGGCAAAAACATCAATCCCAATAACCGTTGGGCGCGTTTTGTCTCCTTAGCCGTTAACCGCTATAAACCGGGTGGTGTGCTGGCGCAGCAAAACGGCTGGCCGGCCGGGGCTGGCGTCACCCATTGGGAAATCTGGAACGAACAGGATTACGTCTTCTTTTGGGATGGTACGGTGGCCGATTACGGCCGTTTACTCAAAGTGGCCTACCTGACCATCGAACATACTGACCCCGACGCCCAGGTCATCTTCGGCGGCCTATCTAACATCAACCTGTCCAGCGTGGCTAACCCCAACTTTTACAATGACCTCATGGCTTTGTATGACGCCGACCCATTGGCCGCCACCTATGAATATTTTCACGACATTCTGGCGACACACAGCTACTTTTACGCCTGGAACTCCTGGTACCACGTCTGGCGCGCCCACAACACGCTGTCAGTACGCGGACTGGATAAACCGATCTGGCTGAATGAAAACGGTGTGCCTGCCTGGAATGATTACCCTGGCCCAGTCTGGGACCCACACAGCGGCTTCCGCGCCACCATGAACGAACAGGCCGACTACCTGATCCAATCGGCGCTGTTTGCCACCTTTGCCGGGGCGGAGGGTATCTTCCATTTCCAACTGTATGATGCCTGTGGCAACCAACCGGCAGGCACCGATTTTCCGCCGCACAATGGCGAATTGTGCGACGCCAATGGCAATATCCCCGGCACCAACTTCCCCTGCGCGGGTGACGCCAATGGCCTCTTCCGCAACCCTCCCGATGCCGTCTGCTTCCGGCAGCACCCCAACCCGGAATCGCCCCGCCCCAACTTTGACGCCTTCCAGGTGTTGACCGACTATTTCACCGGCGTGGAACCATTTTGGCGGCTGCGCCCGGGTGGCAGCGACCCGACCAATGGGCCGCAGGAGTGGATTGCCTTTTACCAACCGACGACACAGTCGCGGGTGTTGGGCATGTGGGCGCGTTTTGGGCAGGCAGAAACGGCCGTCGTGCCCACCACCAACCAATCAGGCCAGGGTTTGCTCATCACCCCGGATGGCAATACGCAAAATATCGTTGCCCAAAATGGCGTGTTTACGCTGACCTTACCGGCGGCGACTAACCAGAACGCACCCTGGGACCCCACGTTGTATGCCATTGGTGGACGGCCGTACCTGCTGATTGAACAAGATACCCTGCCTCCCGTACTCAGCCTGACAGCGCCCCCCTTTGCCGAATACCACATCCACCTCTCCTGGAGTGGCACGGATGATGGCAGCGGACTGGTGGATTATGATTTGCTGGTGGCGGTAGATGGCGGCCCGGCGCAGCCCTGGTTAACACAAACGACGCAGACAACGGCCGTGTACCAAAGCGAACCCTTCCACGACTATACGTTCATCTTACGCGGTCGGGATAGAGCGGGGAATGTGGGTGGGGACACGGCCGTGACCGTGCCCACATTATTGCTGCCCGAAAAGGCTTACTTGCCCCATATCAGCCGGTAAAAAGAGGGCTGCGGGTTGGTCGGTTGAATGGCCCCCTCCAACGGCAGCGCCAGCCGGAAGAGGGCGCCACCCAATGGGCTGTCTTCCACCGTCAACAAACCGCCATGCGCCTCCACCGCCATTTTGCAAAAGGTTAAGCCCAGCCCCTTACCCCGGCGTGTTTTGGTATCAAGCTGCGCGAATTTTTCAAAGATGCGCTGGCGGTCGGCCACCGGTATCCCTGGGCCGCTGTCGGCCACACTCACCTGCAACTGTCCCCCCTCGACTGTAGCACGCACCTCAATTTCGCCTTGATCCGGCGTCAGTTTGAGGGCATTTGCCAGCAAATTGTGGATGACCCGGCGGATTAAAACCGGGTCTACCATGACCGGCGGCAGCGTCTCTGGCAAAAAAAGCTGTAGCTGCTGTTGATGTTTGTCCGCCAGAATTTGTAGTTCGGCGATTTGTTCACGCAGCACGGGCGCCAGGTCCGTCATGCTTTTGTGCAGTGGCATGACCCCTTCTTCCAGACGCTCTACGTCCAGCATGTCATTGACCAACCCCAACACTTCATCACTGCAATGTTCCAGGTTTGTCAGCAGGCGTGCTTGCTTGGGCGTTACCTCACCCAGGCCACCCCGATGCAGCAAATCTAAGCCGCTGATAACAATGGTCAGGGGGCTTTTCAGATCATGCACAATTAGTTGAATCAGGTCGCTGCGCTGCCGTTTTTCGCGCTGGTATTGGATGGCATGGCGCAGCAGTGGCAGCAGCGTCACCAGCAAAGCGGCCAACAACAGCAGATGAAACAACACCCAGGTTGCTGAACCGGAAATGCCAAAGATCAGGCATAATTCGGCTTGAGCCAGTAAGATAAAGGTAACAGCCAGGTTTCTGTCGGCGCTGTTGTTTCGTAGCCGGCTGAATTGGTCAGAACGCCAGGCGGCCCAGAGCAATAGACCACTGACCAGCATGGTCATGCCCAGGAGCAGCAGTGGCCCCCGCTTTAACATTTGGGCGAATGGTTCGGTGTAATGAGAGACAAAACCCAGGTAGGCCAGAAAGACCAGCCCATTGAGGCCAAACAGAGGCCAACGCCAGGTAATCAGTCGTTTTTCGGCAACGGCCGTCCAGCGCACACCCGCTGCCGCAAAATAGAGGCTGCCAGCCGGTAAACTCAACAAGAGCGACCAGACGAAGGCCGGGTGCAGCATATTCGTCAGCAGCAGATAGGGGATGCCGACACTGCTTACCAACAATAAAGAGGCCAGCGCCAGAAAACCAAACGTGAGCAGCACGGAACGGCCGTTTTGGCTTAACCCCAGCCCATGCCGTGTCAGCAAGGCGATGATGACGCCCAATAGACCGGCTAAGGTGCTGGTGTAGTATTGCAGCAGTTCGGGCAGAAAACTTTCGTCGTTAAAATTGGTAAAAAGAGGTAAACGTTGGAAAATAAGAAAAAAGAAAAGAGGCAGGACAAAAATTAGCGTCACTACCCCTTTTCTTTGCGCAAGGGACACAGTGGGTTGCATAGTACCAGAGTAAGGGGTAAGGCTATCAAATTTTCTTACGGAGACAGCAGTGATGGAACCAATTATGCGGGAATTTCCCTACAGTTTTGAAACAGAACGGCTGACGATTCGCGGGCCATTGCCGGGGGACGGCGTGGGGGTGCGCACGGCCGTGCTAGAATCCCAGGCCGAGTTGAAAGAATGGATGCCCTGGGCCATGGAGATTCCCACCGAAGAGGAGTACGAAGTCAAAGTGCGTCAGGGCCAACTGCGCTTCTTGAGCCGTGAAGATTTGTGGATGATGCTCTTGTTGAAGGATAGCGATGTCATCATCGGCGGCAGTGGGCTACATCGCATCAATTGGGCGGTGCCCTGTTTTGAAATTGGCTACTGGGTACGTACTGCGTATGGCGGGAAGGGGTACATTACCGAAGCGGTGGCGGGTATTACGGATTTTGCTTTTCAGCAGTTAGGGGCTAACCGGGTGGAAATTCGCTGTGATGCGCTCAATGTGCGCAGCGCCGCTATCCCGCAGCGACTGGGCTTTATCCATGAGGCCACGCTCATCAACCAAAGCCGCCACCACCTGAGCAACGCCCTGCGGGACACGATGATTTTTGCCAAAACCAGCCCGCGGTGAGGGGTGTACCGGTATGGTGTGCGCCCATCATCGGCGATTACGGTATAATCCGGCTTATGCTTGGTAATCAGCGTTTTTATGTAAACATCTCACTTTTGTTATTGGTTTCTCTGGCAGTATTTGGCTGCACGCGGCAGGAGGAGATTGCGCCCACATTGGCGGTGACGCCGCTGCCGACGCCGGTAAGCAATTTGCCGCCAACCTTTACGCCGCCCAGTCCATCTGACCGCCTCTTTCCCACCTTTCCGGCGGTGACGGTGACCCAACGGCCGTTAGCGGCTACCAGCACCCCCATTGATTTTGGCGACACGGCCGTTGAAGTCCGTTACACCATTCCCGCGTTGGGGCTAGACCGGCGGCTGCAAGGCAGCATCAGCAGCCAGATTATTGTGGTGGATGAAAGCACCGGGCAGGCGATCAAACGCAGCAACCAGGGGGGGGTGTTGTTGCAATTGCAGCAGGTGTTACGCGAACTGCTGCTGCCGGTGGCGCCTGGAGGCTGTGAGGGGTGTGTGTTTGTTTCCTATGCCCTGCCCTATTCAGAACGGCAGGGTGAAGGCTGGCTGCGCGACCCGGTGATTTTAGCCAGTATTGAGAACTACATGGCGATCAGCTTAGGCCCGCACTTTCCGCCGGGCACGGTGGCCGGTTTGCGGCGCAGCGCCTCGCCTTTTGCCCCGGCCCATACCATCGCCCTCACTGCCGATGGCCTGCTGTATATCTGGCTGGCAACAGAAAGCGAAGTTGGCCCACCCATCGCCGCCGATCCGGCGCTGCTGGCTGCCTTAAACACGCTCCCGTTGGCGTCATCAGGTGATGAATACGTGGCTGCCTGCCTGGGTTCACCGCTGGAGACTTTGTTTGTGCAGCAGGGGGAGCAAAGCCGCACCATCAATCTGGCCTGCCCGGAATATGCGCTGCCTGCGCCGCTGCTGCCGCTGTATGCCGGGCTGGATGCGGCGCTGGCGGAAAAACTGGCGGGGTATGAAGAAGTGTTGCCGCGCCCACCCACCGATTTTCCCTTAACGGCCGTACTCGATTACCAGCGCGTAGATGGCGCCCGGTTGACGTTGCATCTGGATGGCACGGCCGTAGCCCAAAACAGTAGCGGCGACATCTTCACCAGCACCATCACCACCACGCAATTGATCACCCTGACCAACGATTTGATCGCCAGTGGCGCGGTGCGCACCGGGTTGAATACCTTTCAAGGTGATCCCACCAGCATCATCACCAATACGGATGGCCTCACCCTGACCGTGACAGCCACGCCTAAACCGCCCCGTACCCACCTGCTGGTGCGTGGGCCAGGCGGCGTCTATGATGGTGAATGGTTCAATACGGCGAATGTAGCCCAACTGGCTGCCCTCAACAGCCTGTTGGATGAATTACTTAATCTGGCGGCTCTGCCGGAAGAGGCGGAAACACCACCAGGCACAGAGACGGGGACACCTGCCCCAACGGATGCTGCGGCACAAACGGCCACGCCGGAGGCTACGGACACACCAGAGGCTACGGCCGTCGCCACTCCGCCATCTCCTTGATAAGCAGACCAGACAGGTTTTGCAAACCTGTCAGGTCTTGAGAAAGGCTCATGCAAGCACTTTATCTACAATCAGGCCAACTGGCTTTCCATCCCCATCATCCCCAACCGGCGCCCCAAAGTGGCGAGGCGCTTATCCGGGTGCGGCTGGCGGGCATTTGCACCACAGACCTGGAAATTGTGAAGGGGTATGTGCCCGGTTTTCAGGGGGTGTTGGGGCATGAATTTGTGGGGGAGGTCATCGCCTCATCAAATGAGGGCGCGCCGGACGAGAAGTGGCACGGCCGTCGTGTTGTGGGCAGCATCAACCTGGGCTGTGGTGTCTGTCCGGTGTGCCTGGGGCACGGCGCGGAACATTGCCCGCAGCGCAGGGTGCTGGGCATCATCCAAAAAGATGGCGTTTTTGCCGATTTTGTCACGCTGCCGCTGGCAAATTTACTGGAAGTGCCGCCGGAAGTGCCCGATGAAGCGGCCGTTTTTACCGAGCCGTTGGCGGCGGCGCTGCGCATCCGGGAGCAGGTGGTGGTGCGGCCCACGGCCCACACTGCGGTGATTGGGCCGGGGCGGTTGGGTTTGCTGGTGGGGCAGGTATTGGCGCTGGCAGGTACGGCCGTGACCATGCTTGGCCGGACGCCACAATCGCTGGAACTGCCCACACGTCTGGGGCTGCACACCGGGCTGGCAAATGATTTTGCGGATAACAGCTTTGACCTGGTGGTGGAAGCGACCGGGAATGCGGCCGGTTTTGCCCAGGCGCTGCGGCTGGTACGGCCGTTGGGTACGCTCATTCTCAAAAGTACCTATGCCGGGGACAGCCGGTTGAACCTGAGCAAACTGGTGGTGGGCGAAATTACCGTTGTCGGTTCGCGCTGCGGCCCTTTTGCGCCGGCGCTGCGGCTGCTGGCCCAGGACGCCGTGAATGTGGGCGCGCTCATTGACGCTGAATACCCACTGGCCGAGGGGTTGGCTGCTATGGCCCACGCCGCTCAGCCATGGGTGCGGAAGGTGTTGTTACGGCCGTGACCGGTGATCCGTAATCTGTAATTCGTAATCCGTGACCCGTAAACTGATTACGGGTCACGAATTACGCTACAAGGAGAGACATGACCACACATTACCATCTGGAAACCTTAACCGTCCACGCCGGGATGGAACCGGACCCGGTGAGTGGGGCGGTGATGACACCTATTTACCAGACTTCTACCTATGCCCAGGCCGATGTGGCCGTGCATAAGGGATATGAGTATTCGCGCACCGATAACCCCACGCGCACGGCGCTGCAACAGGCGTTGGCGGCGCTGGAAGGGGGGCAGCACGCCCTGGCCTTCGCCTCCGGCATGGCGGCGATAGATACCATCCTGCGCCTGATTCAGCCGGGGGAACATGTGTTGAGCGGCAATGATGTGTACGGCGGCACGTTCCGGTTGTTTGACAAGGTGCTGTCCGGGTATGGCGTACAGTTTAGCTTTGTGAATACGACGGATGTGACGGCCGTGCAAGCCGCCATGCAACCCAACACCCGTCTGGTCTGGCTGGAAACGCCTACCAACCCCATGCTGCGCCTGACAGATATTGCCGCCATCGCCCAAATTGCTCATGCGGGCGGGGCCTGGTTGGGCGTAGACAATACATTTGCGTCGCCGGTGCTGCAACGGCCGTTGGCTTTGGGCGCAGATTTTGTGCTGCATTCCACCACCAAATACATTGGCGGCCATTCGGACGTGGTGGGCGGGGCGGTGGTGTTGAATGATACGGCCGTGTACGAGCGGCTGAAATTTTTGCAAAATGCCATTGGCGCGGTGCCGGGACCGATGGATTGTTTCCTGACGCTCAGAGGGATCAAGACGCTGGCGCTGCGCATGGCCCAGCACTGCCATAACGCGCAGCAGGTGGCGCACTTTTTGGCCGATCACACGGCCGTGAGCCACGTCATTTACCCCGGCCTGGAAAGCCACCCGCAGTATGAACTGGCGCGGCGGCAGATGGCCGGGCCGGGCGGCATGATCTCATTCATTTTGCATGGCGGCGAGGCGGCGGCCCGGCTGGTGGCGCGGGAGACAAAGCTGTTTACGTTGGCGGAATCATTGGGCGGCGTAGAGTCGCTGATTGAACTACCCGCACCGATGACCCATGCCTCCGTCGCCGATTCACCGCTGGCGATTGACCCCGGTCTGGTGCGGATTTCGGTGGGCATTGAACATGCGGCTGACCTGATCGCCGATTTGCAGCAAGCGTTGGGGCAGATCCGCTAAGAACGCGAAGGGCTTCGTGAAAGACACGAAGAAGCGCAAAGAATATGCGATATGTAAAAGCAGTTATCGGGTTGT
Source organism: uncultured Chloroflexota bacterium (assembly GCA_900696625.1). GTDB lineage: Bacteria > Chloroflexota > Anaerolineae > Promineifilales > Promineifilaceae > CAADGU01. The sequence goes on along the minus strand of CAADGU010000445.1, from coordinate 1,593 downwards.
TACAGGAGTCGGTCGCCCGCTGGGGGCAGGACAAGGGACACCTGATGGCGGCGGCGCTGGCGTATTACATGATTTTTGCGCTGGCGCCGCTGCTGGTGATTGTCATTGATATTGCCGGGGCTATTTTTGGCGAAGCGGCCGTGCAGGGGCAGTTATTTGCCTCTCTGGAAGAGATCATTGGCCCAGAAACGGCGGCTTTTGTGGCGTTGTTAGTGGAAAATGCCTCAACGGCGGCTGCGGGGCGCATTGTCACGATTGTGGGTGTGGCGCTGCTGCTGTATGGCGCGTCCAATGTGTTTTTCCAGTTGAAGATGGCGCTCAATCTCATCTGGCGTATTAGCCCTGAACCGGAACATGGACTTATTAATTACTTGAAAACTCGTTTACTGTCGCTGTTCATGGTGCTGACGTTGGGGTTTTTGTTTGTGCTGGCGATTGCTTTGATGTTTGCCCTGACCACGTTGGGCGATTATCTGGTGGTCTGGCTGCCAGCGGTGGGGCGGCTGGCAGCATTTTACCAGTTTTTTGTGGTTTTGCCGTTGATGATTGTGCTGGTGGCGCTGCTGTTCAAGATTTTGCCGGATGCGCATCTGGCCTGGCGAGATGTGTGGCTGGGGGCGGTGGTGACGACCGTGCTGTTGTTGATCGGTATTCAGGTGTTGAGTTTTGCCATCACCCGCTTTTTTACCGGGTCGGTTTATGGGGCGGCCGGTTCACTGGTGGTGCTGCTCTATTTTGTCTATTACTCGGCGCAAATGTTGTTTTTTGGGGCGGAGTTTACCTATGTGTATGCCAACAAGTATGGCTCGCAGGTACGGCCGTTTGCCCACGCCACCGTTTTTATTCGTGAAGTGCGCCGCGGGCCAGAAGAGCCGGTTTATGCCATGCCGGTTTACACCACGCCGCCGGCCGGGCACACGGCCATGCCCGATACGCCCACCCGCCGCCTGGAATTACGCGCCGCCCTGGGGCTGGTCGGGGCGGCGGTGGTGTTGTTCATCGCTTTTTTGTTGGGGCGGAAAACATCTTAAGATGTAATTGGGTAACTGGGTAATTACGTAATTACCCAGTTACCCAATTGCCCAGTTACCATTTCCCTTTGTGCTGCCTCTTTCATCAGCCCCGCCAGCAAGTAATAGGCTTCCGTCCAGGCGGCGGCGACGGGGGGCGTCCAGCGGTCGCCCAACTGTTGTTCCAGCGTCCAGAACAAGGCTTTGCCAAAGGTGTGGTAATGTTCGGGGCGTACCCCATAGGCCACATGCCGTTGGCCCAGTTGCTTCACGGCCGTGACCATCAACTCTGGTTCGCTTAACCCCCCCACCGCCACGTGCAGCGCCGCCAGGAAACGCAGCCCTTGTAGCGTCAGGTCGTGTGTAAACAACGGTCGTAACGTTGGGTCGAGGGTGAAGAGGCGGTCATAAAAGACGACGGCCGTTGCCGCCGGCTCTATTTGGGCAAACGTCTCTTGCACCAGGGCAATGGCATCTAGTTTCATGGGGCACATCAGACCTGACAGGTTTTCAAAACCTGTCAGGTCTACGTCTCTTAGTTTGTATTCAACGACATGATCAGGTAAACCTCAGACTCGTTGGT
>CAADGU010000444.1 GCA_900696625.1 uncultured Chloroflexota bacterium | reverse complement strand
GGTTAATATATCTGGATGATGACCTGGTTATGAAAATCAATCCTATAAAAGAGCAAGAGCTCATACAGGTTGGCTTGGCAGGTGGGTTACGGGATTTTAAGGCGTACCTCGGTGATAGAATTCACCTACCTCAAGATCGAAATCAGTGGCCTTCGGTCGAATTTATTCGTGCGGCCAACCGTTTTCGAGAAATCAACAAATAAACGCAATACTATCTGCGCTTAAAGCTGGCGAGCGATTTTAGCAAGCCGTTCCACCGCGCGTTCCAGGTCACTTTGGGCGGTGGAGATGGCAAAGCGGAGATGGCCATCGCCGCTGCGTCCAAAGGCGCTGCCGGGTACGCTGGCGATCTGGGCTTTGTCCAGCAGGGCGTCGGCCAGTTCCAGGCTGCTGCGCCGGGAATGGGGGAAACGGGGGAAGAGGTAAAATGCCCCTTCAATCGAGCGACATTCAATGCCTTCAATTTCGTTTAACGCTTTAACCATAAAGTCGCGCCGCTGCTGGTAAGCGGTACACATGGCGGCGATATTGTCTTGTGGCCCGTTCAGGGCGGCCACGCAGGCGTGCATGGTGAAGGTGGCGGCGCAGGAGACGGTCTGCCCGTTCAGGCGGGTGGCTAACCGGATGATGTCTGGCGCCGCCACCACCCAACCCATGCGCCAGCCGGTCATGGCGTAAGATTTGGTCAGACCGCCGACGGTCAGCGTGCGTTCGGCCATGTGGGGGAAAGAGGCGATGGAGAGGTGAGTACGGCCGTCAAACACCAACTTCTCATAGATTTCATCCGCAATCACATACAGGTCGGCTTCCAGAGCAACGGCGGCAATGGCTTCTAATTCCTCTCGCGTTAGCACCCGCCCGGTGGGGTTACACGGATTGTTAATCAGAATCGCTTTGGTGCGCGGGGTGAGCTTTGCCCGCAACTTTACGGCCGTGACGCGGAAATTGTCTTCGGCCGGCAGGCTGATGGGCACGGCCGTGCCCCCCGCCAGCGTAATCATCGGTGGGTAAGAGACCCAATGCGGCTCTAAAATCAGCACCTCATCGCCGGGATTCAGCACCGCGCACAGCCCCAGGTACAGCGCCCACTTGCCACCCGGCGTCAAGATGATCTGGTGGCGCGGGTCGGGCACGGACACGCCATTTTCCCGCGCCATTTTGGCCGCTACCGCTTCTAGCGCCTGGGGAATGCCCACCATCGGCGCCGGGTAATGGGTGTGCCCGGCGCGCAGCGCATCTACGGCCGTTTGCACAATATGTGCCGGCGTATCAAAATCCGGGTCGCCGCCCGCCAGGGCAATTACGTCCAGGCCCGCCGCCTGCATCGCCTTCGCCTTGTCATTCACCGCCAGCGTCATGGAGGCGGGTAAAGTTTGTAGTTTTTGGGAGAGTTCTTTCATATTGATTGGCTTTCGCGTATCTTCGCGCTCTTTGTGTCAGGGGGACAGGCGATGAATCGCCCACTACGAACGGAAACGGTTTTGCAGATACACGGCCGTGCGCCACACCGCCACCACACTTTTACCGTCTTGCAAACGGCCGTCTTGCGCCATCGGCACCAGTTCTGCCAGGGGCATGGGCATCACTTCTATCATTTCGTCCGCATCACCGGGTAGGGGGTCGGGTGTCAGCCCTTGCGCCAGGACAATGTGCATCACTTCGTCCGTCAGGCCGGGGGCGGGCCAGATTTCACCCAGGCTGAGGAATTGTTCAGCGCGATAGCCCGTTTCCTCGCGCAGTTCCCGTTGGGCGCAATCCAGCCAGGCTTCATGCCAATGGCGCGTACCCGCGGGCAGTTCCAGAATAGTCTGGCCCAGCGTCTGCCGGTATTGGCGCAGCATGAGGATTTCCGGGCCGGCGGGTGACGGCCGTAACGGAACCAGCACCACCGACCCCGGATGCACCACTACGCCGCGGGTGACGGCCGTGCCATCCGGCAGCAGCCGCGTATCCTCCCGCAAATACCAGGAGTCGCCTTGCCAGACGATGTGGGAAGAAGGGGGGAGCATGAGAGTAATTGAGTAATTGAGTAATTGGGTAATTACACAATTACTCAATTACTCAATTACCTCTTTAACAATCAGGCGGGATGCGAATCTGGTCGCCGACGAAAATGGTGTAGGGGTAGGGAATGTTGTTATAGGCTGATAGCTGGTCTACAGTGCAGCCATAATTCAGGCCAATGCGGAACAGGTTGTCGCCAGCCTTGACGGTATATACCTGTTCTGTGCCGGTGGCGGGTGGCGGCGCTACGGAACCGGGCGCGGGAATGACAAGTTGTGTGCCCACCGCCAGATTGTTGGGATCGGTGATGCCGTTGGCGGCCATAATTTGGTCCATGGGCACGCCATAACGCTGACTAATGCTGAACAGCGTATCACCGGGGGCTACTACATGCACCGTCTGCTCGCCAGTGGTGGGGGGTGGTGCGGGCACGGCCGTTGCCTCCTCTACAACCGGCGGGGTTTCCGATTCAGGCGTTGGCTGGAGGGGATCAACGGTGGGTTGTGGGGCAGTAGGCAGAACTTCCGGGAAGCTGATGGTGGGGGCAGGGGTGCTGGTGGGGGGAAGTTCATCGGTGGGAACCGGCTTCACGCAGCCCACTAAGAAAAAAGCGAGTACCAGAAAGCCACCCCAGGCCATTTTCCGGTAAGTGGTTAAATAATTCATTGGTTTCTCCTGTTATGTCAAACTTGAGTAAACATAACGCAGTCTACCATAGGCTTATATGAGCGTCAAGAGGAGGCTATTCACCCACTCCCCCGCTTTGGCTATAATCCCGCCGCTATGGTGATCCACGAAGGATGCGAAGGGACGCGAAGAGAAGAACTAAAACGACTGCGAGTGGGCATTAACGCCCATTTGTTGTCTGGAGAGGCCGGATATCGCCGGGCAGGGATTCACCAATATGTGGCCCAGGTATTACGCCATTTACCGGTGGATGATGGCTTGGAATATGTGGTCTTTACCCGGCATGAAGCCGATTTTTTACAGCGGCAGGGGATGACGGCCGTGTCTACCACCTGGCCCACCGAAAAACGGGCCGCCCGCATTGTCTGGGAACAAACGGTCTGGCCCTGGCAGGCGTGGCGGCGTGGTCTGCATTTACTGCACAGCACGGCCTTTGTGGCCCCCTTGTTTTCCCCCTGCCCGGCGGTGATCACGGTGTATGATTTGAGCTTTCTCCATTTTCCAGATCGGTTTCCGGCGAGCCAACGCTGGTATCTCACCAGCCAGACACGCCGCTCCTGCCGCCGCGCCCGCCGGGTGATCACCATTTCCGAATCGGGGCGGCAGGATGTACACCGTTTTTTTGGCGTGCCCCTGTCGCGGATTGATGTAGTGGTTCCGGGTGTGGATGAGATGTACCGGCCATACCCGGTAGAAGTGGTGAATCGGTTTCGGGCAGAGAAGGGGTACGGCCGTTACCTGCTTCACGTCGGCACCTTACAGCCGCGCAAAAATATCCCCACCCTACTGGAAGCCTTCGCCCGGCTGGCCAAACCCGACCTGAGTCTGGTTCTGATTGGTGGTAAGGGGTGGTTGTATGAAGAGATTTTTGCCAGAGTGCAGATATTGGGGCTGACGGAACGGGTGCATTTTACCGGCTATGTGCCGGATGAGGAACTGCCCCTGTGGTACAACGCCGCCGAACTGCTGGTCTTGCCCTCGGTGTATGAGGGCTTTGGTTTGCCGGCGCTGGAGGCGATGGCCTGCGGCACGCCGGTGGTGGCGGCGAACAGTTCTTCCCTGCCGGAAGCGGTGGGGAACGCCGGGCTGCTTTTTGCACCTACAGATGTAGCTGAATTGGCTGAGCGGCTAACGGCCGTGTGTCACAATCCCCAATTATCCGCTAAAATGCGCGCGTTGGGGCTGGCCCATGCCGCCCAATTTTCTTGGGAACGCGCCGGGCGGGAAACGGCCGTCGTCTACCAGGCGGCTATGGCTGCCGGCGCAGTGGAAGAAGGATGAGTAAAAGGAAGATACGCTTTGTCACCATTGTCGGTGATCTATTCCTCATGAATGTGGGGTTTGCCCTGGCATACCTCATTCGCTACCAGTGGCAGTGGTTTCGCTCGATTGCTTTTTATGAACCCTACACCGATTACCTGGGGCAGCAGGCGGCGCTGATCTTGCTGTTGGTTTTTACCTATTCGCAAATGGGCGTGTGGCAGCGGCGGCGGGGTGAAGCCTGGCTGGATGAGGCCACGCGGGTGCTGTATGCCACAGCCGCCGGCATTGGGCTGATGGTGGTTCTCACTTTTTTTGTGCAGCCCACGCCTTTTTCCCGACTGCTGTTTTTTTGGGCGTTTGTGATCATTGTGGCCTTGATCAGCCTGGCGCGGCTGCTGCGCCGCTGGCTGCTTTCGCTGCTATACCGGCGGGGCAAACTGGCCGACCGGGCGCTGGTTTTGGGGTCGGGGGAAGTGGGACGCAGCGTGATGCGCACGCTGCTGGCCCGGCCTGACCTGGGCTTTCAGGTGATTGGCTATTTGCACGACGGCCGTAGCGAAAACAATATCGGTCTGGGGCGCATCCCCAATCTAGGCGTCTTTGATGACCTGGAAGGTGTGCTGCAAAGTGATCCGTTGGTGCATAATGTTTTTATTGCCCTACCCGGTGAACAGCATCAGGAGATTGCCCGGCTGCTGCAAACGTGCCAGACGCACAACGTCCGCGCACAGGTGGTGCCAGACCTGCTGCAACTGAGCATGAACCGGGTAGAAATGATCAATATGGCCGGTATTCCCACCCTCCGTGTGCGGGAAGCAGGCATCAGCCGGGGACAACAGATTACCAAGCGGCTAATGGATTTGAGCATTATTTTGCTGTTGTCTGTGCCCACGCTGATTGTCACGGCCGTGATCGCTCTGGCTATCAAGATTGACTCTCCCGGCCCGGTGTTTTATGCCGGCATACGCATTGGTAAGGATGGACGGCCGTTTCAAATGCTTAAGTTCCGCTCTATGGTGGTGGATGCCGAAGCACAAAAGGTAACGCTGTTGGCTTTTAACCAGGCCGATGGCCCCCTTTTCAAGATGAAAGACGACCCGCGCCTGACGCGAGTGGGCAAATTTATCCGCCGCACCAGCCTGGACGAGCTGCCGCAGCTTTACAATGTGTTGCGCGGACAAATGAGTCTGGTTGGCCCGCGCCCCCCCCTGCCGGAAGAAGTGGCTCAATACAAAGGCTGGCACAAACAACGGTTGTCCGTCATTGGCGGCATCACCGGGTTATGGCAGGTGAGCGGCCGTTCCGACCTGACCTTTGATGAGTTGTGCCTGCTGGATATTTATTACATTGAAAACTGGTCGTTGGGCTTAGACTTTCGCATTTTGCTGCAAACAATCCCCCATGCTTTGTTTGGCAAGGGAGCGTATTGAGACGTAAACCGTAAACCGTCATCCGATTACGGATTACCGATTACCGGCTGCTTCCACCAGAGCAGCTACCAGTTCACGGCAAAAGGCAGGGATGTCGGCGACGACGCGCCCCCAGACCAGGTTGCCGTCGCGGAAGGCGGCGTCGTCTACCCAGTTGGCGCCGGCATTGACCAGATCGTCTTTAATGCCTAAAGAGCCTGTGGCGGGACGGCCGTTCACAATCCCCGCCGAAATGGCCACCAACCCGCCATGGCAAATGACGCCAATGACCTTACCGGCCGCGTTCATGTCGTGGATGAGTTGGGTCACGGCCGTGTACCGGCGCAATTTATCCGGCGCCCAACCACCTGGTATCACCACCGCAAACAACTCCTGGGCATTCAACGTCTCAATACGCGTGGTGGGTGTTATTTCCAGCCCATTCTTGCCCCGTACCGGTTTCATATCCAGTCCGGCGGCAATCACCTCGGCGCCCTCCTCCTCTAGCCGCATCAACGGCACATAAAACTCCAAATCCTCCACCCCCTCCGCTAAAAGAATGGCAATTTTTCTACCACTTAAACGCATGAGATTACTCCTTGTAGGTCGTTAGTGGCTGGTTGCTTGTACCGGCCACCAGCCACCAGCAACTACTCTTCCTCAAACCCCTGCGGTTGGTCAATGCTAATGACCTCACCGTGAAAGTTAATAGTGACCCGAAAGCCCATCATGCCCAGCATTTCTCGCGCCTGCTGGGGAATACCCTGGGCGATAATGTCGTCCATATTGATGTTGCGCAAGGAGGCATCTATGGCCGCTTTGGTCATCAGGTCATCCTTGCCCATGAACTTCATGGCCTGTTCCACCGCCATGTCTTGGTTTTCATGGAGTTGTTGCAGGAAAAAATCTAATATCTGCCGGTCAACATCTTCGGCGCTCACATGGCGCATAAAACCGGCATCGTCAATGACGTAGTTGGCTTCGTTACCGACAACGGCCGTGCCTACCAACTGCCCGTTCTCACCGTAAACCAATCCTTCAAATAATGCTCTTGTGGTCATAATTTTCTTCCATAACTAAAGCTGTTGGATAAACTGGTGAAAATACGCATAATTTGCCCCTGATTGCTCGCCAACTTATCCCGTTCTCAGGAATTATACTTGATTGGGTGGCAAAACCGGGTATTTCGTGAGCAAAATTGGAGAGGCTCTCACGGTTGGTTATAATCTCGCTCGAACATTTGGGAAGAGAAGGATCAGGTAACACACATTGTTTAGACCATTAGACTGGCTTTTGGGCCTGTTTTCATTAGATGTCGGTATTGACCTGGGTACGGCCAATACGCTGGTGTACATTCGTGACAAAGGCATTGTCATCAATGAACCATCGTGGGTGGCTATTAACCGGCGAACACGCATGCCATTGGCAATTGGCGCGGAGGCGCGGGAAATGGTGGGACGTACCCCGGCGGATATAATAGCCATACGGCCGTTGCGCGATGGCGTGATCTCCGAATTTGAGATCACCGAAGCCATGCTCAAATACTTCATCACCAAATCACACGAGCAAATGATCGTGCCCTTTCCCCGCCCGCGTGTGGTGGTGGGCATCCCCAGTGGCGTCACCGAAGTGGAAAAACGGGCTGTCTATGACGCGGCCATATCGGCCGGCGCCAGAGAAGCGCACCTCATTGAAGAACCAACCGCCGCCGCCATTGGCGCCGGGCTGCCGGTGAACGAACCCCGCGGCAGCATGATTGTGGACATTGGCGGCGGCACCACCGAAGTAGCCATCTTTGCCATGGGGGGTATTGTTGTCAGCCGTTCCATTCGTGTGGCCGGCGATGAGATGGATGAAGACATTGTGCAATATGCCCGCAACAAGTACAACCTGTTGATTGGCGAGCGCATGGCCGAACGGGCCAAAATTGGGATTGGTTCCGCGTTCCCACTGCCCGAAGAGCGCACCATGACGCTGCGTGGCCGGAACCTGATTAACGGCCTGCCCCAGTCGGTGGAAATTAGCAGCATTGAACTACGCGAAGCCATGGCCCCCTCTGTTAACATCATTGTGGATACCGTACGCGATGCCCTGGATGAGACGCCGCCCGAACTGGTAGCCGACCTGATGGAAGTGGGTATCTGCCTGGCCGGGGGCGGCGCCCAAATTCGCGGTCTGGCGGAACGGCTGGAAGATGTGGTCAAAATGCGGGTGTGGGTCGCCGAAGACCCGATGACCTGTGTGGCCCGTGGCGCAGGGCGGGTGTTAGAAAACATCGAACTTTGGGAACGCTCGCTGGCCGGACTGCATCGCGGCAGCACACACCATTAGAAATTAGGAATTATGAATTATGAATTATGAAACACCCTTCATAATTCATAATTCATAATTCATAATTAGCTATGAGTGAGGCACAGAAGCGGATACGTTGGGTTACGTTTGCCGTTTTGGTGGGGGTGGCGCTGCTGCTGACCTATCTGGACAGCACGGGGAATTTGGGTGGGGCATTGGCGGTGGTGCGGAATCCATTCACGGCCGTTCTCTCTTTCACCTCTACCCGCTCTGAATCGGCTGCCGGTCTGTTGGAAGGCCCGCGTGATCTGCAAACGGCCCGCACCGAAATTGCCGATTTGCAGGCTCGTGTGGCCGAACTGGAACGGGAAAACGAGGAGCTGCGCGAAATTGAAGGGGAATGGCGCATTTTGCAAGATTTGTTCAACCGTGCCCGCCAATCGCCAGAGTTTACAAGGCAGATCGCTTCTGTTATTGGGCACGATACCAGCCCGTCCATCCGCAGCATTATCATAGACAAAGGCACCGCTGATGGCATTCGCGTCGGGATGCCGGTGGAGAGTTCACGAGGGCTGGTGGGGATTGTTTTCCGGGCCGCGCCCAACTTCTCCCAGGTGGCGCTCATTACCGATAACGCCAGCGCCATTCCGGCCCGGCTGGGTAATTCGCGGGCTACCGGCATCCTCAGCGGCGGCGGCTTGGGCGGGCCGCTGACGATGGATTGGGTGGATTTGAAGTACAACCTGGAAATTGGCGAAGTGGTGCTGACTTCTGGGCTGGGTGGTAGTTTTCCTCAGGATATTGTGGTCGGGCGGGTTATTGAAGTCAATCGCAGCGAGGCCAACCTGTTCCAACAGGCGGTGGTGCAGCCGGTGACGGATTTTGAGAATCTGGAGATTGTCTTTGTGATCACGAATTTTCAGCCGGTCAATACGGCTATTTTTGATAATCCATAAGGAGTGGCAGGTGGCAAGTAGTCACCTGCCACCTATTGAAGATGAAAACTTCTATCTACCTGGCAATTCCGGTGATGTTGGCGCTGAGTGTGCTGCAAACGGCCGTGCTGCCCTACTTCTCTTTTCTACACCTGTCGCCACAATTGCCCTTGCTGGTGGCATTGGCCTGGGGGCTGCTACGGGGCATAGATGAAGGTATGCTCTGGGCATTTGTGGGCGGCCTGTGCATGGATTTGTTTTCCATCAGCCCCATTGGATTAACAGCATTGAGTTATATGGTGGCGGTTACGGCCGTGTTGTGGCTGCAACAAGCTTTTCCCACCAGCCACATTATCATGCCCATTCTGCTGGCGGCACTGGCCACCGCCATTTACCTGATTGTCAATCTGCTGTTCTTACGCTTATTTGGTTTCCTTTCCAACATACAAGTCATTACCACTCTGTGGCCGCTCGTCCTCTTAAATACTGTCGCTATGCTGCCCATTTATTGGCTGCTCTACGGCCTGGACCGCATTTTCCGGCCCCGCAGCCTGGAGTTTTAACCTGTAACCCGTATTCCCTGAACCGTAATTCGACTTCGGATTACCGGTTACGGATTACCGATTACCGACAACGGAGTCACTATGTCACGCATTGGATGGGATCGTCCCGAAGATCGAGAAACATCAACAGAAGATATTGGTCTGCGCGGCCGTTTATATTTCCTGCGCATCCTCATCGTCATCATTTTTGGACTGCTGCTTTACCGCGTCTACTACATTCAGCAAACACGCGGCGGTGAACTCACCACGCTGGCCCAGGAAAACCAGTTTGCCACCTTACGCACAAAAGCCCCCCGTGGCGTTATATTTGATCGCAACGGCCAACCCCTGGCCGTGAACCTGCCCAGTTTTAATATCACCATTACTCCGGCTTTTTTGCCAGACACCGCCGCCGAACGCCAGGCTGTTTACGAACGCCTTTCGCTGCTCACCGGCGTACCTGTTACCAATACCGTCCAACAGCAGCAGCTGATTGCTGAGGCCGACCCCGCATTGATAGAGACCTACACCCGTCTGGCCGGCGTTTTTGGCACATCAGCCCAAGAAACATTGGACAATGCCGGCGTGGTTAAACAACTGCCCAGTAGTATTCAAGGCATTGTCATCGAAAATAGTTTTGCCCAATATATTCCCGCCGTCATCACCGCTAATGTGCCTATCACGATGGCTTACCGGGTGGAGCAGGAGAGCATCTTTCTACCCGGCGTGCGCGTCATCCCCCAACCGCTGCGTTACTATCCTTCCGGCGAATTCACGGCGCATATTTTGGGATATATGGGGCCAATTCCAAATGAAAACTGGATCAATGTATTGGGTTATCAGCGAGATGACCGGGTTGGTTGGGCCGGCCTGGAAAACTCAATGGAACTGGAACTGTCGGGGCAAAAGGGAATACGCACTATTGAGGTGGACTGGACCGGACGCGAAGTGCGCCAGATTGGGTTAGCGCAGGAGCCACAAGCCGGATTAAATATGCACCTGACGCTAGATCTGGATCTACAAATTATGGCAACCGAGATTATCCGGCAGGTCATGGAAGAGCGTGAAGCTGTGCTTTCACGCGATCCGATTACCGGTGCGGAGTCGTTTATAGAGGTGCGGCAGGCAGCGGCCGTAGCCATGAATCCCAAAACAGGCGAAATTCTGGCATTGGTGAGTTTCCCCACCTTTGACAATAACCGCTTTCAAACGTCAGTGCCCGTAGAGTATTATCTGGGTCTGGCCCGTAACGAATACACGCCGCTGGTTAACCACGCCGTCAGCAGTGAATACCCACCTGGCTCCACATTTAAGATTGTGCCGGCGGCCGGCGCCTTACAAGAAGGGCTGATCTCGCCCAACCGGCTGCTGCGTGCCCCGGGCCAGATTACCATCCCCAACCGCTACGCCCCCAATGACCCTGGCCGCGCCCAAACCTTTGTTTGTTGGATCATTAATTCAGCGGCAGGTGAACATGGTTACATGAATGTCACCACCGGCCTGGCCAATTCCTGTGACATTTACTTCTACAAAATCAGTGGCGGCTTTAACCAGGATGGTGAATTTGTGGAGGGCTTGGGTGTAGAAGGCATTGCCAAATATGGCGCCCAATTTGGATTTGGCCGGGTGCAAGGGCTGGAATTGCCATTAGAGGCGGACGGGAATTTGCCGCCAGACCGGGGCTGGAAGGCCCGTTTTTACGGCGAACCCTGGTCTACTGGTGATGATTATAACCTGGGCATTGGGCAAGGTTTTATGACCTCATCCCCCATGCAGGTAGCGCAAATGGCGGCCGTTATTGCTAACGGCGGCTTTTTGTATAAACCCACTATCATTCATCATATGACCGATGAAAATGGCAACGTGGTCATTGTGGACAGCAACAGTCAAATCGTCGCCCGTGCCCACCCCGGCCCAAATGGGGAGACTATTTTATTAGATGCCAACGGTAATCCGCTAAATGATCCGTCCATTAACATTCGCTTTGATGCCAACGGGCAGCCCATTTACCAGCCGGTGGTCTTAAACGCGCTGGACGTTGACCGGGAATACATTCAGATTATTGCCAATGCCTTGAAACTGGTGAACACCTTTGTCAGCACGGAAGAGTATTACACCGGCGCCACCTATACGGAGTGGATGGACAACATCGGCATCCCCACGGCCGGCAAGACGGGTACGGCCGAGTTCTGCGACAACATTGCCATTGAGAAGGGATGGTGCAGCTATGATGACATTATCCAACGGCGGGTGCTGCCCACCCATTCCTGGTATGTGGGTTATGCGCCGGCCGATGATCCCGAAATTGTGGTCGCCGTCTTTTTATATCATGGGGGTGAGGGATCACAATGGGCGGCGCCGGCTGCCTGTAACATCATGGCCGCCTACCTGAAAGTCGGCCAATATGCACCACCACCAGAGTTGGCAGAGGGCGAAACGGCGCCACCGGTACAGCGAACCTGCCCCTCGCTCTCTTTTAACCCCGTTATCCCTCCCGGTTTTTTGGAACGGGCCAAGGCAGAAGGAACCATACTGCCGCAAAATGAGCAATCTATTTTTGACCAACTGATGCCGTAAATTCGGTAATCAGTAATCGGTCATCGGTAATCGGTCATTGACTGATTACCGATGACTGATCATTTGCCTTTCCACACCGGCGGCCGTTTCATCAGAAAACTTTGCGCCCCCTCCACAAAATCTTCGGTTTGGAATAGCTGGCTTTGCGCCCAGCCTTCTAATTGTAATCCCCGGTCCATATCGCTGAGACCATCAATCACCCGTTTCGCCATGCCCACAGCCAATGGCGCGCCCTGGCAAATTTCCGCGGCCAATTCTTCCGCTTTGGCCGCCAGTGATTCCTGGGGCACGACGTAGTTGACAATCCCCCACTGTTCGGCCATATCGGCGCTAAACTGACGACCGGTGAAGATGAGTTCTTTGGCGCGGGCGGGGCCGACCAGCCGCACCAGGCGCGTGGTGCCGCCCACATCGGGTATCATGCCCAGGCGGGTTTCGGGCAGCCCCAGCATGGTACCGGCGGCGGCCAGGCGGATGTCGCAGGCCAGCGCCAGTTCCATGGCCAGCCCCAGGCAGTAGCCGTGTAAGAGGGCGATGGTGGGCAGTTCCAGCCGTTCCAGGCGGGTCAGCACTCGCTGGAAATCATCGGTGATGACCCGCATCCGGGTTTGCCAGTGGGGGCCGTAACGATCCGCCATGCTCAACAGGGCGCTGACATCAATGCCCGCCGAAAATGCCTGGCCTTCGCCGCGAATGAAAACGGCGCGCAGGCCAGGGGTGCGGTTGGCTTGCTGCACGGCCGTGTCAAACTGTGTAAATAGTTCCACATTGATGGCATTTCGTTTGTCTGGCCGGTTGAGGATAATTTCAAAAATGGCGTCACGCTGCCGGGTGATGACGAGATCGTTCATGGGATACCTCCGCTTGTGGGTGATTGGGTGATTGGGTAATTGGGTAATTGAGTAATTGGACCAATTACTCAATTACCCAATTACGTTCATGATAACAGGAGGCGGTATTTTAACCCGCTGCCGGTGTTGAAGACCAGGATGCGCTCGTCGGGGTGGAACCATTGCTGCGCCGCCAGCTCTTGCAGGGCGGCAATGGTGGCGGCAGCTTCAAAGGAAACGAAGATACCTTCGCTGCGGGCCAGAAGTTGTTGCGCTTCAAAGATACGGCCGTCGCTCACCGCCACCCCTGTCCCTTCACTTTCCCGTAATGCTTGCAGCATCAAACGCCCACCAATGGTGACGGGTACACGCAAACCACCGGCCAATGTGGCTGCATTCTCCCACGGTTCGGTGGTTTCCTTGCCCTCATGGAACGCCTTGACAACAGGAGCGCAGCCATCAGCCTGAGCGGCAACCATGCGTGGCCGGTGGCTGCCAATCCAGCCCAATTCTTCCATTTCGGCAAACGCTTTCCACATGCCAATCAGCCCGGTGCCGCCGCCGGTGGGGTAGATGATCACATCCGGCAGTTCCCAGTTGAACGCGGCGGCCAGTTCATACCCCATGATTTTTTTGCCCTCGACGCGGTATGGCTCTTTAAGGGTGGAGACATCGAACCAGCCGCCCACGATGGCGTCGGCAGCCGCCTCCCGGCCGGCGTCGTTAATCAGCCCGTTGACCAGGCGCAGGTCGGCGCCGGTCATCTGCACTTCGTTGATGTTGATCAGCGGGGCATCTTGGGGCATGTAGACGTGGGCGCGCAGCCCGGCGCGGGCGGCATAGGCGGCCAAAGCACCGCCGGCATTACCGGCGGTGGGGATGACAAATTCGGTAACGCCCAATTCGCGGGCGCGGCTGACAGCGGCGGCCAACCCCAACGCCTTAAAACTGCCGGTGGGGTTTTGCCCTTCATCCTTCAAATAAAGCTGGTTGAGGCCCAGCTGGCGACCCAATTGGTCTAGTTTGAGGACGGGTTTGCCACCTTCCCCGAAGGTGGTGATGTACTGCGGATCGCGCACGGGCAAGAGTTCCTGGAAACGCCACATATCACACGGCCGTCGCAGCAGCGCATCCCGGTCTAGTTCGGCTGCCGCTTTAGCCAGGTCATACCGGGCCAGCAGCGGCTGCCCGGCGTCGCTGAGGCGAATGACCTGGTCGGCGTCATATCGCTGCCCGGTCAGAGAACATTCCAGGTGGGAAAGGTAGCTCATGGGAGTTAGGAATTATGAAGGATGAATTATGAATCTGGCTCTCTTGCTTCATAATTCCTAATTCATAATTCCTAATTTTAGAGATAAGCAACGGGTACGGCCGTGCCGGGTTGGGCAGTTTGGGCTGGTTCGCCCAGGTATTGGCGCAGGATGGCGCGAATCTGGCGAATGTCGGCCGGTTTGCGCAGGAAATCATTGCAGCCTGCGGCCAGAGCCGCCTGTTCGGCTTCATCGTTGCCAAAGGCGGTGAGGGCGATGATGGGGGTATGGGCAAAGGCGGGGTGCTGTCGCAGTTGGCGGGTGAGGTCAAAGCCGGTGAGACCGCCGGGCAGGTGCAAATCCATGAAGATGAGGTCTGGTTGGTGAGTAACGGCCGTGTGCCAGCCCGTTTCGGCATCTGCCGCCGCTAAAAATTCCAGCCCTTCGGCCTGCACAATCCGCTGAACCAATAACCTGTTGTTGGCATGATCTTCCACATACAAAACCCGCTTGCTCATGATGACGACCTCCGTTTATTGTCTGGTTTACCAGGTGCAGCTCCCCTCAAATTGCCACAGCAGGCAGATTATCACAAACACTCAGTCGCCTCAAGGCTATATTAGCTATACCTTTTATAGAAAATTTTGATAGTATAGTGGGCAGCCCGATAGGGATTTGTGGCTATACAACCTTTATTTCTGGCATTCTGGGCTATACTAAAGCGTAATACCATGGAACTAGGGCAGATCGAAGCATTTTTAGCAGTGGTGCGGGAAGGCAGTTTTACAGGGGCCGCCTCCCGACTTAACCTGACACAGCCGTCGCTCAGCGCCCGGATTCAGCAGTTAGAGCAAAGTTTGGGCGGAGAGTTGTTTTTTCGGGACCGGCGTCCGGTGCAGTTGACGTTGATGGGGCGCACGTTTGTGGATTACGCAGAGCGGGCGTTGGGGATTTTGGATGCGGGGTACACGGCCGTGCGCGCCGCCCAGATCGGCACTGTAGGCAAGGTAACAGTGTGCTGCCCCTTCTCACTGGCAACTTATTTGCTGCCGGAAGTGGTGAATCGGTTTGGGCAGGCGCATCCCCAGGCAGAACTGTATGTGGAGGCTGGTCATTCTGATTTTGCCGTGAATCAGTTGCTCGATGGCGTGGTCAATCTGGCTATGGCGGCGGCTTTCCCCCGGTATGCGTCCCAAACACAAACGCTGCTGCGGCTGCACGATGAAATGGTGGCGGCGGTATCACCGGAGCATGAACTGGCGAAGGCAACGGCCGTGCCCATTGCTCAACTGTGGCAGTATCAACTGATTATCATTCATTGGGGCGCTGCGTTTGACGCCTATCTGGAGAGTTTGCGCCAGATCAGCGTGGCCACCGGGCCAACCGTGCGGGTGCCACTACCCGCCGCCCTACCCATGGCCCAACTGCCAAACAGTGTCACCTTCTTGCCGCGCCGGCTGACGGCCGTGTCTCATCTGGTAGAACTCAATGTACCTGACTTCCAGTTTGATTGGGACGCCATTGTCATTACCCGCCGCGAACGGCAGTTGACCGAACTGGAACAATCCTTTGTAGACATTGTGGCGGCGGTATGGCAAAGCACACGGCCGCACTAGCCACCAGCCACTATTAAAGGAGAATTTTAAGATGCGGCTAAAACGAATTGAACCAGGCCCAGGCCAGGAATCGGTATGGGATTACCCCCGCCCACCACGCCTGGAAGATTGCTCAAAACACATTCAAGTAAAATTGAACGGCGTCATCATTGCCGATACCCGCCGGGCCAAACGAGTGCTGGAAACCAGCCACCCCCCCGTCTATTACATCCCGCCTGAGGATGTACAAATGGATTACCTGATCCCGCGCTTTAATCGTTCGTTTTGCGAGTGGAAGGGGGAGGCACATTATTATGGCGTGATAGTCGGTGACCGGGTGGTAGATATTGCCGCCTGGTATTACCCCTCACCCACACCGGCGTTTGCGCCCATTCGCATGTATATCGCTTTTTATGCCCAGTATATGGATTCTTGCACGGTAGATGAGGAAGAAGTGACGCCGCAACCCGGTGGCTTTTATGGCGGCTGGATCACCAGCAATGTGGTTGGCCCGTTTAAGGGGGATGCAGGGTCGGAGTTGTGGTGATGGGGTAATTGAGTAATTGAGTAATTGTGTAATTGGCTTCAATTACCCAATTACCTGATTTCTTTGCCTCAGGGCTGGTTGAGTGGTAATCGCACGGCAAAGGTGCTGCCTTTATCCACTTCGCTGTCTACAGAAATGAAACCCAGGTGCGCTTCTACCAGGTTTTTGACGATAGTCAGGCCTAAGCCGGTGCCAATAGCCAGGTTTTGGTGCCCTTTGACGCGACTGTAGCGGTCAAAAATATAAGGCAGCTCATCTTCGGGGATGCCATAGCCGGAATCTGCAATCTCTACCAGGGCGTAACGGCCGTTTGCAGTCACCACCACCTCCACCGATCCTTCCTTCGGTGTATATTTGATGGCATTGGAGATGAGATTGGTCAAAACTCGTTCGATCTTCTTTTCGTCGGCCGTAATCAAAATAGGCGTGGGCACGGGATCAAATTTCAAACTGATTTGTTTTTCCAAAGCCTGCGCCTGCACCGTTTCCGCCGTACTCTTCGCCAGCAGCGCCAGGTCAAACTCCGACAGGTCTAATTCTAACCCGGCGCCAGAAGTCATCTTTTCCAGATCGAGAATGTTATTCACAATTTCCAGCAGCGTTTCCTGGCTGCGCAGCACCACATTGGCAATTTGTACCTGCTGCTCGCGGGACAATTCACGGTCACGCAAGATGCTGCCATATCCTTTAATGCTGGTGAGCGGCGTGCGCATATCATGGGTTAATACTGCCAGGAATTGGTCTTTTTCTTTGTTGAGCCGCTCCAGTTCATCATTGGCTTCGGCCAGCGCCTGGGTGCGCAAAACCACCAGGTCTTCTAAATTGTCCATTTGTTTCTTGGCATTGTTGACGGTCACGCGGAAGGAATAGGCGGAGAGAATAATGGGTAAGACAAAGATGGCTAAACCGAGCAGGCCAAAAAGGGACACGGCCGTGTACACCAGCCCCCCACCCACTGTCATCACCGTCACATTCATCGGCACGGCCCAACGATTATCGTGCCACATTTCCAGCGGCTTAATGCCGTGCGCCAGAAAGATAATCATCGCCAGCAGCCAAAAATTAACCTGGTCGCCCACAACCGCCCCCACTAACCAGGGCACGGTACGGGCCAAAATCGTGTCACCGCCCAACAAACTGTTGGTCACATAAAAAGCAACACCAGCCAGGCAGATGGAAATGGCCTGCATACCGGCATTGACCCCCAGCCGTTCCAGTTCAGCTTTCCATACGCGCTGGCCTGAACGCAAATTAACCACCCACAGCCCAATTTCGGCAATAGCTGCCACCGCGCCGCCGGTGATGGGGTCATATAAACCGACCACTGCGTAGCTCATGGCGCCGCTCACAGAAACGCCGAAACGCCCACCCACCATATAGGTCATCGTACTCTGGGCCGCAATGGCAATCAGCAGCAGCAGCAGCAGTGTAATCTTGTCATCCGCATTCAGGAATAACCAGGCGCCCCAAATAACAATTGTTACCCCAACCAGAGTCAAAAAGCCTGAATAGATGTTGCGTAACTTAAGCATAAATAATTGTGAACACGCAAGTTTTTTGCAGCAAAATTGCTACCATACCCCAACTTTAAAACAAAAACCCCATGATGCCCATAGGAGATCATGGGGAATAAATTGTTTGTAGGGGCTGGTGACTGGTGGCTAGTATAGCAACTAGCCACCAGCCACCAGCCACTCCCAACGTTAATTGTTGTAATCAGCCAGGCCCGTCCAGGAATAACCACCTGTCCAGGAGTAGCCCCCTGTCCACGAATAACCGCCCGTCCAGGAATAGCCACCCGTCCACGAGTAACCGCCCGTCCAGGAATAGCCACTTTGCCACACGTCACCGTCTTGCCATTCTTGCCAATCAGTACCGCCCGTCCAGGAATAGCCACCTGTCCAGGAGTAACCACCCGTCCAGGAGTAACCGCCTGTCCACGAATAGCCGCCCGTCCAGGAGTAACCACCTGTCCACGAATAACCGGCTGCGTCAGACAAGGGCTGCCCATCTTCACCGACGATGACAAAAACGCCATCCTGGAAGGTTGCCGGGCCAACGTATAGTTGGCCGGGGGTCATGTTGGCATTGGCCTCGCCAGCCGGGGGAGTGAGTACGGCCGTTGCCGCATCCACACGCCCCGCCCCTTGCTGGAAAATACTCCAGGCCAGGCTACCATCTGTATAAGCCGCCGGCCGGGCCGCGGCCATCAAGGCATATTTCACCTGGTTGGGGGTCATCGCCGGGTTGGCCTGTAACATGAGCGCCACCACGCCGGAGGTCACGGCCGTTGCCGATGATGTGCCCGCAATCTGATAATACTCACCCCGGATACGCGCCTCCCGGTGGCTGTGCGCCCAGGTCGTACCGGCTTTGGTCATGGCCACCATATGCGCGCCAGGGGCAACCACGTCTGGTTTCACAAAACCCGTCTCGGTGGGGCCGGCGCCGCTAAATGGGGTAATGTAATCGTCGCCCTCATCCGTTGGCGTGAAGTTATCTGTATACGCGCCGACCGTAATGACAAACGGATCATTGCCGGGCACGGCAATACTCATGGCGCCTGGGCCATCATTCCCGGCCGCCGCCACGACTACAATCCCGGCCGCCCAAAGCGCCTCAACCGCCTGATTAATGGGATCAGCCCAATAGGGGCTGTCAATCCCACCGACCAGCGAGAGGTTGACAACACGAATGTTGTAAGCGTCCTTGTTTTGCAGAATCCAGTTTAGCCCTTCCAGGATATCCGAGTAAGCACCTTTACCCTCTTCATCCAGGACGCGCACATCAATCAAATTGACGGCGGGGGCGACGCCAATTGTGCCATTCGAGTCGGTGTGATCGTTCCCAATCAGGCTGGCCATCATCGTGCCGTGGCCATGGGGGTCTGGTTTGTGCGATCCATTGTCCAGGGCATCGTAACGGGCCATAATCCGTCCGCGATTCCAGTTCATGGTGGCAATGCCAGTATCTACCACGGCCACGCCAATACCATCACCATCATAACCAGCATCCCACACAGCAGAGACGCCCATCACTTCTGGGGCGTACATCTCGGGGGCATTACCGGCCACATTCACTTGCCCATCTTCATAGACAGCCACCACCTGCCCGTCTTTAGCCAGGTTGGCAGCCAGGTGGGTGGGTATCTTCACGGAAACGGCGTTAATGATCGGCAGTTCGGCCTGAACCTGCCCGCCATATGTCTGCGCCACCTCTGCGGCAATATGCACAGTGGCGGCTTGCACCACAATTGAACGGGTTGGGGAAGAATTGGTGGGGACGACGCTGACGACGGCCGTTAATAAAACCATCCATACAGCCATACTAACTATTCGCTTCATGATACTACTCTCCTACATTGAAATTCTGCCTGTGATGTGAAGCTGTTCTTTTTTGGGGTAACTGGTAAGTGGATTGATTGATCTGCCAGCCCCCGCTATACATTATTGAAGACGCCTCCTTATTCCTCAATAGGAAAAGGGGTGAATGACCTTTTTCCCATTGTTGTTTATGAAATTTTTATTGTTGCCTGTAAGACAGGCTTTAAGGATAATAAGTTACATATTTCGTGGTAATGTAACTTCATTTGTAGTGCAGCAATTGAATAGGATTGACCAGGGTGAATTGCCACATCATGTATATGTGGTGTGTGTTGTTCTTGTGTTGTGATGGTGTTCTTGCGGGCCTGTCGCAACGCAGTTTTATTGTTGTTGGGTTAACCGGATATTATGAAGGAGTGTGCAGCATGAAAAACGGTTATTCTTGGACAGGTTAGTTTAGGGTTGATCACAATCCGGTAAGGGTCATGGTCGGCAACGGCCGTGACCCTTATTCTCATCATCATTGGGCAAACATAAAAAGGGGAGAACACCATATGAGCAGCGCCCTTTCCTCATCAGAAACCATTGTTCCGCAACGTCATGTATTAGCCTCACGCAATTTTCGTCTTTTATGGCTGGGGCAGGCCATTTCCACCTTTGGTGACAAATTTAGCGAAATAGCCATTCCCATCATGGTTTACACCATCACCGGTTCGGCCGTGCAGTTGGGGTTGGCCTTCCTCACGCAAACATTAGCCGCTTTAATTTTTGGTTTATTTGCCGGGGTCATTGCCGACCGTTGGAACCGCCAGCGCACCATGATCTGGTCCGATGTCATCCGCGCCATCTTTATTTTTGCGATCTTATTCGTTCCCTTACTGCCCTTAACCATCACCGGTCAGTTGGTGGTTTTGTATACCCTGAGTTTTATCATCGCTGCCGTCAAGCAGTTCTTTTTGCCCGCCAAGATTGCCACCATCCCAGAAACAGTGGGTGAAGGGCAGTTGATGGCGGCCAATTCGCTGGATCAATCCACCATGACCTTGATCGGCTTCCTGGGGTTTGCCGCTGCCGGTCTGCTGGTGGAATGGGTGGGGGTGCAAAGCGCTTTTGTCATTGATGGTTTTACTTTCCTGGTATCTGCCTTGTTTATCCTCTTGATGCGGCTGCCCCAGACTGAGAGCGCCGCCGCCGAGGCTGCCCCCAAACCGGATGTCATTGCCGGTATTCGTGCCGGCTTCGCCCACGTCTGGCAGTCGCCCATCTTAAAAGGCACTGTCTTGCTGAGCCTGATCGCCCCCTTAGCAGTGGGCGCAACCCAGGCGTTGCTGCTGATTTTTGCCCGCCATGTGTTGGGGGCGGGCGCGATTGGTTTTGGCCTGTTAGAAGGGGTATTTGGGTTAGGGATTGCCTGTGGCGCTTATATTCTGGCGCGGTTTGCCGCCGATGCCCCGCGCGGCCGTTTGTTGGCCGGCGGTGTCATCGGCATGGGCGTGGGGCAGTTTCTTGGCGTCCTGCTGCCCTTATGGTTGGCGTCTCAACACGAGACGACAACAACACTGCTGATGGCGGTTTCGCTGCCGTTCTTTTTCCTGGGGGCGGTCTGCAATGCGGCCGTCTTTATCGGCATTCGCACCATTGTGCAGGAGAATGCGCCGCGCCCCATGATCGGCCGTGTCTTTAGCGTGATTATGGTGGTGAGCAGTATGGCTATCGCCGCCGGGGCCAGCCTGGCTGGTTTGGCCGATTGGCTGGGCGTGGGGGTGATGTTGATTATCTGGTCGGTGGTATTGGTAGCCAGCGGCGTGTTGGCGCTGACCTGGAAAACTTTCCGGGAGGCGTAAATGTTAGCAATGCCGGAAACTACTGTGGTAGATGTGGCCGATTATCAGCGCCGGGCTGAGGTTTTCTGGCAGGCAGAAGTGGCCGCCCAATATCGGGCACAGGCGGGGCTGCCGGTCGAGACGGACCTGGCTGCCGTTTACGAAGAGAATACCGACCTGTTTGCTGTGGATGTGGCGCGGGAGCTTATTGAACTATCGCGCACCCATGCCGATGATGACTATCGTTCGTTGGCGGCTTTTGCTACGATGCGGTATTTACGGCAATCATCTTTACCCCACGATGAGGCGTTTTGGGAGCAGTTGGGCACGGCCGTACTGCCCTGGGATGGCGATTCGCTGCCGTTTTTTGCCACCACCGGTTTGTTAAGCACAGAAGCAGACCCGGCGCGTCGCCGGCTTTTGTATGCGGGACGCAGTGAATTGGTAGCCGGGCATAACCGGCTGCGGCAAGAACGGTGGCGGCAGGTGAACGCGCAGGCCAGGTTCCTCGGTTTTGCTTCGTATCATGCGCTATGTGACGAACTGCTTAACCTACATCTTGAAAACCTGGAATTGATGGCCCAAACTTTTTTACGGGAAACGGCCGTACCCTACTTCCGCGCCCTCAGCCATTGGAGCCAGATCATGCTGGGGACGCCCCGACCAGACGCGGCCGATATGTTTTATCTGCTGCGTGGCAGCCAGTTTGACAGGTTGTTCCCGGCCGAAAAGTTGCAGACGGCCGTTTACGAAACCATCCGCCTGTTTGGTTTTTCCCCGCAAGATAGGGCCGGTTTAGAACTTGATCTGGAGCCGCGAGAGGGGAAGGTATTACGGCCGTTTTGCGCCTTTGTGCAGGTGCCGGATGAGATTAAGTTGGTGGTTAACCCGGTGGGCGGCCACCAGGACTACAAAGCGGTGTTCCATGAACTGGGGCATGCCTTACACGGCCGGCACATACCGGCGAAGTTACCATTTGCCACCCGTTACCTGGGTGATGATTCGGTGGGGGAAGCGTTTGCCTTTTTGTTTGAGCAGTTCCCGGCCAATCCGGTATGGCTGCGGGAGATGTTGGGCGCGGCCGATTATGGCCCGTATGGGGACTATATGCGCTTTACGCGGCTGCTGTTTGCCCGGCGCTGCGCCGCCAAGGTATTGTATGAAAACCAACTGCATACGGGGTTGTCTGATCCCGCCTGTTTTTACACGGCCGTCCTTCAGGAACACCTCGGCCTCAATATCTCCGCCGCCTACTATTTGCTGGATGTGGACGATGGCTTTTACAATGCCCAATACTTCCGCGCCTGGATGTTGGCCGCTCAGATCGCCGCGCAGCTAGAAGCTCAGGTGGGTAAAGAATGGCCGCTCTCCACGGCGACCGGCGCATTTTTGCAGCCTTTGTGGCAAAAGGGACAGCCAACGGCAGAGCGCATTTCCGGTTTGATAGGGGAAAAAAGGCTGAATCCCGATGCTTTGATTCGTAGCTTTGTGGCTTAAGCACGGTCATATTCCTTTAATCTTTCAGTCAAATAGTTGACACATCAACCATTATGTCTATAATGTCTTGAGTCCTGGCGAATTTTTAGACTAGGCGGAATGTTGAAAAAAGAGAGCCGCTCCTCCCATGGGCGGCTTTTTCTATGCAATTGGAGGTTTTACAAATGGTTAAGAAGAAATTTTTCAAAACAAGTGAAGAGTGTGAAGTCACCTTTGAAGTCAACAACACCGACGCGCAAGCAGTGGTATTGGTTGGTGAGTTCAATGGCTGGACGCCGGTGGCAATGAAACCGGCCAAAAATGGCCCGTTCCGCGCCAAGGTTCGTCTGCCCAAAGACGGCCGTTACCAGTTCCGTTATCTGGTCAATGGGCAAGAGTGGCTCAATGACGAAGCCGCCGACGCCTACTGGCCCAACGAACACGGCGGCCAAAACAGCGTCGTCTTCACTTTTTCGGAAAACTAATTCCGTATCGGCGAAGTAAGGAAGGAGAGAGGGTAGGCTGAACAGCCTGCCCTCTTTTTGTTTACGGCTCCAGACGGGCGAGACCCTGGCGCAGGGCATACAGCGCCGCCTGGGTGCGGTTAGCCAGGTGCAATTTGCCCAATATGTTGCTGAGATGGGTGCGCACAGTGCGTTCGCTGACAACTAATTGATCGGCAATTTCCTGATTGGTCAGGCCGCGCGCCACTAATTTCAGCACCTCAACCTCCCGCTCCGTCAATGGATCGTCGGTAAGCGGCAGATCGGCGGGTGGTTTGTTGAGTTCCTGAATCACTTTCAGGGCAATGTCGGGATGCAGGGAGGCACGGCCGTTATACACATGGCGGATCGCCTGCATTAACTCCTGTGGCGAGGAGTCTTTAAGCAAATAGCCCATGGCCCCAGCTTTGATGGCGGCAAAAACAGTATCATCGTCGCCAAAGCTGGTCAGCACCAGGATACGAGCGTCTGGGTGGGCTGTTTTAATTTCGCCAATGGCCGTCACGCCGTTTTTACGCGGCATTTGAATATCCAGCAAGATGACATCGGGTGACAGCCGGTCTACCTGCTGCACGGCCTCTTCGCCGTCTACGGCCGTGCCCACCACCACCATATCGGCCTGCGTTTCAATCAGCGCCTCCAACCCCCGCCGCACCACCGCATGGTCATCGGCCAAAAAGACCCGAATAACATCACTCATACTGTCACTCGTACTGTTGTTCCCTGACCGGAAATTGATTGAATTTCTAAAATACCGCCCACCATTTGCATCCGTTCACGCATACTGGTTAAGCCCAGACCGCCGCTTTGCACGGCCGTGTCCACATCAAACCCACACCCATTATCCCACACCGTCAGTTCCAGATGCTGGTTATCCTGGTACACCGTTACCCGCACCTGGGAAGCGCGGGCATGTTTGATGGCGTTATTTAATGCTTCCTGGCTGACATGATAAATCGCCTCTTCCACCTCTGGCGATAAATGAATCTGCCCTTCGACAACGAGTTGGTGCTGGATACCGGCGCGCCCTTCCACCGCGTTCAGCCGGTGCTGTAAGGCCGGTACCAGCCCATCCTTTTCCAGGGCGGACGGCCGTAACTTATGCACCAATAAGCGCATCTCCCTTAACGCCTGCTGCCCCGTCTCCAAAATCTCGGCAAAATACCAGGCAGCGCGGTCAAACTGGCCGTTTTCCGCCTGATTACGCCCCGCTTCGGCAAACAACGTCACGCTGTAAAGCGATTGTGTCACCGAATCGTGCAGCTCCCGCGCCAGCCGGTTGCGCTCTTCCAACACCACCACCTGCTCGGCCTTGCGCGCTTTTTCCGCCAACTGCTGCTCCAACTGGCGAAAGGCCACCATCCGCCGCGTGTGGTCACTGACAAACCCTTCCATCACCACCGTGCCGTCTGGCTGCGGGGCGGGCCGTCCTTTGTCCAGCACCCACCGTTGTTCGCCGGCAGCAGTGGTTATGTGGTAAATGCAGCGATACGGCCGTGCCTGAGACACGGCCGTTGCCAATTCCTCAAACACCCCATCCCGGTCGCTCTGCCGGATCAAATCGGCAAACGCCAGTTGACAATTGGCTACCAGCGCCGCCGCCGTATAACCGGTCAACTCCTGGCAGCCATCGCTGGCAAACAACAAGGTGCGCTGCTCATCGTGATGGCAGCGATACACCATGCCGGGCAGGTTGTGAATCAGGGAAATCAGGCTGGAATCTGGTTGGGTGTTCACCGAAAAGGAGATTGGAGATTGGGAGATTGGAGATTGACAATCTCTCAATCTCCTAATCTCCCAATCTCATCCGCCTTGTTGTCAGGGCACGGCCGTTTCCGGCTCTACTTCTGAAACGGGTATATTGGCAGTCACTTGTTTGGGCGTTTTGGCCTGTTCACCTTCCATGGCGCCCACGCCCAACGGCTGCCATTTGGCGGCCAGATCGCCGCTGCGCAGCCGGTGTTCGCCGCCGCCGCGCGCATGCGTGCTGCCAAACCCCTCCGGTTCAATGGTCATGCGCTGCCCTTCCAACAAACCAAGCACACCTTCCTGCCCCGGCTCCAGCCGGCGGCGTACTTCATACTGCTGCAACTCCACCTCATGCGGGTCATAATCCAGCGGCTCGGCATAGGTGGTAATAAAGCCTTCAAAGTTGCGCAGCACCACCTTACCCGGCGCTTGAGAAATGATGTAGTTGGGCATCACCGGAATCTTGCCGCCGCCGCCAGGCGCATCCACCACATACGTTGGCACGGCATACCCAGAGGTGTGGCCGCGCAGCCCTTCGATAATTTCAATGCCCTTGCTGACGCTGGTGCGAAAATGGCCGGCGCCTTTGACCAGATCGCACTGGTAGAGGTAATACGGCCGTACCCGAATCTTCACCAACTCATGCACCAACTGCCGCTGGATATGGACGGAATCATTCACCCCCGCCAGCAGCACACTCTGGTTGCCCAACGGCACACCCGCCCGCGAGAGCCGGTCACATGCCGCCGCCAGTTCTGGCGTAATCTCTTTGGGATGGTTCACATGAATGTTCATCCACAGCGGATGATACTTCGCCAGCATCTCACAAAACTCGTCCGTCACCCGCTGCGGTAGAAAAACGGGTACACGCGAACCAATGCGGATAATTTCAATGTGTGGAATCGCCCGCAGCCGCCCCAGGATCATGTCTAGCTGTTTGGGGGCCAGCACCAGCGGGTCGCCGCCAGAGAGCAGCACATCCCGAATTTGCGGCGTCTGCTCAATATAGGCAATTTGGGCGTCAAACTCCTGGCGGCTAAACGTTTCGCCGGGGTCGCCCACAATGCGGCTGCGGGTGCAGTAGCGGCAGTAGCTGGCGCACTGCGTGGTAATCAACATCAGCACCCGATCCGGATAACGATGCACCAGACCCGGCACGGGTGAATGTTTATCCTCGGCCAATGAATCTTCCATCATCGCCTCAAAGGGCACAATTTCGCGGCTGGTGGGGATGATCTGTTTGCGCACCGGGCAGTGAATATCGTCCGGGTCCATCAGGCTGGCGAAGTAGGGGGTAATGTCTACCCGGAACAAGTTGTTCGTTTGCAACGCCTGGCGTTCGCTGTCGGTGAGATTGACAACCTGGGCCAGTTCGTCCAGGCTGTTCAGGCGGTGGCTCATTTGCCAGCGCCAATCGGTCCATTTTTCGGCCGGTACGTCTTGCCAGAATGGGGCGCGGGTGTGAATGGTGGGGGTTAATTCATTCATAGTTAGTCCTCATCAATAGTGGTTGGATTTTTACAGCGGCGGCGCGGTCAGAAACCGGCCACAGCAGACAGATGGCACGGTTAAAACCGGCCACCGCCAGTATAGTCCATTATCCTCAAATTGGGGCGCGCTGGCATTAGTACCAGGTGACAAAAGAGAAGGGGAAACGTTTGTAGTAGGCGATTTATCGCCAACGAAGGGCGATAAATCGCCTACTACAAACGGAGCTAACGAGAATAAGGAGTGATGCGTGGAAGCAGGAGGGCGGGTTCGGCGACGGCCATACTCCCCAATTGATGGATGACCGGGCGCGGCAAATTAAACCGTTCGGCCGCCAGGTATAAAATTTCAGTGATGAGCGTTTCATAAGGCATCCCCTCGGCGCGGGCCATAATGCACACATCACTCACTGCCGGGTTCAGCCCTGGCAGCGTGTTGATTTCCAGCAGCATCGGCTGCCCGGCGGCGTTCAGGCGGAAATCAATGCGGGAGACATCACACGCGCCAATGGCCTCGGCCGCCTGCCGCGTGAGGGAATACAACTGCTCGCGCAGGCCGTCGGAAATATCGGCCGGGCAGAGGTAAGCGGGCGCGCCATGTTCATCCAGTTCCAGCGATTTGGCGGCGTGCCCGTAGACGCCAGGCGTGACGCTGCGGCTGGCGTCAATTTCCAGCACAGGGAAGAAATGGTAGCCCTCAAAATTATAGAGGTACGGCCGTGTCCGCCCCCCCGGAAAGCCACGATTACCAATATACCCTACCGTGAATTCGCGCCCGGTTAGCAGTTCTTCCACCAGCGCCGGCTGCCGGTACGTTTCAATAACCCAGGCCACCCGGGTTCGCAAATCCGCCTCATTCGTCACGATGGATTCTGGCCCCATGCCCATGCCGGTGCCTTCGCGGGCCGGCTTCACAAAAAGCGGGTAAGGCAGCGCCGGGTCAATGGGCTGGTCGCTGCTGGTAAATTCCTGAAAACGTGCCGTCGGCAGCCCCATGCTGTGCCAGATGCGCTTGGTCTGCGTTTTGTCCAATGACAGGGCATTGGTCAACACACGGGAAGCGGTGTAGGGAATGCCCATTAGTTCGCACAGGGCGGGCACATGCGCTTCGCGGGCGTCACCGCCCATACCTTCGGCGATGTTAAAGACAAAATGGGGGCGTAAGTTGATGAATGTTTCGGGTAAGGTATGGTCGGCCATACAAATGTGGACAAAATGGCCGTCGGCTTCCAACGCGGCGGCAATGGACTCCACCGTTTCGCGGGCGTCAAATTCAGCGCCGGCATCTGGCGGCTGCCCCGGCTGCCAATACATCTGGCTTTTGAGGTTGGCGGTGAGGGCAATGCGCCAGGGGGGTTTGCGCGAGCGACGTTGAGGGGGATGTCCATTGATCTGTAAATTCTCGTAGTAATCCATCGTTAATCTGTCTCCTTGTCTAAAGTGGCGAGTGACCGGTACCAGCCACCAGCCGCAACTTTTCAACCCAAATATTAAGAGCCATCTACGGCTCATGGCGCAGTGGATGGCTCTTGCCTCTTCTTCTTCACGTTGTTGCAGGCAACGATCATCATATCGCTGACCATCACCGATTTCTACGGTGCATCATACGGGATGGGGATGGGAATCTCATCCGCCATATAGCGCATTTTTGGTGGAAGCGTCTACGTCAAATGACGTAGATTTGACCAGATAGTGACCAGACGGCCGTGTCCATCATTTGACGTAGCACGGCAAAGTTGAGCCAGTGCCACAGGTTTGTTACAATTGACAGACTATATCACAAACGACAGTGACCTTCAGGCACACGCTTCATGGTAAATTCCACCCCCTCTTCTTCTCGTATTTTAGTTGTAGATGACAGCGATACCTCTCTGTATACCGCCGAGAGGTATTTGTCAGACGCCGGTTTCCAGGTGCTAACGGCTAAATCTGGAGAGGAAGCGCTGGAGGTTATGGAGCAGCAGGGATTACCGCACCTGGCGCTGGTAGACATCAATATGCCCGGCGGCATGGATGGCTTTGAGTTTTGCGACAAAATTCATCAGTTTAGCGATGTACCGGTGATAATGCTCACGGCCGTAGATGAAGAAGACGTCATCATCCAGGCCATTGAAGAGTATGCCGAAGATTACATTAAAAAGCCGGTGACGCCGGGCGAATTAGCCGCCCGTGTGCGGCGTGTGTTGTACCGGTTGGGAGATTTTGCCTTTCCCCTGGAAAGCTACACCCAGGCTGACGAGAACCTGGCGGTCAATTTTGTGCGCGGCGAAGTCATTGTACACCAGCAAACGGTGCAGCTCACCCCCACCGAAACCAAGCTGCTTTACCTGCTCATGCGCGCGGCCGGCCGGTTGATTACCGCCAATTATCTGATCCGGCGATTGTGGCCGGAAGATACGCCCAAATCCCATGAAGATCGGCTGCGCGTTTACGTTCACCGGCTGCGCAGCAAAATCGAACTGTCGCCCACCGAACCCCAATACATCCAATCCCGGCGCAACAAAGGGTATATTTTTACATACGAGGGTTCTAAACATGAATGATTCTATGGAAAATGGCGCCAAAATTCTGGCGGTGGATGATGACCCGTTTAACCTGCGCATTGTGCAGCACGCGCTGGAACAGGCAGGATTCCGCGTTTATACAGCGCAATCGGGGGAAGCAGCCCTGGCGTACCTGGTCGAAAAGGGGCTTCCCCACCTGGCAATTGTGGATATTCACATGCCGCCGGGCATGAGTGGATTCGAGTTTTGTTATAACCTGCACCAGTTTAGTGATGTGCCGGTGGTGATGTTGACGGCCGTGAACGAGGAAGGAACCGTCGTTCAGGGGCTAGAAGAACACGCCGAAGATTACGTCACCAAACCGTTTAAGCCGGGGGAACTGGTAGCGCGGGTAAAGGGCGTTCTGCGGCGCATGGGCACTTTTGCCTATGACCTGGACGCGGTGACCCGCGTTGACGAACGGCTGCAAATTGATTTTCCGCGCCGTCAGGCGCTGGTATACGGTGAACCGGTGACGCTAACTCCCACCGAAACCAAACTGCTGTTCATCCTCATGCGCGCCGCCGGGCATACCGTCAATACCGACTTCATTTTGCGCCGCCTCTGGCCAAACGAACCGGCATTTGAAGACCGCCTGCATGTGCATCTGCACCGCCTGCGCCGCAAAATTGAGGATAAAGACAAATCGCGTCCCCGTTACATCACCTCAGAGCGGGGATTGGGCTACGTCTTTCGTGCCTCTGAGGCGATGATTGCCTCGTGAACCGTAATCCGTGATCCGTAACCCGTGATCCGACGATTTACGGCTTACGGGTCACGGATTACGAATAACGCCTCATGTCCCCCATCACCCTCGCCCACATCCAGGCGGCGCTGGCGCTGACGCCGTTTGACAGCCAGGCAGCGCATTACCTGATGGCGCCGCTGACGCGCCCGGCCAACCGCCCGGCCGATTTACCCGGCGCGGCGCGGATTGGCAGTGTGCTGCTGCTGTTGTATTGTCATCAGGAAGAGCTGCATCTGGTGTTGACGCGGCGGCGGGATGATTTGAACTCGCACGCGGGGCAGGTGTCGTTTCCCGGCGGGCGGGCGGAGGCGGGGGAGACGCTGGCGGCAGCGGCGCTGCGGGAGACGGAGGAGGAAGTGGGGGTACGGCCGTCAGCCATTACCATCCTCGGTGAATTGACTTCCATCTGGATTCCGCCATCTGACTTTGAAGTGCATCCGTTTGTGGGCTGGGTGCATAGTGGGGTACGGCCGTTGTTCCAATTGGCCGAAAATGAAGTGGCCGAACTGCTGGAGGCGCCGCTCAGCTACTTGCTGCACCCAGACAGCCGCCGCGAAGGAATCATTGAGCGGCAGGGCTACCGCCTGACCGTACCCTACTTTGACGTAGAAGGGCACATGGTGTGGGGAGCCACTGCCATTATCCTCAGCGAGTTTTTGGAACGTCTGCGTTCCGTCATCCGTAGCCCGTAATCG
Source organism: uncultured Chloroflexota bacterium (assembly GCA_900696625.1). GTDB lineage: Bacteria > Chloroflexota > Anaerolineae > Promineifilales > Promineifilaceae > CAADGU01. The sequence goes on along the minus strand of CAADGU010000444.1, from coordinate 12,913 downwards.
GATTACGGGCTACGGATGACGCTTCCCCCGTTACTCAGGCAGCGCCGCCACAATGATCGGCAGGAACAGCGTGTAACCAGGGGTGATGGGAGCGATAACTTCCACCACGGCCGTAGCCACATCCACCCCCACCGCATTTGTCACCGTCAGCGTCACGGTGAACGTGCCGGTGGTGGCGTAGGTATGGCTGGGGCTGGTTTCCGTGCTGGTGATGGTGTCGCCAAAGTCCCACCAGAAGGAGAGGGCGCTGCCGGTGGAGGTGTTGGTGAAGACGGTGGCGCTGCCCAGTTCGGTGGGGCTGGTGACGGTGAAGCTGGCCTGGGGCGCAGCTAAGACGGAAACAACGGCCGTGGCCGTATCGCTGCCTACCGCATTTTGGGCCGTCAGGGTCACGGTATAGTCTCCTTCGGCGGTATACAGGTGGCTGGGGTTGGTTTCGGTGCTGGTATTGCCGTCGCCAAAGTCCCACAGGTAGGTCAGATTGTCGCCGGTGGAGGTGTTGCTGAAGACGGCCGTCTCGCCCAAGACTACAATCGGCAGGGCGGTAAAGCTGGCCTGGGGCGCTTGCAGAATTTCCACGACGGCCGTGGCCACATCGCTGCCCAGGTTATTGGTAGCCGTCAGGGTGACGGTATAGCTGCCCACAGCGGCATAGGTGTGTGACGGGTTCGCCAGGATACTGCTGCTGCCATCACCAAAATCCCAAACAAAGGTTAGCTCAGAGCCGGTTGAGGTATTGGTGAACTGCGTCGCCTCGCCCAACGCATCTGGGCTAGAGCTGGTAAAGCTGGCGTGAGGGGCTACATAACCCACACAGGCCGGGCCTGCTGCCCGCAGCCGAATATCATCCACATGCCAGCCATCCGCCACGACAGTCACATCAGAGGTGAAGCGGAAGCGGATGCGGGCATTGGCCTGGTTATCCAACATCGAAGCGTTCAGCGTGATTTCTTCCCACTGCGTATGCGGGCCATCAAAGCTGGCAATTTCGTTCCAGTTCGCGCCGCCATCCGTCGAGAGTTCCACCCGGCAGTAATCGTAACCCGCTTCAGTATCACAGATTTGCCAGTAGGTGAGAACCATATTTTCATAACCGGTCAGGTCTATGATGGGCGAGGTGATGGCCACGTTGCGATTGTTGGCGTAATTGCCGCCAGGGCTGTCTGTCCAGGAGTGGGTGGGGCTGTGAGAGGCTTCGGTGGTGATGGCCCAGGGCGTCTGCGCCGTCCAGCCAATGTTGCCCGATTCTACATCGTCGTTGAAGACATCACAGTAGGGGTAAAGCTGGAAATCCTGTACAACCGTCTGGCCGTTTTGGGCCACCACGCCGGTTTCGGTAGCCGGTGCGTAGTTGGGGTCGTCGGGCACGGCCGTGATCGTATACGTATCGCTGATCACCTGCATCTGGTAAATGCCGGTGAGCGGGTCGGTCTGGGTCTGGAAGATGGTGTTGGCCGTAACGGTGGCTGCCAGGGGCAGACCGGTATCGGCGGCGGTCACGTCGCCAGCCAGCACCGGGGCGATGGCCGGGTCTACAATGAAGAGGAAACTGGCGCTGAAGACGCCCCACCAGCCGTTGGCATCCTGACCACGCACGTAAATGAGGTGACGGCCGTCGGCCAAGGCGGACGTATCAATAACCGCATAGGCGGATTCCACAGGGCTGTTGAAATTGCCGTCCGTGGGCAGCATGGGCAGCGCCACCGGCGTTGTTTCCGTAATCCAGGGGGGTGTATCAATGTAATACTCGCCGGCGACAATGTTTTGGGTAGGTTCCGTGCCGTTCTGGTTGTTGTAGCGGGTGTCATTGAGTACGGCCGTGAGCGTCACCGGCGTACCCGCTTCCACGATAATGCTGCTCACAGCCACATTGACGGCATCCGGCCCGGCGGGGGCCAGATACGGCTCTCGCACCGCTTTGGCGGCGTAGATGAGGGCGGGCATGTTACCGGGAATGATGTTGCTCTCAAAGAAGCCACATCCCTGGAAAAAGGTTGTACCCAGTTCAAAGGTGTAAGAAGGCAACCCTACCTCGCCATAGCCAAAATCATCCGTCGTGCCATCGGTGGGGTAGAGGCCAATCGCCTGTTCGGGATAATAGCCGTTGAAGTAGGCAAATTTGCGCCCCAATGTTTGCAAAGCCGTCCCGTTGCCGGTGGGCGTACTGGTGAAACCCCAGGGCCACAACACCAGTTCACTGTAGCTGTGAATGTCCAGGTAGATGCCGGTGGTGGTGATGGGCGCGGGCGCGTTCAGGGGTGGCTCGCGCAGATCGGGGTAGTTGGCAAAGATGTAATTTTGCACCGCCTGTGTTTCCGGTTCGGAGGCAGGTGATGGGCCACGATAGGTCTCGCTGCATTGGTTGCCGCTGGAGCCGCCACAGCAGCCCCATTGGAACTGAAAGTTGCGGTTCAGGTCAGCGCCCCGAGTGTTGGTGTTGGCGCAGTAGTTGTTGTTGGTGTTTTTGCGCCAGGAGATGCCGGTTTCGGCGCGTTTACGGCCGTCCGGGTTCGTGTGCAGCATCAGGTGAACTTCGTGGTTATCCAGCAGCCAGGTGGCGTCGGCGTCCACGTTATAGGAATTGACCAGATATTCGGCAAAACGGGTCATCAATTCCGCGGTGGTATATTCACGGGCGTGAATGGCCGAAGTGACAAACAATTTGGGTTTCTCCCCCTGGATGAGTTCGTTCGTCAGCACCAAAACCTGCATATCATAACCACCCAATCCGGCCGTCTTTTCCCAAGAGTCGCCTACATCCAGCCACTCGGCCAGGTTGGGGTAATTGGCGGCCAAAAATTGCGCCGTGGCATATGTCTCTTCAACGGTGCGGTAACAGGGATAACCGGGAATGCCGCTCACCTGACCGGGCAGCGGCAGCCGGATTTTGTTGATCTCGGCGGTTAGCTCCTCATCTACTTCCAGCCGCAATCCCAGGCGCTCTAATTCCTGGTATTCGGCCGCGTCTACTTCCAAGACCATAAAATTCTTGTAGTAGTCCACCTCCCAGGGTTCTTGGGTGCGGGCGACAACGGCCACGATGGCCGGGTCATCAAAATAAGCCCGTACCACCACAATCTCATGTTCCAGCGTAGGGTGATTGGCAGCCGGCGCCGGTTGCGCAGCCAGCCAAAATGTCAGCCCCATCACTGTCATCAACAGTGCCATCAATAAAGTTACTCTTTTCATGGTTTCACCTCTTATGTAAACGACTTCACGTCTTTGTGTTATACTTTCCCCCACCATGTTATACGTTTGTGGTCATGGCTTTAGTCGGCTTCAGCGGTGAAGCCAGTTCAACAAACAGCACCCGATTAGGGCATTGTCTACCATTCTGAATGGTTGGTCAATGCACAATTGGGTGTAAATGACGCGACTGTAAAGCGATTTGGGAAATCGTAGCCCGGACATCCCTGTCCGGGCGCTAATCGGGCAACGATGCCCGATTTACAAAGGAGGAAAATCATGAGTACAGTTTCAATCAGTCATCCCCGGCAGGGATTATGGTGGTTGGTGGTTCTTCAAGGAATTGCCGTCATCATCTTGAGCATCTTCTTGTTTTTGCGACCAATGGGAACCGTGTTTCTGATCGGCATCTTTTTGGGTCTTTACCTGATCTTTAATGGGTTGGTAGACATTTTGTATGCTTTTCTGGGTAAACATGTGCCCGACCGGTCTTGGAGTTTTCTGAAAGGCGTCCTGAGCGCCTTTTTTGGGGGGTTGATTTTGCTGGCGCCATTTGTGTTTTTGCAAGGATTGGGCTGGACATTTTTTCTATTTGTGGCGTTCAGCCTGTTCCTGTTCGGCGGAATTCGCGTCTTGATGAAACGCAAGGATATTAACAAGCGCCGCGCATCAGACATCCTGGTAGGGCTGTTGATGATCTTACTGGGGCTGCTGATGTTGGTCGCGCCGCAAACGTCTCTGGAACTACTGGCGGTGATGTTGGCCGCCTGGGGTGGCATTACGGGCGTGATGATGATTATAGACGGGTTTGATTTGTGGCTGAATTATTGATCCGCGAAGAGCGCGAAGAGATGCTAAGTAAGCGTCCATTTATTACTTTCTCCCGACAGAGATTAAGAGATTGGGAGATTAGGAGATTGCCAATCTCTTAGTCTCCTAATCTCAGATGGGGAGTTGTTTTTAGACGCTTTCTAAGGGCAGGATTGGATGGGCAGGCGGAGGGCATTGTCAGGTAAGGGGTGTTTGGCGGCGTCTGTGCCTGGGGCGCGTTCGCCGGTTACGTAGTCGTAGAGGCCAATGAGCAGGGTAGAGGGCACGCCGGCGCCGGGTGTGGCGGAAACGGCCGTGTCCGCCACCTCTATTTGCCGATGATCCAGCACCAGCCAGCCAGGGGGCAGCGCCAGCCAATCGGGGCGCAGTTGCAGCGGCGGGCCATCAGCCTGGCCGAGTAAACGGCCGTCCCCAGCCAACACCTGCACAAATACCGAGGTTGTCGCGGCAGTGGACGCCCACTGCCAGGTGAGGTCGGCGGCGATGTGGTGGTCACAAGACACGGCCGTGCCATCTAGCAAAACTGTGTCACCCCATGCGGCCAGAGGCGTCACGGCCGCTTCGGCTGCGCTGAGTGCAGGCGTGTCTGCCGGGATAAATCGGCCGCTAAATTCACTGGTCACGCCGGTTTCCGTAAACCGGTTGATAAACACATTGGCCCCGGCGGGGGCCCAGACCGCCGGGTCGCCCATGTCCGGTGACTGCACATGAAGGCCATATGGATAGTCCACCGGCTGCCGCAGTTCTGGCGCTTCTACGGCCCGCACCGGGCGCACCTGGTTTAGGTTCTCCCACACCAGTTCTTCGGCAAAAATATGTTCGCCCATGAGGGCTGCATGCTCCACGCCCACAGGAAAGGTACTGCGCGCCGGGGCCACCCAGGCCGGTAAATTGACCAGTAAGACGCCTTCGGCTAACGGCCGTGCCGCCATTTCCGCCTGCATCACCGTGACCGGCGTACCCAAATTTGCCAGCGCCGCTATGCGGCCACGCACAAAAACCGCGCCCATCAGCAGCATCAGGCCCAAAACCACGGCCCAGACTACCTGACCCACCCGCCGCCAGGCAAACAGAGAATCCAACAAAACGGCCCAAAGCAGGCAAACGCCCACACTGCCCAGATAATGCAGGCGGGGGCCGTGCAAAATGTAGTCGGTGGGCAGGGTCATGGTGAGTAAGACGGCCGTTGCCCCCCACCAGCCCCACCCTAACAACAGCGCCAGGCGATTTTCCGCCTGCCGCGCTGCCAATCCCGTCCAGATGATAGTCGCCAACAGGCTCATCACGATAATCAGCGGCGCATTATCCGGCAGCAGCCGCGCCCCCAGCCAGGCCAGCGGGTAAACGAGCGCCTGCCCCAAGTACAGCAATTTTAGCTCTGGCAAATTGTTGATGGCGGGTTGTGGCGGCACGGCCAGGGGAAAAAACTGGTAGAGGACAATATAGGTTGCCCCGGCCAACAAAAAGAGGAGATAAGGGGAAAGAGTAAATGGCAACAAACCGCGCTGCCAGCGCCACTCTCTGATTTCAATATGGCGCGTATAAGCCCATTGGGTCAGCGCCGCGTATACGCCAAACAGCACCATTAGTTCATGGGTAAGCAGGCCGATGAAAAAGAGAACGGCCGTTACCCCCCACCACCAACCGCCCCTATCCAGCACCCACAAATAAGTATGCAGCGCCAGCAGCATCAACAGCAGCAATATCAAGTAGATGTTGTTGCCAAATACGGCCACTGCCTGAAAGGAAAAGGGATAACAGGCCAGCAGCAGCCCGGCAACCAGCGCCCGAGGCCAACGCTGCCACAACCGCCAGGCCAGCGCCACCACCAATGTGGCATTGGCGGCGTGCAGCAGCCAATTCAGCCCATACAAAAAGGGGGCGGGATAATAAGCAAACAGGCTGCGGCTGAGCAAAACGGGCAGAAACAGAACCGGACGATAAAAAGCAAAATCGGTATTGGGCAGCCAGACGGTGGCGTAATTCAGCCCTTTCACCAGGCGAATATGCAGCAGGTCATCAAAAGCCAGGGGAAGTTGGCGAATAGGCCAATAAAGGATTAGCGCAATGGCGGCGGCGCAGACGGCCGTCGCCAGCAGCACATGGCGGCGCAGCACGCTCATGGCACCACAATGACGGGGATGATGTCGGGCACAGCCGGGTAAAGCAAGGCCACATCGGTAGCGGGCAACCAGCCACGAGTGACACCATCTTCCAATTGCAGCAAATACCAGTCCCCGGCCTGGCTGCGGCCAACAGCATAGGCAAAGGTGCCCCGCGCCAGCGGCATGATGATGCTAAATTGGGCGCCGGGGCCGCTGTACAGGCTGGCCGAGGGTGCGCGAATAACCATCTCCGCCAGTTGTTGGCCGGGGGCGAGTGTGGCGGCGGGGGGTGGTGGTGCAGTGACGGCCGTGTTATTTACGGCCGTGTTATTCACGGCCGTGTCCCCCTCTGGCGTCAGTGGTGGATGAGGCAACGTCAATGTCTGGCCGACTGCCAGAGCATCTGTCGTCAGACCGTTCAGGATCATAATTTCGTCCAACGTCAGCCCATAACGCCGGGCAATGGTAAACAGCGTGTCCCCGGCCTGAACGGTATACACGACCGGGCCGGTGGGCGGCGTCTCGCTAACGGCCGTTTCGCTGCTGGTGGCGGTGGCAAACAACAGCGCCGCAGCATTGGCCGTTTGTTCAATAACGGCGCGGGTGACGGTAGCTTCATAAGCAATGGTCGTTTGGGTGGCGGCAACGGCCGTGTAGACCGCCTCCGCTTGCAAGGTGGGCGCCGCCACCACGGCCCCCTCATTGCCAAATAAAAGCGGCCAGATCACGATGATGGCCCCACCCACAAACAGCACCGCCGCCGCCACCCAAACCAACCAATGCACACGCGGCAGGGTTAGCTCAGGGGGAGCGGCGGTGGTGACGCGCGCCGTGCGTTCCGGGCTGGGAGCAGCAGCCGGTGGTGAAAAAGCGGCCAATTGGATGCCGGGGTAAGCGCCGGTCTGGCTGTGTACATAGCCGTTCCAGTGGAACAAAATGGCTTGCAGTTGTTCACGTTGGTGGGGGTTTTCTACGTGGGCGCTGGCTGCCCGCACCTGATCCATCAGCGCCATGACTTCATTCATGCCTACCGCCTCCGGCGCTTCAGCGGCTTTATTGCGCAGTGTTTGGTGCTGTACTACCAGTTGGTCTACGATCATCATGGCTCACGTACCTGATCAGGTAAATATCAACAAATCATAACACTCTTCGCAGCGGGTAACAAACGAGTACAGGCGCTCTGGTACGCAGGCATCAGCCCCTAATCTCGGCACAAAAAAAACGACCGTCTGTGAAGACGGCCGTTCCGGGCTTTGACCAACACAAGGAGGGGGTGTCGCTACCCTCTTCTTATCCAACCAGTTGTTCCAGTCGCGTTTCTTTTGTGCCAGTTTTAGGGGAGGTGACGATGGTTTCCCATCGCATATTTTCCTTGTGTTGTTGATTGGATAAGAATACATCTATGATACCGCATTTTAACGGCCGTGCAAGTAGGCAAAATTGAACCAGTAATGTTACACCCTTGACAAACTAATTTCTGATCATGTAGAATGTGACCGGTCGGTCATATGACTGGCCGGTCACATTATTACGGGAACAAAAATGCCTAAAGAAACCTTTTTCAACCTGCCCGAAGAAAAACGGCAGCACTTTCTGGAAATAGCCCTGGCAGAATTCGCCAGCCATGATTACGCAAACGCCTCCATTTCACGGATTGTGGCCCAGGCCGGCATCGCCAAAGGCAGCTTTTACCAATACTTTGCCGACAAAGCCGAACTCTACCGCTACCTGCTAGAGCTAGGCGCGCAGCAAAAGGCTCAATTCCTGGCAACGCCACCGCCCGAAGCAGATATGGATATTTTTGCTTATCTAGCCTGGCTGGCCCAGACAGGCGTCCAGTTTGAACTGGCACACCCACAACTCAGCCAGATTGGCTACCGGGCGGTGAAGAGCGGCGATGTGCCGTCCGAATTGATGCAGCAGGCCAGAGCCAGCGCCTACACATTTTTTGCGCAACTGGTAGCGCAGGGCAAAACACAGGGCAGCATTGACGCCCAAATAGACGAAGAGTTGGCGGCGTTTATCTTCCATACCATCATTACCGAGTTGGGCGGCTACCTGCTAAGCCGGGTGGAAGAGAATGCGGCTGATCGGTTGGCAGACGGCCGTTCCTTCTTTGACTCGCCCGCCGCCGATCTCTTCAATCAGACCATTCACATCTTACAATTTGGGATGGGCACACGATAATCCCTTCTCTCTGGAAAGGAAAACCATGAAAATCCTCATTTTAACCATTGGCTCTCGCGGCGATGTACAGCCGTATGTGGCGCTGGGCAAAGGGCTACAAACAGCCGGGCACAGCGTGACCCTTTGCACCGGGCCGCTCTTCCAGGAAATGGTCGAAGCGCATCAGCTCCCCTTCCTGCCCATGGACGACGAGATGATCCGCCTGACGGAAACGCCTGAAGGCAAGGCAATGATCGAAGGCGGCGGCTCAGCTTTCAAAGCCATAAACCTGGTCAAACCGATGATCGCCCGCATGGTGCGGGACGCCTGGGCCGCCGCCCAGACCGCCTTGCCCGATGTAATCATCTACCACCCCAAAACGCTCAGCGGCTACCACATCGGCGAAAAACTGGGCAAACCGATCATCCTGACCATGGCTTTGCCCATGTATACCCCCACCCGCGCCTTCCCCTTGCCCATCACCAATTTTACATTGGGCGGCTGGTTTAACCGGCTAACGTACCAGATGGTGCCCATGATTTCCGCGCCCTATGCTGACGTGATTGGCGCATTCCGGCAGGAGTTGGGACTGGCCAAACGGGGGCGCTTTTTGAACGAGACGCGGCTGCCAGACGGCCGTACCACCCCCACCCTCTACGGCATCAGCCACCATCTCATTCCCCGCCCCGCCGATTGGCCGGAGGTGGTGCAGGCCGGCGGTTACTGGTTCCTGGAGCAGCCGGACGATTGGCAGCCACCGGCCGATTTAACCGCCTTTTTGCAGGCAGGCCCACCACCTGTATACATCGGCTTTGGCAGTATGGCCGGGAAACACCCCGACAAACTGGCAGCCATCGCCGTGGCTGCTTTGCAAAAGGCCGGGCAGCGCGGCATATTGGCAACAGGCTGGGGTGGTCTACAACCAGGAGATTTGCCGGAGACTATCTTCCAGTTAAAAGAAGCGCCACACGACTGGCTCTTCCCACAAATGGCCGCCGTGGTGCATCACGGCGGCGCAGGCACCACCGCTGCTGGTCTGCGGGCAGGCAAACCGACTCTCATCTGCCCTTTCCTGGCCGACCAACCGTTTTGGGGTGAAAGAGTATACCGGTCAGGTGCTGGCCCCCAACCGATCCCGCAAAAGAAGCTGACGGCCGATAATCTAGCAGCGGCGCTCACCGCCCTGGTGCGTGACCTGGCCATTCAGCAAAAGGCCGCCACCCTCGGCCAAAAATTACGCGCGGAGGATGGGATAGGCACGGCCGTGCAGTTTGTGGAAAAGGTGGCTCAATGGGGCACAAATAAGCATGGTGGGTGAACGGCCGTTCACCCACCATCTCATTTTCAACGATGTTTAGCTAAAACAATTGCCGTTACCGGATGATCGTTACCGGATGAGTTGGAAAACGGCCGAGTCGAATATCTGACCACTATCCAACGTTGCGCGCAGTTTCCAGCACGATCCAGCAGCCTGATTGCGGAAGTCGGCATTGAAGATATACTGATCTTCGGTTGCATCGTAGCGAAACGGTGCCAGCGACCCCACCACACTAGCCTCACCTTCGGCAAGGGTAGCACAAACCACGCTGACTTTCTGGATTGTCCAGGCGCTAAAGTCATAGCTTACCATCGCGCCAGCAAGGCTGAACTTGCCGGGCACGGCCTGTCCACGACGGAATACACTGGAGTTGTCAGGGTTGATGGGGGCCGTAAAGCCGCTTAGCCCACCGTAGTGGACCTGGTAGTGAGCCACCGCGTCAGATGCGAAATTGTTAGCCCAATCGTAAGCGCCACTACACGTGGCGGTGAAGCTGCCAACGCCGTTATTCGTGCCACCTACCAGCGTAAGTGTCGCTTCCTGAGCCACACCCGACTGGCTGTCTGTGGAGAGGCAGCCGGCAACCGGGACTTCGCCCAGTGTGTAGATAGCTCCATCGCTGACACCGGTCACCTCAGTCGTGGGTGGGGTTGTATCCAGCGGGAAAGAGAACTCTTGTGTCTGGGGGTTCAGGCGCGTCAGCACAGGTGTGCCACTGTTCAGGCGATCTTCAAGTCCCCAAACGATCAAACCCCGCCGGATGTCGGCTTCAAAGATATTGCCATTGTACCAGTAGGTTGACCAGTCACCGCCGAGGACGAGGCTGGTAGGGGAAAGCGGTTCCGGGTCGGCATAAGCGATCTCTGTCGCCGCCGCCGGGTTTGTGAAGTCCACCACGGAAATGCCGGACTGGTAATTACCGGAAACAAAGACATAGCCGCGGTCGGTTGGCAGAATGTTGTAGTTATGCCAGGTGCAATTCTCTCGGTTCGTTTGTGGCCGTTGATGTTGGAAAGTGCCCAGTTGGACACCCGTGCGTGCCTCGAAGAAATAGATTGACTTGTTGACAGTTGAGCTTCCAGCCTGGCATTGTGCCTGTGACCCACCACCCGGTTCATGACCGAAGACGATCACTTCGCCATCAAATGTAAAGGCAGCGGAGTGACCAACTGTAACGCCAGTGACCGAACGTGAATACAGTTGGATTGGGTCCTCCAAAGAACCTGCCGCCGGCGGATCAATGGTTGGGTCAATGCTCCACACGGTCAAACCATTACCACCGGCACAGGCGACGAGGTTCACATCACCGAGGATGACACCCGTGTCGTGACAGGCGCGGCCCGCAGGCTCCCGCCGCAGATATACCGCGCTTGCCGGATCAGCCAGCGGGACGCGGACGATATCCACGCCTGGACAGGAAGCGCTTGAGGGAGTGGAGTAGACGTATAAATTGCCTCTGGCGACATCGGGCACGAGTGTCAGGGTATGCGATCCGCAACCGGCAGGTGTGGTGTTAGAGGCCATGCGCACATTGCGGAGAAGCACGGGTGCCGTTGGATCGCTAATGTCGAAGATGTTGAGTCCCTCGAAACCTTGCCCAACGAGTTCACCGGCACATCGGGTCGCAGACCCGGCGGTTGCATCCCAAGAACGGATGAGCAGGTTCTCCCACACAACAATATCACCCTGACCTAAATTTGCCCCACAGCCGGTGTAATTGAGTATCTGGGTGGGGTTGGTCGGGTCGGAGATGTCTATGATGCGGAACCCGTCATAGTGACCGTGGTAGGCGTAATTGCCCCAGAAAGCCAGGTCAGAGTTGTAGAAATTGTTGCCTGCGCCGCTGGTGGGCACGGTCCGCCGTGAATAACCCAGTGGGGTCATATTGTCCGAGAATGTGAAAGTGGTCACGGCTAGATCAACCGGTTCACCAGGGACCGGGTCAGCAAATATGCCGGAGCCGCCTTCCCCTTCTCCATGCTCATGTTCGTGACCCGAATGATCATCTTCACATTCTTCGTCGAGAAGTTCACCTGTTTCGGCATCATAACACCCCTCCCCTTCTGGATGAGCCTGGACGGCTGTGCGGGATGGAATCATCCCCAGTGCGATGATGATGGTCATGACAAATGCCAGGGTCAACTGGTAGATATGCTTACGATACGCAATACGCGAATCTAGAATATGGGTACTGTTGTTATTGACTTGCTTCTGCATTGATTTTTCCTCCTGGTGGATTTAGGCAGAAAGTTTTACTGATACATGGGGTAGTTCCTATACATTTGTTTATGCTTGACTCAAATTCACCTCCTTGCATACTCACAGAAAGGGTTCCTTGTTTGTGGATCTTTTGCCAGGGGTAACTCAAAGATAGCCCCCATCACTGGCTGGGGTATCTAGCACTCTAGCAGCGCAACTGACCATCACAATGGTGATGTCAGCACATTGCCGAGTGAGTCACATCCTTTTTCGCTAACTTGACTCAGCGTGGCTACAAACAGGTGGCTCGGCCAAGAGACCGCCCACTGCCCTGTGTGAGCTTGAGCGAATAAAATAAAAACCCGCCGCGATTAATAAGAACCGGGCGGGCTAAATAGACATGACAATATGAAGTAATGGAGAACAGACGTTGATCAGGTTATGTGAGATGGTCACGGAACCATATAAGGGGTTCTGGTTGTTGCTTTGGGAGGAGCAATGAACCAGACTACGTGGTTGTGGGAACTGTGTAAAGATGATGAGTTGTTCTTTCTCTTCCGAATAGAGGGGTGTCCACTCTGAGAATCTAATGTAGCATAATTTTGTCAGATGACAAGAGAAAAACAATGCCAAATTTGGCAACACTGTGGTTGCGCTGCTACGTTGAAGATGAGACGTTAGTTAAAGGTCGAGCAGCGTCCCCAGCCCCATTTGGGCGGCGTTGGCCAGGGCAATGCGCCCGGCAATGGCATCTTGCACGGCCGTGCCCACCGACTTAAACAGGGTGATTTGCTGCGGGTGGGTACGGCCGTCCTTGACCCCGGCCACAATCTCCCCCAACTCTGCGTGAATATGGGCGGCTGTGATCAACCCCTGCTGGATGGGGATGATCAGGTCGCCCGTTTCGGCCAGTGTTGTTTCGCGCGAGTCTACAACGACCAGCGCCCGCTGCACGGTGGCGGCATCAATTTCTTGTACGGTAGGCTGGTAAGAGCCAATGGCATTGATGTGTGCGCCCGGTTTCAGATCACGGCCGTCAAAAACCGGCGTATGGGAAGTGGTAGCAGTGCATATGATGTCGGCGTCGCGCACGGCCGTCGCCGCATCT
>CAADGU010000443.1 GCA_900696625.1 uncultured Chloroflexota bacterium | reverse complement strand
ATATGGGCGTGGCTCTGTACGTGCTGCAAGTGGCCGCTGAATTGGCGAATATCGGAAACGACGTCGGCCTGGGGGTTTAGCTGGATGGTCTGGCGGTTGGCCAGAAGGAGTGGGGCAACCGGCTGGTTGCCTGTTAACCCATCCCCTTCATCTACAGCCACCATGTCCGGTATTTCTTGCTGCAAGTTGTAGAGAATCTGGCGCAGGTTTTGGCGGGCGGAACGTTCAGGCATACCGGGCCAGAGCAGTTCCATCAGGCTCTCGCGGCGGTGGGCGGCCCGTTCGGCCACCAAATAGATTAGCAGCGCCTGCACTTTGCGGGTGCGGAAACCGGGGATGGCACGGCCGTTCCAACTGGCCTGAAAGCGACCAAATAGGGAAAGCGACAAGGTGTTCATACAAACAAACCCTCTGAAACGTTTTTAGTAGGCACTTCAGTGCCGTTGGACGGCGACCAGCCAATCGCCTACTACGAGCGTTCGTATGTGTTGTTGACGGGAAGTTGGTTACATAGAGGCCATTCTAGCATGTTTTGTGGGGGAACGGCCGTTTGTTGACGATTTGGCGTGATTTGTTGACAGTGGTGGGGGTACAGCCCACGCGCCGCGCCAATTCTTCCTGTGTCAGACCCAATTCACGGCGATGGGCCTTGACCAGTTGGCCGAAAGAGGGATGGTTGTTCATGAGCACCTCATCCCGTAGCCAGAAGAAAGGGATTCCTCATTCCGCAGACTCATTTCGGAATGACACTGTAGTGACAATCGCCTTGGATGATTTACCCATCCTGGTTTATAGCGTGCATACCGAAACGATATTTACGCTGCCTGCTTATCGCCGCAATCAGTTTACGGCCGTGCTGGAAGATAGTGGCCCAGACGCCGAATATGTGATTGTGGGGGGCGACTTTAACACTGTGAACCGGGCAGATGTGGCTCAATTAGAGGAGATTTTGGGTAACGGCCGTTTTGTTAGAGCGTCAGCAGAAAGCGGCTTCTCGCTGATCAAGTATGGGTTGGAAGTGGAAACAGACCACATTTTCAGCAAAGGTTTGTTACCACAAAGCGCCGGAAAAATGACCGATGCCACCGCCAGCGACCATTTACCCATTTGGGTCACTTTATCCCTACCTTAACAAAGTAGCCAACTTACCCCAATTGATGGTAAGTTCTTGGGTATGAAAAGATTAATTCTTGTTCTTCTAATCGTGAGTTTGAGCCTGTTTCTGGGGGCTTCGCTGGTGACCAGCCAGATCATCCCCGATCAGCCGGGTAGTGGTGAAGGCCCATCAGCCACGCCAACATTGACCATCACGCCTACCCTGACGGTAACAACAACCCCCACCATCACACCGACGATCACGGTTACGCCAACCGCCACCCCTTCAGCCACGCCCACGCCGGAACCGCTGCCACCAGCCGTCATTTTTCTGCCCATTGTTTTCCATATGTACGGCCCTCTATCGCCGCCTTATGATATGGTGCAATTTATGAATGGGGACGGGATTCTGTATGAAGTTCAGCACAGCAATGGCTCCCAGGCCCGGCACCAAACACAAGAAGAAAACCCGGTTTTCTTTCACACCAAAGGAAATGAAATTAGCGCCGAATGGGAAGAACTATGGTACACAAACCAGTTCATTTACCGGGGCACCGACACCAGTCCGGGCAATGGGCTTTATTACACCCTGCGCGATGGTGGTCTCTATGGCTCTAAATGGGCGCCCCGTTATTGGCGCGTGGGGGATGTGTATGAACGCAACCCTACCGTCCTCTTCTTTCGCAAGTCAGATTGTGAACCGGTGCTGGGGGGCACACAGCGAAGCTGGCTGCTTTTTGAGGCGTACCATCCCACCTACACCTTCACCAGTGGGCTGGAATTGGCCCATGTGGTGCAACTGGCCTGGCTGCTTACGCCCAACGGCGTACCGGAAGAACGGTACTACTATGCGGTAGGGTATGGGTTGGTCGGCTGGTCTAGCCGCACACACGGCTTCAGCTACATCAGCGAAATCCATGCCCCAGGCCAACGGCCGGACAACAACCGTGAAGTGATCCCCTGTCTGGATACTTCCCTGTTCTGGGCCGACCGCCGCTTTGATCGGCCGTTGCCCTATTGGCCGGGCAACCACCGGCGGTAAGAGGAAACACAAACAATGGCAGTCACCGAAACGCCCTTTATCCAGGCACGGCCGTATCAGGCCGTTAGCATTACCCACTTTTGCATTGACGTGCTGAACAGTGGTCGTAACCTGCTCATCGCCCTGATTGCTATTGCCCTGGGGCTGACGAACGCGCAGGTGGGCATTACCCTGCTGCTGTACAACGTGGGCGCTTCGCTGTCACAGCCGTTGTTTGGCTGGCTGGCCGACCGGATTGGGCCGCGCTGGCTGGTGGTGGGCGGCATGGGTTGGATGACCTTCTTTTTTACGCTGGCGGCGTTGGCCGGGGATTGGCTTGCCCTGGCCGCATTAACAGTTGCCGGTATCGGTTCGGGCATGTTTCACCCCGCCGGGACGATGGTCGCCAGCCTGACCAGCCAGACCGCCCGCAGCCGGGCCACGGCCGTTTTCTTTTTTGCCGGGCAGATGGGGCTGTTTATGGGGCCAATTGTGGCCGGGCTGGCGTTGGATTGGCACGGCCGTACCGGTTACATCCTCATCCCCCTCACCACCCTCTTTGCCTTTGCCTATGGCTGGCTGTGGCTAACCAACGACCACGCCGGGCTGCACGCCGAAAAGACACAGCGCGCCCAGGCCAGAACCGCTCGCGTCATTCAGCGGCGCGACTGGCTGCGGCGCGGCCTGCCCCTGGTTATCATTATCCTTTCCAGCAGCACGGTGAGCATTGCCGCCATCACCTTTGCCCCCAAGTTGTTTACCGAAGCTGGTTATGCGCAAACGCACGTGGGCATTTTGTCCGGGATGTTGATGTTGGGGTCGGCGCTGGGTGGCATTGTTGGCGGCGCATGGGGCGACCGCATCGCCGGGAAGTGGGTGATTGTGACCGGGATGTTGGGGCTAATCGCGCCGATTTATTTGTATATTCCGGCAGCCGGGTTGGTGCAGCCGGCGCTGCTGCTATTGGCCGGCTTTTTTGTGGGAATGCCGCACACCATTCTGGTGCTGAATGTACAATCCCTGTTTCCGGGGCGGCGGGCGCTGGCGTCAGGATTGGCGCTGGGGCTGATGTTTGCCGGGGGCGCGTTGGGCAGCTACTTCCTCGGGCTGCTGGCCGACCAGATTGGGCTGGCGACGGCTTTGCAATACACAGCCGTGCTGCCCATCATTGCTGCCCTCACCGCATTAGTGCTACCGGCGCGGCCGTAACCCGAAAAACGTGATGCGTGATGCGTGAACCAATCACGTATCACGGACTTCCCGCACCTTTCCACAGCCACAGTCGTATAGCTCACTGATTTCTGTAGCGCGATTTGGAAAATCGCACCACACCTCAAAGGAGTATGTAGATGAAAAAGTTGAATTTTATTCGTTTGTGTCTGTTGGCCGTGGGCCTGGTTTTCTTGTTTACGGCCTGCAACAATGAAGAGCCAGCGCCAACGGCTACGGCCGTAACAGAAGCGGTTGAAACCGCAACTACAAACCCGACGCCAACCAATACAGCGACGGCCGAACCAACGGTTGCACCAACGGCCGTGCCCACCATTCCACCCACATTCACCCCCGAACCCACCGTCGCACCAACTACTGCTTTTGCGGAGGCTGCGTGTGAATTTGATGTGCCGAACGGCCGTGATGTCACCTGTGGCTGGCTGACCGTACCTGAAGACCGCCAAAACCCGGACAACGGGCAGACCATCCGGCTGCACGTTGCCATCTTTGCCAGTGACAGCAACAATCCCGCGCCCGACCCCATTATTTATCTGGAAGGCGGCCCCGGCGGTGATGCGTTAGAAGCCGTTCCCTTGATTTTCGAGATGCGGTTTGCCCCCTATCTGAAAAACCACACCCTCATCATGTTTGACCAGCGCGGCACCGGCTATTCCGAACCGTCGCTGGCCTGCCCGGAATACACCGAATTGAGTTATGCGTTGCTGGAACAAGACATCTCGCCCGAAGAAGCGGGGCAGCAAAGCATGGAGACGCTGCTCGCCTGCCGGGATCGGTTAGCCGATGAAGGGGTCAATCTGGCTGCCTATAACAGCGCCGCCAGCGCCGCCGATCTCAACGATTTGCGCACCGCCCTGGGGTATGATGAGTGGAATGTGTGGGGCGTCTCCTATGGTACACGCCTGGCGCAAACCCTTATGCGTGACTATCCTGAAGGTATTCGCAGCGTCATTTTAGATTCGGCTTATCCTCTGGAAGTTAATTTGCTCACCGACACCCCGCAGAATGTCGCCCGCGCTCTTGCCGTCTTTTTTGCCGGCTGTGCCGCCGATCCTGCCTGTGCCGCCGCCTACCCTGATCTGGAAACCGTGTTTTTGGAGACGGTCGCCCAACTGAACGAGGAAAAAATCACCCTGCCCATCACCAACCTGTTCACCGGAGACAGCTATGATGCCTATTTCCGGGGTGATAATTTGGTGGGTGTTCTCTTCCAATCGCTCTATGCCACGGAAATTATCCCCGAACTGCCCAAACTCATTGCGGACGTGAACGCCGGTGAGTATGGCACACTCAGCTTGCTGCTTTCCAGCTTTCTGAGCAACAGTGATTTTGTCAGCGCCGGGATGCAGTTTTCGGTGCAGTGCCATGAGGAAAATAGTTTTGCGACGGCCGAACAGATCACGGCCGCCCTGGCCGCTCAACCAGAACTGGAGCCTGTTTTCCGCGACAGCCCCAACCTGGGACCAAATGCGCTGGTTATCTGTGAACAGTGGGGGGCGGGCACGGCCGTGCCCCTGGAAAATGAACCCGTCACCAGCGACATTCCCACGCTCATTCTAGCCGGGGAATATGACCCCATCACGCCACCCGCCTGGGGGCAGCAAATTCAAGCCAATCTGGGCAATGCCTATTACTATGAATTTCCGGGCACCGGGCATGGCGTTTCCCTCTCTGGCACATGTGGCGTCAGCGTGGTGGAATCCTTCCTGGCAGACCCTACCACTGAACCGGATGCAACCTGCGTGGCGGCAATGAGCGGCCCGGCCTTTGTAACGCCGGGCGCAGAAACAGAAGCGGTGGTCATGACCCCCTACACCGATGAAACGTTCGGCTTTAGCAGTGTCGCGCCGGAGGGTTGGACGGAAGCAGGGCCGGGAATATACGCCCGTGGCAGCACCGGATTAGACCAAACCGTTCTTATTCAGCAAGCTGCGCCGGGCATGACGGCCGATTTTTTGGTAGACCTGCTAACCACACAATTAGGGCTGACCGAAACACCAACCGGTGATGAAATGTTAGAAGCCGGTGGACACACCTGGACGCTGTATGAAACAGAAACACAAGGGCTGCCGGTGCTGCTGGCCACGGCCGAAGAGAGTGGCACAACTCTGCTGGTATTGCTGATCACCAACCCGGATGAAAAAGAGGCACTCTATGAAATGGTGATGCTGCCCGCCCTGGAAGCATTCCAACTCGCGCCTTAAAATCTTGATT
>CAADGU010000442.1 GCA_900696625.1 uncultured Chloroflexota bacterium | reverse complement strand
AGGCCAGCCTCAATCCTAATCGAGGTGGTACATCGTGGGTGCGCATAGGTGGTGCATTGTTGGTGCGTATCGGTGGTGCATTGTTGGTGCAACTACCTGGCACATTATAGGCCGCATATTGACACCAGGAAAAACTTGCCGCCGGTCTGCCCCAGATCGTGACCGAATGTTCGCAGGTCCACGACCAGGCGCACCGGTTTTTCAAATTGAGCAACAGTACGGCCGTCGGTCGTCACCTCTATTTGGAACTGGAAGAGCTTTTCTTCCCCCCGATGAATCATCCCACCATCTTTCTGCGGCAGACCTTC
This sequence comes from uncultured Chloroflexota bacterium, assembly GCA_900696625.1. Lineage (GTDB taxonomy): Bacteria > Chloroflexota > Anaerolineae > Promineifilales > Promineifilaceae > CAADGU01. The sequence goes on along the minus strand of CAADGU010000442.1, from coordinate 10,307 downwards.
CACATTTAAAGCTGCCGGTTCGCTGAGATCGGAAACCCAGCTAGGGGTGAAGGTAAGCGTGACGGGTTGCGCGAAAGTGTCCTTTTCCACGATCACCCCCAGCAAACCATTTCGAAAGTTAACGGCCGTGTCTGCGGCAGGGTTAACGACCGTTGTCAAAGTTTGGGATAGTTCTAAAGGATCTACACTCGATTCTCCTGCCTGTGACTCTTTACCCTCAAAACCCACGGTTACCTGTGTTGCGGCCGGTGGTGCAAATTCTGCTAGAATGCTGGCATCGACTGGTGGTTGATAAGCCATTTTAGGTGGGCGTGCGTCAACCAATGGTATACCTTGCTGTCCTGTTTGAGCATCAGGGGCACTGGCTGCTAAGGTCAATGGACGCCCCATACTGCCCGGTACTCCTGCCAGCACGAAGAAACTTAAGAACAACAAGAGCATCGCTTTAGCAATAACGGTTGCCCTAATCTGTTTACATTTTATGGCTTGTTCATTTTTCCACATGATGATTTATCTCCCTGCATCTATAAATATTTTGTGTTGTTAGCTTCTCCTACCGGATGATTATCTACTTCCCATCAGTGACATACTTGTTGGTAAAAAAGTAAATGTGCGAGGTATAATGGCACCGGACATTCAACCCGGTGTGTTCATAAACTGACAGGAGTCTACACTGAATTAACTACAACTTTTTGGAGTATTACTACAGATTTGGTGCATACATAATGCATGGGAGTATCAATGACACCATCACCAGATAAATTTGCGGAGCTGCTAACAGAAGCTGTTTATCGTATTCGTTTGCGGGAGTCTAAATCCTTACAAGTCGTTCAAGATGAATTGGGGCATGCTATTGGTCGTGAAGGGGGTAGCGTTATCACCTATTGGCGAAGAGGTAATACTCCCAGCAAATTGACAGATCTAGAAGGGTTGACCCATGAACTGATGCGGCGTGGTGGCTTGGCCCACGACTGGGCGCAACAGTTTATGGCAGCCGGGGGATTCCCTGAATCTAGTCTGCTCACTAATCAGTCTGTCACAAGTAATATACTCCCAAGCCCTCTAACCGTTACACAGGCATTGCCACGAAATATGTACCGTCGTCTAGTTGGTCGTGAAGCCTTAGTGGCCGAGCTAGTGGATGTATTGTTTGACCCAGACGGCCGTTGGTGTGTAGCGATAGATGGATTAGGTGGTATTGGCAAAACGGCCGTGGCCCTCGAAGTTGTCCAGCATTGCCTGGAACACAGTCCTTTTGTCCATATCATATGGCTTAGCGCCGCCGTGCAACGGGAAAAGTCAGATACCCTACAGACCAGTTTTTCATTTGAGGATGTTCTGAACGGTATAGCCTTGCAGTTAAATTTACCAGAAATTGTGAAGTTGCCACGCCTGGAAAAAGAGAAACGGCTGCAAGCGGTAATGCAATATTCACCTATACTTGTAGTGCTAGACAACCTGGAAACGGCCAGCGAATCGCAAGAAACTATTGTAGCCCAACTTCGACCTTTTCTTAATCCCAGTAAGGTGCTGCTCACTTGCCGCGAACGTTTTACTGGTGAAGTTTATGCCCTGCACTTGGGTGGCCTGAGCGAATCAACAGCGATCGGTTTTATGCGGCAAGACGCCTTGGAAAAAGGGATAGTCCATCTTCAGGAAGCAAAAACAGAACAGTTGGCTTCCGTTGCTACTGTTACTGGGGGGTCGCCGCTGGCCTTGAAGTTGGTAGTTAGCCAGATAGCTTACTTGCCGCTCGATTTGGTGCTGCAACATTTAAAACAAGCAACCTCGCTGCCACATGTCATAGGAGGAGGAGAATACGTCAGCTTTTACAAATATGTATTTTCCCGATCGTGGTCTCTGTTAGATGACCCCGGCAAATGCTTACTGGTTGCCATGGCCCGATTTGTGCCCAGCAATGGCTCCTCTTTCGCAGCGCTACACCACACCAGTGATTTGCCCCATGTCGATCTCATCAGCAGCATTGATTACCTCTGGCGACTTTCCCTGTTGGAGATCGGTGAAATAGAAAGCCTGCATCAGATTCGTTATTACCTGCATCCTCTCACCCAATACTTCGTCCTGTCTGACATTGCCCGGGTAAGTATAAGATGGTAACCTCATCCTCCCAATTCGTTAACCCCTCAAATATTTATCAAGTTGAACCAAAGTGGCAATCTTATTTCCAGCAGTGTGACCACCGGTTTGTAGAATATTGGATAAATTACTTGGTAAATCACCAGCGAGATGTCTTATTACTCGATCTGGACATTCAGAATATTTATGAGGCTTTGCAGGTGGCTGTCGAGTGGGGGCTACATCATGAATATTTACGCGGTGTAAACACCTTGTACCAGTATCTCGAAGTGTGTGGTTTTTATGAAAAAGCCCATCATTATCTTTCTATTGCGCAAAATTCACTCCCTTTCTCGGCAGCAGCCATTGATACAGCAATGTGGTTGATAAATAAGGGACGTATTGAGGCAAAAACAGGAAACTACGAAAAAGCTGAGATATTTTTTCAAGAGGGACTAAAAATTGCTAGGCATTCAGACCAGGAAAACGAACTTTTATCATTACTTCTGCAAAATCTGGGACTAAATGCTATTTACAGGGGGGACTATTATCAGGCTGAAATATACCTGAATGAAGGTGTTGATATAGCCAGGGCAATGAGCAATCCATACATCTCTTGTGCGATTCTAGGAAATCTTGCTCTCAGTAATCTGAATCAAGGAAAGTATGATTTAGCCAAAGACTTTGCCTCTCAGTCATTGAACATCGCTCAGGAAATTGGCAATGCCGATCTGATGGTAAGCGCCTTAAATAATCTTGGTGCAGTAGCTGTTCATAATGCGGATTATGCTGCTGCTCTGGATTACTTTCAAAGTGCGCTTACAAATGCCCAAAACATACGAGCAAAGACGCGAACCAGCTGTATTCTCACAAATCTTGGTGCTGTTATGATCAATTTGGCGCAGTTGGAGCAGGCCAAGCTCTATATCAACCAAAGTTTGTTTGTGGCACGGGAAATTGGTGATAAGTTAGCGGTTGCTATGGCGCTTTCCAACGCTGCTGAAATTTCCGATCAGGTCGGCGATTTTGAGGAGGCAATGAGCCATATTCGCGAATGCCAAGCTATTTGTCAGGATGTTGGCCATATTGGTATACTGGGGTATAGCCTCATATTGTTAGGCTCAATTGAAAGTCATTCAGGTTGTGATGAACAAGCAATAGATCATCTTTTTCAAGGCTTGACTTTGGCCCGCGAATTGAATCACCAAGATGATGTAATTCTTGGTCTAGCAAACCTCGCTAAAGTGTGTAGTAAAAAAGGTGATTTCTCCCATGCTCAGGCATATTTACAAGAAGGGATAGCCATCTCTCGAAATTTAAAAGATCCTTTACTCCTGACACTTTGTTTGAGAATCTGGGGTTATGTCAACTTATTGCAAGATCAATGTGAGCCAGCAAAAAATTCTTTGACTGAAGCCTACAACACGGCAAAACAGCACAATTTTTTATTCGAAAAGGCCTATGCATTGTTTGGTTTGGCACAAATTGCCTGGAAACGTGGTGATGCAGATGACGCCCGTTTATTAGGTCAGGAGAGCCTCAGCATTTTCATGGAGGGTTACCACCACAAAAGTCAAGTGGTTAGTAGCTGGCTAGCTCAAATATAAGTAGTATTGTCAGTAGTGAAGGAATCAACTTGCTTTTCGCTATAATTTTTCGGCAAAAATGAAATTCACCTGCTCCGGCGCGGTCTTCCGCCCATTGCTGTGGCCGGCGTCCCCGCCGCGCCATACCTGTTTTACTCAACGTGAAAGCTGAAATTATACGGCCGTGTCCCCCACCAATCTTAACCGTTCAGTTGTATATATGGGCTAAAGTATGTTTTTTGAGAAGAAAAGGCCAGATATGGCGGTATTCGCTGAACAAAATCCATAGAATAGCAATGCACGAAGGGCCATTTCGACAAGACGACCCCCATATATAGGGTTTACGAATGGTTTTAACCACCATATATGACATCTGAACGCTTACCACCAATCAACCGCGCTATGGCAGGTGTCTCAACCTTTTTCCGTCTGCCACAACTTTGCACAATTCCGGCAAATGTTCTCCACTCCCACCTGTTTCAGGCGGGTATGGGCACGGCCGTCGCCAACACGCTGCCCACACAATGCCACCTTTGACCGGCGGCTGTACTCCACAATGTGCCAGGTATCCCCGGTGAGCAAAACGACGGGGTTTGTTTCTTCCATTTGTCGGGTGGGTAATGCCAGGCACAGGGCTTGCGGCCTGGATACGACCAGAACGTTCTGCCCTGTGCCTGGCACTGCTTACGTTTCTAGACCTCCGCCTTCAACTTTGCCTGAAACGATTTGCGGAACTTTTGTACTTTGGGGTTCACCACCAGCATACAGTACGGCTGGTATGGGTTCTCGTTGAAGTAATTTTGGTGGTAATCCTCGGCCGGGTAGAAAATGTCCAGCGGCACAATTTCGGTGACAATGGGGTGGGCGTATAGGTCAGAAGCGTCTGTTGCTGCCAATGACTGTGCCGCGATTTGCTGTTGTGCTTCATTGTGCGTCAGGATGATAGAGCGATACTGCGGCCCTACATCGTTGCCCTGCCGGTTCAAAGTCGTAGGGTCGTGAATGTGCCAGAAAATATCCAGCAGTTCTTGATAGGAGATGACATCTGGATCATACGTGATCTGGATAACTTCGGCGTGGCCGGTTGTGCCCGCGCACACCGCTTTGTAGGAAGGATTGGGCACGTGCCCGCCGGCATAACCGGATACCACTTGCTCTACCCCGGCCACATCCTGAAATACCGCCTCCAAACACCAGAAGCAGCCCCCACCCAATGTTGCTTGTTCTAACTGTGCCATGTCACTTATCCTTTTGTAGTTCAGACCTGACAGGTTTCAAAAACCTGTCAGGTCTCTATCTCAGATTGTACAGCTTAGAGCAAGCGAACAGGGGATTTCTTTCGTGAAATCGAAGTCCAAAGTCCGGCATCCGGGTAATCTCTTAAGTTTTTCGCCATGACTACATCGGATAAAGAATTGAACGGATTCTTCGTAAATAGGACGCAGATTCACGCGGATGACGCGGATAAGAAGTTAAAAGAAGCGTCCTATTTTCATTTATCGTGGCTTCGACGCGAGCCTCAGCCGAACGGTGGGCTGCTGCCCATGTAAACTCCTCCGGAAATTTATCCGCTTATTCCCCCATCCGTTGTAGTCTTAAAGAAGTGGCGAAAACTTCGTGACACTACCGGCATCCAACCTTCGATTACGGGTAACGGATTACGGGTAACGGATTACGATACCCGCGGTATCTGCAAAATCTCCCGCGCCTCGGCAATGGTGGCTGGCTCGCCGCCAACGATGCGAATGAGTGCCACCGCCTGGGCCACACACTCCCCGTTGGATTTTGCCAGTTCGCCATTCGGCAAATAGAGATTGTCTTCCAGCCCCACGCGCACATTGCCACTCATGGTGATGGCTACGGCTGCCAGCGCCCATTGGTGGCGGCTGATGCCAATGACCTGCCAATGGGCGTTGGCCGGTAACTGGCCTACCTGATGCACCAGATTTTGCGTCGTTGCCGGAATGCCACCCAAAACGCCCATCACCAGGCTGAACTGGTAAGGTGGCTGTAATAGCCCCATGTCTATCAGCGGTTGGGCGTTGTTGATGTGGCCGGTATCAAAACATTCCATTTCCGGGCGTGTGCCCGCTTCGTTCATCGCTTGCAGGAAGTATTGAATGTCGTCAAAAGGGTTGGCAAACACATAGTCGTGGTAAAAGCGTTTATGCTGGCGCGAGTAGATGGCGTAATTCATGGAACCCATATTGAGCGCCGCCATCTCCGGTTTCAGGGCGCGAATGTGGTGTATGCGCTGCTCACGGGAAATGCCAAACGCGCCCGTGGAGTAGTTGATGATCAGGTCGGGGCAGCGTTGGCGAACTTCCTGATGAATCTGACTAAACGTTTCCACGTCCCAGGCCGGTGTACCGTCGGCATTACGGGCGTGAATGTGGACGATGCTGGCCCCCGCCTCGGCGCTGCGCCGCGCTTCCTCGCCAATTTCAGCCGGGGTATAGGGAATGTAGGGTGACTGTTTACGGGTAGTGACGACGCCGGTGAGGGCGGCGCTGATGATGATTTTGCTCATAGATCTTTATACAGTGAGCAGTAAGCAGTGAGCGGTTAGCAGTCAAACTGCTCACTGCTCACTGCTTACTGCTCACTGCTCACTAACTCCACTCACGGCCGTCCACCATCCCCGGTGCATTCTCCCCTAAACCCCCTGGCGGCAAACACTCTACGGCATCTACGCGCACCCGGCAGACGTTTTTGATCATTTCTTGCAAGGGGGTGGTCACGGCCGTACTTTCCACCCCTTCCGTTATTTCAGCCCTGACCACAAAATGGTCCTTGTTATCCGGCTGCGTCACCACCCCCTGCACCTTCAGCACGCCGGGTACCTGCCGCGCCGCAAAACCAAGCTGGTTGGGATGGACAAACATGCCGCGCACCTTCACCGCATCCCCGGAACGCCCCACCAGTATAATGCCCCGCTCTGTTTGCTGGCTGTGTCCGGGATGGGGGTCCATGTTGACCGCCATATCGCCCGTGCCAATGCGGATGAGCGGGTAAATTCGGTTGAAGTTAGTAACGGCGATCTCGCCCGCTTCACCGGGGCCAATCGGCTGCCCGGTGTCTGGGTCTACCACTTCCACCAGTGGTTCGGCAAAAAGCTGGAAAGCCATGCCACTGCCCGTATTCAGGGCCATAATGCCGAACTCGGCGGTGGCATACGCATTGCCAATTTTTACGCCAAACGACTCGATGGCGGCGCGCATGGGCGGCAGCAGCGGCTCGGCCGAGACAATGGCATGGTCAATGGCCAGCTTAATGCCTTGCTCTTGCGCCTTTTCCAGCAATGACAATAAAAAGCTGGGCGTCCCGGCATACCCGGTCGCCTGTAAATCATGCGCCATCTTGATCTGCAAATCGCTGTTGCCAATGCCGCCCGGCACCACCGTGCAGCCCAGCCGCGTAAAAGCGCCGTCAAACAAAAAACCGGCCGGCACCAGGTGGTAAGAAAAGCAATTCAACACAATCTCGCCTGGCCGGAACCCGCTCAGGCGCAAAGCCTCTATGACAATTTCCCAACTGCCCTCATCCGGTTCCGGCGCCGGTTCATAAATGGGGCCGGGCGAGAAGAAAATGTGCGTCACCTTTTCGCGGGGTATCGTCACCATGCCGCCAAATGGCGGGTCGGCCTGCTGCAACTGGATAAACCGGTCTTTGGGAAAAACAGGAATTTTCACCAGGTCGGCCACCCCTTGAATATCGGCCGGGTGAATGCCAGCCTGGTCAAAGCGGTTTTTCACGGCCGTCGCGTTTTCATAGGCATATTTAACAAATGCTCGCAATCGTTGGTCTGATTCACTCATTTGCTGCTCCGTATCACCTGACAATTGAACACTACCCCAGCCACCGCTTACGCCGTTTGTAATGTTTTACGTCGCGGTAAGATTTGCGTTCACCAACGGCCGTCAGTCCCAGATAGAACTCTTTAATATCGGCATTATTTTGCAGTTGCTCGGCGCTGCCATTCATCACGATACGGCCGTTTTCCATCACATACGCATACTCCGCCGTATGCAGCGCCACATTCGCATTCTGCTCCACCAATAAGATAGCCACGCCCGATTCCTGATTGATCTGGCGAATAATTTCAAAGATATTTTGCACCAACATCGGCGCCAGCCCCAAGGAAGGTTCATCCAGCAGCATCAGCCGCGGTTTACCCATCAGCGCCCGGCCAATCACAATCATCTGTTGTTCACCCCCAGAAAGGTAACCACTGGTGCGCTGCCGAAACTCCTGCAAGGGGGGGAAAAAATGGTACACCTGGTCAAGGTCTCGCTTTAGCTCACTGCCAGATGCTTTGCGGAACAGTGCCCCTGTGAGTAAGTTTTCCTCAACAGTCAGGTGGCGGAACAACGGCCGTCCCTCAATTACCTGCACAATGCCCAACCGCACAATCTCCTCCGGTGACATGCCATCAATCCGCTGCCCCTCAAACTCAATGGAACCGCGTGTCACCGCCCCCTGTTGGGTGCGCAGCAAGCCTGAAACCGCCTTCAGCGTCGTAGACTTGCCCGCCCCATTCGCCCCCAATAACGACACAATCTGCCCTGCCGGCACCTCCAACGAAATACCACGCAGCACCAAAATCACGTCGCTATACACCACTTCGATATTGTTGACTTTGAGCATATGTTTATTTGTAGGGGCGGGCCTTGTGCCCGCCCCTACCGATTACTGGTTACGGCGCTGGCGGCCGTGTGTCTGGCAGATCAAACAATTCAGATACCGCCACATCCTTGATGGTGCCATCGGGTTGCAACTGCCATTGGCGAATTTGTGCCCGGTTTGGCGCCCGGTTTTCACCACGCAGGTCATATTCAAACAAACCTTCGGCGCTAACAATACCCAGATCATTGGCTGCTTGTAGCAAGGTTTCACCGCTCAAATTCTCATAGCCATATTCATTTACCGCATGTTGAATAATGTCACGCACGGCAAACATGGTGGCAAACGTGAGCAGGTAGGTGTTGGTACGTTCTGTTTCTGGATACCCACCGGCAGCAAAGGCATCCATGGCGGTCTGGACAATTTCCGCATCGGTCTCTGCCCAGGTCAGGTGCGGCACCACGCCATAATAACCATCGGCCAACGCCACATTCGCCCCCAGGAAGTTGAGAACATCAGCGTTATACGTCCAGTTGACGCCACCAACAACCACATCGTCCCATACCCCCAGCGCCCGCAGCGTACCGATTACCTGCGCCACACTGAAGGAGAGGTTCTGGTTATAAATGACATTGGCGCCATTCAATAGCAGGTTTTGCAACTGCCCGGAAACGTCCGCGTCAGGGGCTACGGCCTGTTCTTCTAATGGCAGAATGGTGATGCCCAGTTCATCCGCAACGGCTTGCGATTCGGCCGTGATAGCGCCGGCGCCAAAAACATTGGCCCAACCAATCACGCCGACGACAATGTCATCCCCGGCCGATTCCGGTTTTACCTCATCCCAGTTTTCGCTTAGCCAGGTCAAGAAACCTGCGAACTGATCCGAGTAGATGGGCACAGCGCCAATGGTGTAACCATTACGTGGTACGTAAATGGACGGGCCGTGTACGCCAGCAGCGATAGACAAAATTTTGTCTTCGTTCAGGCGGGGAGCCAGGGCGAGAGTAGCGCCGCTGCCATAGGTGAAGATGAGAATGGCCTCGTCACGAGTTTGTTCGTAAACGGCCACTTCTTGTTCTACCGCGTAGTTGGTTTCGTTAAACACCACTTCCAATTGCGCTCCACATACGCCGCCAGATTCGTTAATGATTTTCAAGACATCATCGGTGGCATAGGCAAAGGCTTCACCCAGGATAGCTGCCAGTGGGCCTTCACGGCCGGCCTGTTGGTGCAAGGTAATGGTTTCGCCGGTCAGGTCTACGTTGCAGCCATCGGCCGTTGTTGTGGGCATCGGCTCACCGGACATTAACGCTTCACAATAAGCCACATACTCGCCCACACAGATTTCTTCCCAGGTACGGAAACCATCGGCAATCACGGTGGATTCAATGTTTTCAACAGTTACGGCCAATGGCGTCAACTTCATGAAGGGAATGTCGTTTTGGCCGTTGTTGATCGTGTCGCTGGTCAGGTTGGATACATCTTCACCACGCAGCAGGGCGATGGCGGCGGCAGCGGCGGCGTCCGCTTCCAGTTTGATCGGCTTGTAGACCGTCATCGTCTGCCAGCCAGAGATGATGTTCTGGATACCGGCGGCGGTGGCGTCTTGCCCGCTTACCGGCAGCGGATCCAACCCCTGGCTTTTGAGAGCAGAGATGACGCTGTTGGCCAACCCATCATTAGCCGCAAAAACAGCATCCACATCCCCGCCAGCGGCCGTCAGGATTTGTTCGAAGATGACCAACGCCTGTTGGTTGTCCCAGCCGGGTACGGCCTGGTCGTCCACCAGTTCCCAGTCACCGGCATCGTAGTGCGGGCTGGCAACGCTGAAGTAGCCTTCGCGGAAGAGGGTGGCGTTGTTGTCAGTCGGGGAGCCGTTGAGCTGCACCACCCGTTTGGGGTCGGCCGGCAGGGCGTTGATGATCGGTTCCAACGTTTCGCCCATGAGCCGGCCGACGGAGACGTTGTCAAAGCTGACGTACACATCCGCGCCGGGGCCTTCGATGGTCAGGCGGTCATAGT
>CAADGU010000441.1 GCA_900696625.1 uncultured Chloroflexota bacterium | reverse complement strand
GCATCCACCAGCCGCGCCATACGCCGTTCACTCATATTACCAATTTCGGTCAGCGCCAACTTCATATAATCCATGGCCAGGGCAATCGGTTCGCCATGAAAATTGCCCGCCGAGATTACGTCGGCTGCGCCCGTTTCCTCGTCCACAAAAATGATGGGGTTGTCATTCACCGCGTTGAGTTCAATATCAATCACCCACTGCGCATAGGCGATGGCGTCACGGGCCGCGCCATGCACCTGGGGCACACAGCGCAGGGTGTACGGGTCTTGCACATTCAGCGGGTCATAGCCACGTAGAAGCTGGCTGCCCTGCAATAACTGGCGCAAAAAGGCGGCGCAATCAATCTGGCGGGGGTGGGGGCGGGCGGCATGGACGCGGGCATCGTAGGCGCGGTCGGTGCCGTGCAGCGCCTCCAATGTCAGGGCGGCGGCGATGTCGGCGGTCAGCGCCAGGTTGATGGCCCGGCGCACTTGCAGCGCGCCCATGCCCACCATAAAGCTGGTGCCGTTCAGCAGCGCCAGCCCTTCTTTGGCTTCCAGTTCCAGCGGGTGCAGGCCCCCTTGTTCCAGGGCGGCACGGCCGTGCATCACTTCCCCATGCACCACCGCCTCCCCCTCGCCAATCACCACCAGCGCCAGATGGGCCAGGGGCGCCAGGTCGCCGCTGGCCCCCAGCGACCCCTGCGCCGGGATGCGCGGGTGGATGTGCTGGTTGAGCATCTCCAGCAGCAGTTGCACCACCGCCGGGCGCACGCCGGAATGGCCGATAGCCAGGGTATTGGCACGGACGACCAACATGGCGCGCACGGCCGTTTCCGGCAGCAGCGGCCCCACGCCCACCGCATGGCTGCGCACCAGGTTCACTTGCAACTGTTTTACCTGGTCGGGGGAAATGATCTTGTCTTTGAAACGGCCGAATCCCGTGGTAATGCCATATACCACTTCACCCCGCGCCACCAATTCATCTACAGCGCGGCGTGACCGTTCCATTTTGGGGATGGCGGCGGAGTCTAATTGCACGGCACGGCCGTGGGCCACCGCCACCACATCGTCTACCTGTAAATCAGTGCCGGAAATAGTCAAGGGAATCATGGCGCAATTATACGCCATGCCCCCCCGAAAGTCCGTTTTAGTAGCGGAGTGCGGGATTTTATGCTATTTTTCGCTTTGTAAATCCGGCCAGAGCAAGGAGAAGATCGTATGTTTGATGAACAAATGCTTTCCGTGTTAAGCCAGCCGGTCATCGTCCGGTTGTCCACCATCCGTCCGGATGGGTATCCGCACACTGTGCCCGTCTGGTTTATGCTGGATGGGGAGGAGTTGGTGGTGTTTTCTGTCCGCGATAATCGTAAGGTTAAAAATACACTGGCTAACCCGAAGGGCTGCATCGCCATTGGCGGCGACCCGGTGGGCAGCCCGTGTTACCTGATTGATGGCGACCTGGTGGTGCAGGATGACCCCGATCTGGAGATGGCGGCGCGCATTACACGCCATTACGAAGAGCCGGATAAGGCGGAAGAATATCTACAATCCTGGCAGAACGAGGATTTTGTGGTGCTGCGGCTGAAACCCAGGCGCGTGGTGAAAGTAGCATGAGTAAGTTTCGGGTTTTGTGTCTGGATGGAGGGGGGATACGGGGGTTGTACACGGCCGTACTGCTGGAACGCATTCTCACGGCCGTGCCCACTTTTCTGGATGACATTCACCTGTATGCTGGCACGTCTACAGGGGGCATCATTGCCCTGGGGTTGGCTGCCGGGCGCACACCGGCCGAAGGCGTGGTCCTTTACCAGCAGTGGGGGCCACGCATCTTCTCTCGCTCACTGGCCTGGCAGGTGCGTACCTTGTGGGGGCTGATTGGCGCCAAATATGACAATCAGATGCTCCAGGAAGCCGTCACCAGCGAGTTGGGCGACCTGACGATGGCAGACCTGGCGCAGCGCGGTAAACACGTGCTGATTTCCAGCTTTGACCTGGACGGCGGGCACAGGCCACTGGGCTGCTGGGGACCCAAATTTTTCCATAACTTCCCCGGCCCCACCGGCGACCCACACGAAAAGCTGGCCGATGTAGCCATGTACACCAGTGCGGCCCCCACCTACTTCCCCTCGTACAAGGGGTATGTGGATGGTGGTGTGGCGGCCAACAGCCCGACGATGGCGGCGTTGGCGCAGGCGCTAGACCCCGGCACCGGCGGCCAACAATTAGCCGATATTCGGCTGCTGTCGTTTAGCACCGGTCTGTCGCCGCAGGCCATTGAGGGGGAGCGGCACAATTGGGGGCTGTTGCAGTGGGCCAGCCCGGCCATTCCCATCTTGCTGGAGGGTTCGATGGACGCCCAAAATTATGAAAGCAAACGCATCTTGGGGCGGGAACAGTACCATCGCTTGCATCAACCGCTGCCGCAGCCGGTGGAACTGGATGATGTGTCCAGCATGGACAGGTTGATTCAATATGCCAATGCGGTGGATATTGGGCCGACGGTGGCCTGGGTGGAGCAGTTCTTTTTGTAATGGTAGAACACAGATTTGCAGGATGCGCGGATAGAAACAGTCGGGGAAAGAAAATCCGAAAATCTTGCCAATCCGTTGTCAAGGTGACGGAACAGCGTTTTTTATCAATCAGCATGTTTATCAAAACAGCATGAACCAACAACCATTTACAGGTAAGGCAGTTTTTATCACCGGGGCGGGGGTGGGCATTGGCTTTGCTCTGTGCAAAGCGTTTGCCGCAGCAGGGGCGATGGTGGCGCTGAATGATGTGGATGAGGCGTTAGCCCAGGCGGCAGCCGGTAAAATCAACGGCACACTGCCTGGCCCGACCGTGACGCCATATGCCTTTGATGTGGCCGATGTGTCTGCCGTGCAAACGGCCGTCCATCATTTTGCGCAGCAGCACGGCCGTCTGGACATCGTCATTGCCAATGCCGGCATCACCCAATACGGTAAATTTCTGGAATATACCGCCGCTGATTTTGACCGGGTGATGGGTGTCAATTTACGCGGCAGCTACTTTACGGCGCAGGCGGCTGCCCGGCAGATGATTGAACGAGGGACGACAGACGGCCGTATCCTGCTCATGTC
>CAADGU010000440.1 GCA_900696625.1 uncultured Chloroflexota bacterium | reverse complement strand
GCAACCATATAGATTATGCCGATGCCGCCATACGTTATTTACGAGAAACGAGACTCGTTTCGTTAACAGGCAGTCGCTCGAATCGTATTCATATTCCAAATGATAAGCGGGAAGAAGTGAAATACATTCTGGATCATCTTACCCGCGAACCAATCTCTTGGGCGAAGGCATCTGACTATACCGCGCTTCTGTTTGATGCGGCCACACCTACTTTATATGGTGATAATTCCGAAAGATTGATGGCAGCAATTTCATCGCTTGATCCTGCCCAAGCAGCCTCTCATTTAGCTCTATTATCATTAGATTCACTCAAGGATTTGAAGGAAGAATTAACCCGCCGACGTGTTGAGACTACTATTGAGGAGCAGGTCAATACCTTACAACTCTACACAGAATTTGATGATATTGAAGTGACTTATAGCGACATCAAGAAGCGACAGGTCTTAGATGCCCCATTACTCATGGAGTGGAATACCTGGCGCGCTTTTGTCATGCTAGACGATGGGGAGATTAAGGGTAATTTTGTGTTTGATGATGCAGGTTATCCTTTGGTGACGGCAGCCGGTAATCAAGCAGATATAGTTTGTGCCTATGATGATTTTGACATCCTGGTTGAAGTCACGCTATCCAAAGGGGCAAAACAATATGAAATGGAGGGGGAACCTGTTGCCCGACACCTGGGAAATTATCAAAAACAGACCAGCAAAGATGTTTTTTGCATCTTTATCGCTCCCAATCTGCATCCAGCAACCTTGTCTCATTTTTATCTGTTGCATCAATACGAAGTGGCTTATTACGGTGGTAAGGTGCGGATCATTCCTCTATCGCTAGACGAATTTCAAGATTTGTTAAAACAGGCATATAGAGCGCCTACAAAACCTACAGCCCAGACTATCAAGAGTTTTGTGCAATCCGCTTCTGAACTGGCACAATCATCCGCCAATGAAACAGAATGGTACAGAGGCATAAGTCAATTGATTGTGTCTTGGGTATCATAATCCCCCATGCTAGACAAAAGTGAGAAGGCGAGTTTAGCCATCATTCTGGGTCTCTTTCTGCTGCTGGCGGTGGCGGGCAGTGTGATCAATCCGCTGCATGAGGCCACGGATGAACTGCGCCATTACCGTTTTGTGCAGCACATGGTGCAGTTGCACCGCCTGCCGGTGCAAGGGGAAATGCCCTGCCAGGCGCAGGGACACCACCCGCCGCTTTTTTATGGGTTGGCGGCGCTGGCCACGTTCTGGATTGATACGGGGCGGGAGGTGTGCGCCGAACCATCACTCAACCCCTTCTGGCAGTACCGCTACTGGGAAGTGGGGCGGGACAATAAAAACCTGTATTTGCATGGCGCGGACGAAGCGTTCCCCTGGCACGGCGAGGCGTTGGCGGCGCACATTGTCCGTTTTGTCAATATTCTCATTGGCGCAGGTACGGTGGTACTCACCTGGCTGCTGGCGCGGGTGATCTGGCCGGGACGGCCGTACCTGGCCCTCGGTTCTGTCGCTTTTGTGGCCTTTAATCCCATGTTTGTGTTTATGTCCGGGGCCATTAACAATGATGTGATCGCGGCGTTTAGCGGCACGGCCGTACTCTATGCCTGTGTGGTGCTGGTCACATCCCCCACCGGGCTGAGCCGCCGTTGGGGGCTGGTGTTGGGCGGGTTATATGCCCTGGCGCTAATGAGCAAGTTTAGCCTGGCGGTCGTGGTGGTGTTGATCGCGGTGTCTGTAACCTACGTTGCCTGGCAGCGTAAGCAGTGGCGATTGTGGCTGGAGGTGGCGTTGATCGCGGGGGTGGTCACGGCCGTGCTGGCCGGTTGGTGGTTCGCGCGTAACCAGATGCTTTACGGTGAACCAACCGGTGTGGAACGACTGACCGAACTGTGGGGCGTGCGCAATCCGGCGGATAGCTGGGGATTAGCCATACACGAACTGCCTTACACCTGGACAAGCCTGTGGGGGCGTTTTGGTTACGGCCAGATTCCGCTGCCGGAATGGATGTACCTGGGGCTGCGCTGGCTGGTAGGGTTGGGTCTGGCAGGGCTGGCTGTGCCTTTTGTTCGCCGCCAATGGGGTGAACTGCGCCCGACGGCCGTGCCGCTGTTCTTGCTGGCGCTGGATGTGGTGCTGCTCTTTGCCGTCTTGTTCAACTATCTGCTCATCAGCCCGGCGGGGGCCATGGGCCGCTTCTTTTTCCCGGCGCTGCCGGCGTTGGCGATACTGACGTTTTATGGGTGGAGCAGGTGGGGGGATTGGATATGGGGAGATTGGGAGATTGGGAGATTAGGAGATTCACCAATCTCCAATCTCCAGTCTCCGATCTCTATTTTTGCCTGGCTGATCAATGGGTTGATGGCGCTGCTCACGGCCGTAGCCCTTTTCAGCTTTTTGCGACCGGCATATGCCCGGCCACCGGAATTTGCGGCCAACATGAGTGTGCCCAACCCCACCAATGCCCAGTTCGACGCCTTCGTCAACCTGCGCGGTTACGAACTGAGCGCCCAGACGGTGCAGCCGGGGGATGAGTTGGTGGTGAAATTGTATTGGGAAGTGACCGGCCAACCGCCGGGCAACTACCTGCTCTTTGCCCACTTGATGAATGGCGATGGCCTGATGATCGCTCAGCGAGACACACACCCTGGCCTGGGTAACTTCCCCAGCAGTCAGTGGCAGGTGGGCGACCGCTTTGTAGACACCATACGCCTGCACATGCCAGAAACGATGCTCGCGCCCGACGAAGCCACCCTGAGTATTGGCCTGTATGCCCCCGGCGCTTACCGCCTGGGCATCACCGCCGCCAATGGGGCAGGGTTGGGTGATGCCCTACCACTAGGCACAATAAATTTGCAGCCAGCGCCCGGTGATGTGCCTAACCCTTTGAACCAGGACTTTGATAACAAGCTGCGGCTGGTGGGGTATGAATACAATAACCGGGTGCTGCGGCCGGAGGATGTGTTGGCCGTGACGCTGTATTGGCAGGCGGTGGCCCCCCTTGACCGTGACTATGAAGTGGAGGTGGCGGTATGTGATGATCCTTGCCCGGATTGGTTGGGCGCAAGGGTCACAGCCGTAAACCCCATGACCCCTGCCACTTCTACCCTGCGGCCACAGCAGGTTATCTCGGATACCGTTTTACTCTCATTACCCGGAAATCTGCCACCCGGCGTCTATTTAATTCACGTCGCCTTGATTGATCCCCTGACAAAAGAACCACAAAATGTGTTGGCCGCCGATGGACACATCCTGGATGATCGCTTATTATTAGCCCAGATACGTATCATTGAATAAAGCGGTAAACTGGTTGAGAGAGACCCAACAATGTGTAATTAAGTAATTGGGTAATTGGGTAATTACTCAATTACCCAATTACTAATTACATAATGACCCAATTACCCAAAAGTGACAGAAGAACGGCAAATTCGGCTCATCAGTGGGATTGTCACCATCGTTTTAGTTCTCAGTGGCGTTATTCTGCTGTCGCTGCCGTTCCTCACCTGGCGCTGGACGCAAACCCCTTTTTCTGGCATTTTGTTTGATCCCAATCTGGTGGTCAATGACAGCGGTGAAGAGTCCTGGCCGGCGCAGCAGGGCAGCGATGACGCGGCGTTCCCGGATCGGGTGGTGGCGATTGATGGTGTGCCGGTGGCCAATGTGGCCGACGTGCAGGCGGTGTTGGCCGCAAAAGTGGTGGGCAGCTACGTCCCCTTCACCCTGGTGCAACCGCCGCCAGACAGCGGCTTTCCCGCTCGTTTTGCCGAAACCGAACGCAATAGAGATGTCTTGTTGATCCCCATCACGCTGTGGGATTTGGGGGAGCAGTTCTGGCTGTTTTATGTGACCGGCGTGATTATGCTGGTGATGGGGGTGTTGGTGTTTGGGCTACGGCCGTATACCGAAGCCGCCCAGGTTTTTGCCCTGCTCATGGCCTTTACGGCTCTGGCTGTGGGTTTATTGTTCGATACCCGTACCACCCACTACTTTGTCCGCCTGTGGACGCTGGCCCTCTCATTGACCTGTGGCCTGAGCGTCTGGCTGGCGGCCGTTTTCCCCCATCCCTCACGGCTGGTAGCCCGCTTCCCCTACGTAAAATGGTTTGTCCTGTTACCCGGTCTGTTGGCCGGGCTGTGGGCGCAGCGGATCCTTTTTGATGCCAACGCCCCCTGGTCTTTTGTGACCGGTTGGCGGCTGTTGTTCCTGCTCAATGCGGTGGGATTGCTCATCACGATTCTCATCATGGCATATCGGGCCGCCTATTCACCGTCGGCGCGTGTCCAGCAGCAGGCGCGGATCATTCTGGTCGGTGCGGTGGTAGGATATGGGCCAATCATTCTCTATTTCATAACAGCGACGGTAGGTATTGAAAACACCTGGTTTCCCCAGCTATTTTTTGTGCCCCTGGTGGTGTTATACCCGGCTACCATCGGTTTCACCATCGTCCGCTACCGGTTGTGGAATACGGATGAGGTGCTGCGGCATGGCATGACCTATGGGCTGCTGGTGGTGGTGCTGGTATTGGCATTGGCGATTGTGCTTTTCAGCCTGACACTTTTGGTTGGGCCTGTGTTGAATAACCCGCTGCTGATCACCCTGTTCATTGTGTTGGTGGTGCTGGTGGTGGAGCCGCTCAAGCGCCGGTTGCAGGTGGAAGTAGAAGAGCGTTTTCTGAAGCAGCCGGCCGTGCTGGACAATATGCTGCGTGATTTCAACCGGGAATTGACAACAGCCGTGACCGAAGACCAGGTTGCCTCCATGATGCTGCTCTACGTGCGCACCGGTATCGCCGACGCCAACCCCGACCTGTACCTGCCGGACGGCGAAATGAGCGTTTACCGCAGCTACTATGGCAGCAACGACCTGCTGGTGGGCGCCGATTCTCCCCTTATCGCCGCCCTGAAACGGATGCACGGCGCCATTGACCTGACCGAAGAACGCACCTGGCCGCCCATATTTCAACAAGAAGCCGAGATTGTTCGCACAATGGAAACGGCCGTTATCGTGCCCATGTACAATGAACAAGACCTGCTTGGCTGGCTCACCCTCTCCCCCAAAAGCAACAACCAGCTTTACAACCAATCCGAACTGGCCTATGTGGCCTCCCTGGCCGACCATTCCCTCATTGGTTTTGAGCGCGCCAGCGTCGTGCGCAGCCTGGAAGCCCGCGTTTATGAACAAGACATGCTCAGCCAGTTCTCCCAGGCGCTCAACTTTACCCTGACCCTGGACGACATGATGGAACTGGTTTGCACCAATTACGAACGCCTCTTTAATCTGCGTGACTTCTTCATCTATTTGTGGGATGCCGATACCAATCAAAACTATACCGCTTTTTACCTGGAAGATGGCGAGCGGCATGAGGAGCGGGAAGGAATTACCCAGATTGTTACCGCCCCGCGTATCCTGGAGGTTTTTGACCGGGGTCAGTTTAGCACCGGCAAGTTTGAGGCCGGTAATACCTGGATGGCCGCCCCCCTCAAAGCCGGGCGCGATACACTCGGTGTCATCTACACCTACCACCGCAGCCCGGACATTACGCTGCGCCCCCGGCAGCGGCAGCTATTCCTCACCCTGGCCGATCAGACCGCCACCGCCCTGGCTCGCCTGGAAACAAATCGCCAATTGCAGGCGCGGGCACAGCAGCTTGAGGTCATCAACGAAGTCACTTTTTCGCTGGCAACCACCATGGACCTGGCTGTTTTGCTGGAATTGATTCTGGACAAAGCCATGCAGTTGATAGATACCGAAGCGGGCACGTTCATGATCACCGATCTGGATGATGGTGAATTAGAATTCCGGGTGGCGCGCGGCCCGGCCAGTGAAGGGTTGGTGGGCAAACGGCTGCCGGTGGGCACCGGATTGGTGGGCACGGCCGCGCGCACCGGGCTGCCCATCATTGTGAATGACGCGCGGGAAGATAAACGCTGGTATGACGAATTGGAACAAGACACCACCTTCCGGGCGCGGGCGCTGCTTACCGTGCCGCTGATGCGGTACAACACCGCCTGGGGCATCATCCAACTGATCAACAAGCGCAACGGCGCACCCTTTACCGAAGAAGACCAGAATTTGTTGCTCACCTTTGCCAGCCAGGCGGTGGTGGCTATGGAAAATGCGCGGCTGTTGGCGCAAACGGACGAGGCGCTGCGTAAGAGCGTTAATGAGTTGTCGCTGCTCACCCAGCTTGATCGGGACTTGAACACCTCGCTTGACCTGGCAACGGTGATGAACCTGGCGCTGGATCGGACGCTGGCGATTTTTAATGGATCGGCCGGCGCCATTTTGTTGGTGGATGAAGACGGCCGTCCCCAACGCATGATTCACCGCAACTATGACCCCGCCTTCACGCTGGACGATCTCACGGCCGAAAGGGGGCTGGTGGGCAAAACCATCACCAGCCGCCAGCCTTATCTGGCGCAAAACGTGCATGAAGAAGTGGACTATATAGCCGCCAACTTTGCCACCCATTCCCAAATGACGCTGCCGCTGCTGAACAAACAGCGGCTGGTGGGGGTGATGGTCATTGAAAGTGACCGGTTGGCGGCATTTGATGAGGAGGCGATGGAAACGGCCGTGCGCATCACCAACCACGCCGCCATTGCCATTGCCAACGCTGTCCTGGTAGAGCAGGTGAACGCCGCCAATGAGGCCAAGTCAGACTTTGTCAGCATGGTCTCTCACGAACTCAAGACCCCGATGACATCGGTAAAAGGGTATACCGATTTGCTGCTCTCCGGCATGACCGGCCAACTGAGTGACCAGCAGCGCGGCTTTCTGGAGACAATTGCCGTCAACATCCGCCGCATGAGCCAGCAAATTCAAGACCTGACCGATATTTCCCGCATTGAGACCGGTAAACTGCATGTTACCCTGGCGCCTACTTCCCTGGTGGAAGTAGTGAACGAAACGCTGCAAATTATCCAGGGGCCGTTTGATGAAAAGGGGATTCGTTTGCACCTGCAACTGCCGGAAGATTTACCGCTGGTGGTGGCCGATAAAGGGCGGCTGGTGCAGGTACTCACCAACCTGCTCAGCAATGCCGGTAAGTATTCACCGCCAGAAACAGATGTGGAACTCTGTTTTGAAACGCGCCTGATGCCCAACGGCAAAAATGATCGCGTCATGCCAATGGTTGTCTGCTCGGTACACGATCACGGTTTTGGCATTTCGGCCGAAGACCGCAAAAAGCTGTTTACCAAGTTTTTCCGCTCCGAAGACCCCAACATCCGCCAGGCCAAGGGCACCGGGTTAGGGCTGTCTATTACCAAAGGGATTGTGGAACTTCACCAGGGGGAAATATGGGTGGAAAGTGAAGTAGGGCAGGGCACTACGTTTGCCTTTACCGTGCCCCAGGTGGGCCTGTT
This sequence comes from uncultured Chloroflexota bacterium, assembly GCA_900696625.1. Lineage (GTDB taxonomy): Bacteria > Chloroflexota > Anaerolineae > Promineifilales > Promineifilaceae > CAADGU01. The sequence continues at coordinate 3,829 of CAADGU010000440.1, read as the reverse complement.
GGAGCGTAGGTAAATCGTGGGCTGTGGTAATTGACACGGCCGTACTATAGGTTATACTTGGCGCATGATTGACAAAACAATTTCAGAAACAAATCTGAAAGGTTTGAATTGGTCTTGAACGCACGCATTGGCGTGCGTTTTTTGTTTGTTTTATCAACCCCTAATGCAGAGAGGAGCGTGTAAATGGACTACGGAATGATTGGCAAAATTGAGAAGGCAAAGTTTTATGCAGCCGAACCGGAACGGTTCCATTTTGATTCGTTCTCGGTACGTCTGGAAGGAGATAACGGTCAGGAACACCGCGTCGCTTACGATGCGGGCAAGTGGGATTGTGATTGTAGTTTCTTCCACACACGCGGTTTTTGCAGCCACACCATGGCGTTGGAAAGAGTGCTGGGACAGATGCTTTCCACCCCGGTTTGGGCCACCTGATCTGGTCTTCCGGACAGCTAAAAATTGAATGAAATCACAAGCCCGGCCATTTGGTCGGGCTTTTTCATTACTTGAAAATCGTCCCTGCCGCGCGTACCATTCAGGAAGTTTTAATGGTTGGTTTCTGGCACAGGTAATAAGCTGCCAGCCACTAACCACCAGCAATCCACCACAATGAATGAAAATCGTAGCCCGAACATCCCTGTCCGGGTGATTATCGGGCAAGGATGCCCGGTCTACAGAGGAGAAAACAAGAACATGTTCTCAATTAACGAAACCCATCGTTTTTTTGCCCCCCAGCTCGATGTGCCGCTGCGCCTGTTGCTTGGCCCCGGCCCTTCCAATGCCCATCCCCGCGTTTTGCAGGCCATTGCCATGCCCCAAATAGGCCATCTGGACCCGGCTTTTATCCAGGTGATGAACGACATTCAGGAGATGCTGCGCTATGCCTGGCAGACGGATAACCCTTTCACCTTACCCGTCAGTGGCACCGGCAGCGCGGCCATGGAAGCGGCCATTGCCAACCTGGTGGAGCCGGGTGATGTCGTTCTCATCGGTGTCATCGGCTACTTTGGCGAGCGGCTGGTGGAAATGGCCTCCCGCTATGGCGCGGATGTGCGCCGCATGGATAAACCCTGGGGTGAAGTCTTCACGCTTGATGAAATTAGTGCCGGTGTGGAAACACACCGCCCGACGCTGCTAGGGTTGGTCCATGCTGAAACCTCTACCGGCGCGTTACAGCCTATGGACGGCGTGGGCGACCTGTGCCGCGCCCATGACTGCCTGCTGCTGATTGATACCGTCACCAGCCTGGGCACCACACCCATCTTTCTGGATGAATGGGGCGTGGATGCCGCTTATTCCTGTTCGCAAAAGGGATTAAGCTGCCCACCCGGTGCGTCCCCGTTTACTTTGGGTGAACGGGCGCTGGCAAAACTGCACGGCCGTCGCACCAAAGTTGCCAACTGGTATCTGGATATGTCTATTCTCAGCCAGTATTGGGACGGCAAGACGCGCAGTTACCACCACACCGCGCCCATTAACTCGATGTATGCCGTGCGCGAGGGGCTGCGGCTGGTGGTGGAAGAAGGGCTGGCCGAACGGTGGGCGCGCCACCAGGCCAACGCCCAACGGCTGTGGGATGGGTTGACTGAATTAGACCTGGCCTGCCACGTAAACGACCCGGCGCACCGCATTCCGGCGCTAACCACCGTGCGGGTGCCGGCGGGAATAGATGCACGGGACACGGCCGTGCGTCTGCTCAACGACTACAACATTGAAATCGCCGGTGGGTTTGGCCCCCTGGCGGGCAAAGTATGGCGCATTGGCCTCATGGGCCACAACAGCCGCCCGGAAAATGTCACCCTGCTCCTCGCCGCCCTGAAAGAAATTTTGGGCCGGTAAATACCTGCAAGGGGTCAACGAAGAAATCATCACTTCAGCCATGACGGACGCGGGTTTGGCCGTAACAACCTGACTGGCCTGAGACATACCTACCGGTAATTAAAAGCAGATCACACCCTTTTTGCACCTTTTTGGCGCTGTTGGCGACTGTTTCAGTTTTGTACTATTTATGCTGGTATAGTCGAAGGAAACTTCAGAGCGGTGGCCCATCACGACAAATGAAAACCGTTCGTAGTCGGAGATTGAGAGATGAGGAGATTTAGGCGGCGCCAATCTTTTAATCTCCTAATCTCTCAATCTCAAGTTTTTGGACGACGCCAGACCATCATCACTTTGTAACCATCAGCCCTGATCCGGGGTGGTATTCGACAAGATCGGTTTTATTTACCCACAAGTTAAGGAGGAAATTCACATGTCGGCAACATCAATGGAAACAAAAACACGGCCCTGGGGATTTTTATTGATCCAGGGCATTGCCTTATTGGTTATTGGCGCGGTCTTTCTCTGGTCGCCGGCCAAGACCAGGGCGGATGCCTGGATGTTATTGGTGACGCTGTTAGGTATTTACTGGGTCATCAGCGGTGTTCTCGATCTGGTGCATATGTTCCAGGATCATACAGCCTGGGCATGGAAATTGATCATGGGTGTGATCAGCATCCTGGCCGGTAGCTATATCCTGATGTATCCGATTGCGGCGGCGCTGGCGCTGCCCAAGATATTTGTTCTGGTGTTGGGCATCTGGGGCGTTATCCAGGGTGCTGTGGCGCTGATCATGGCCTTCCGCAGCGGCAGTTGGGCCATGGGCATTCTGGGCGTGATTGCCCTGCTCTTTGGCTTCATCTTGATCGGCGATTATTCGCTGCCGGGTATGGGCCTTACCTTTATTTGGGTAGCCGCGCTGTGGGCGTTTATTGGCGGCATCATGATGATTGTGCAAGCCTTCCGGCAGCGTTCGGCTTAAGTCGGCCTCTCCTGTGGCTGGTCTGCCTGGGTTAACCCCGGCAGGCCAGCCTACCTCCATCACACGGACCGTGTGATTCCCCCATCCACCCGAATGTTTTGCCCGGTGATATACCCGGCCGCATCCGACAGTAAAAAGGCGGCGGTTTGGGCAATTTCGGCCACTGTTCCGGCCCGCTGCATGGGAATTTTCTGCCGGGTTTCGTCGGCAACGGCGTAGCTTTCAATGTAACCGGGCAGTAGATTATTCATGCGGATGCCGTCGGCGGCGTAACGGTCGGCATACAGCTTGGCAAAGCTGCCCAACGCCGCCCGCAAGGACGCGGAAACGGGGAAGGCCAGCGATGGTTCAAAAGCGGCAAAGGTGGAGATGTTGACAATGGCGCCGCCGCCCTGCCGCTGCATGAGGGGCGTCACCAGCCGGGCCATGCGCACCACATTGAGCAGCAGCATATCTAGTCCGGTGTGCCAGCTTTCGTCGCTTATGTCAAGCAATTCGCCTTTGGGTGGGTGCCCGGTGTTGTTGATCACAGCGTCTACACGGCCGTACCGCCCCACCACCTCGCTCACCAACCGCTCTAAATCCGCCGGTTCCGTTACCGACCCGGCCATGCCCCAACCGCCCAACTCCTGCGCCAGCACCGCCGCACTGCCCGAAGGCGACATCAGCGTCACCACATAACCCTGTGCGGCCAACTCCCGTGCACAGGCCGCCCCCATGCCCCGCCCGGCGGCGGTGATAATGGCTACTTTTGCGGTCATAGAATCTCCTTATACTGAGATTAAGAGATTGGGAGATTAGGAGATTGCAGGCGTACCAATCTCTCAATCTCTTAATCTCTTAATCTCCCACAACCCCACCACATCCACATGAAACGTCTGCGGTCGCGTGTCAATGGGCTGGATTTCTACCAGATTGTACCCATCGCGGATAAAGCCACGGCCGTCCCGCGCCAACGTGGCAATATCTGAACTGACGTAGACGATGCGTGACGGCCGTAACCTCGCCACCAACCGCGCCGCTTCTCGTGAT
>CAADGU010000439.1 GCA_900696625.1 uncultured Chloroflexota bacterium | reverse complement strand
CTGGAAAGATCAATAGGTCGGGGTCAATCAGCACGGCCGTACCCCCACCACAAAAACACGGCCGTCATTGCTGACAACCCACCACATTCACCCCCTACGCCAGGCAGAAACCGGCTGACGGCCGTACACCCCACAAAAAACACGGCCGTCACTGCCAACGGCCGTACCCCCACATTCACTCCCTACGCCAATGCACTATTGCCCCCATCCGTCTTATCCGCTTCCCCATCTGCTGCCCTGCCTGGGCTGGTATGCCAGGAAACGATGACGGACGAAAAGCAAGGCAACGGCCGTTGGCAAACAGGCTGGTGACTGGCAAGCGAATTTAAATGCGTTAATCCGCCTCCAGTGCTTGTAGGTAGGCTGCCAGATTAGCGGTGAATTGCGCCAGCACCGACCCAATGTCACTTATTCCTTCCTGCATTCGGTCCCAGTCAAGCTGAAAGCTGTAGCCGTGATGAACAACGTGCCGAAAGCGACGATATGGGGCCAAAGTGGCAGCCAGATAGGGATCAAAAAGCCCTGGTAAAGGGGGATAAGCAGGTATACAAAACCGTTTGAACAATTCCACATGCCACATCTCACCGGTTGGCAAGGGAACATTATGAAATCGGCTGATCCGTTTCAAGACATTCTCAAGACCTGTGTAAAATTGAGCCAGGAAGGTAGCGGTAGCGGCCGTTTCCCGCATCGTTGGTTGTCGTTCAGCCACATCTTATTGCAAGGCCAGAAGTTCCCCTACTGTCAGATTGAGCAGATCGAGTTCAAGGGTGATCTCTTCACGTAGATCGGTTGGCGTCATAGAGTACCGTGCCTTTTGTTTCGATCAGGCGTGTAAAACGATTGGAAGGCGTCAATGAAATCAGGTCTACGGCCGTGTTCAATTCCTCTTCCAGCCGCGCCCCCAGCTCATACAGCTTCCAGCCGGCAACGCCATCACAAGCCAGGTCTAAATCCCGTGCTTCCTCAAAAGAATTCAGGGCGCTGCCAAACAAGATGAGTCGGGTGGCGCCATATTTCCTGGCCAGGCTAGATGCTTTCTCGATTTGTGCTTGTGTCACAGACATATGCTTCTCCTATCAGACGCGGTCTATTTTACACTATTACCTGCGCATGTGGCACGGTGGGGGGACAGCATCCCTGCGGGCTGAGAAGCGGCCATAACCCATGAGAAAACCTTGTCACAACACGGGTGAGCCGATAAAGGGTGAACGGCCGTGCCTCCTCCACAAAAAAACACGGCCGTCACTGCCGACGGCCGTACCCCCACATTCACCCCCTACGCCAGACCTATACCGGCAGAAACCGGACGACGGCTGTACTCCCACCACAAAAAAGCACGGCCTTCGCTGTCTGACGGCCGTGCCCCCACATTCACACCCTATCCCAGGCCCAAACCAGAATCAGGCCTATAGTTGTCTGGCCAATCGCTGGCTGGCCGTCATTTGGACGCTCTGGCAAAGAAAGCAGCTGTATGACGAAACCTACCATCTGCAACAGATTCGCCAGCATCGTCGCCCGTGAGATATAGAGACGGGTTCTTTTTTCTGTTAATGTGCAGTTGATTGTGTAGTAAACAACGGTGCCATTGGTCTCTACCCTTATCCGCTATTATATGCCCACCGGATTCGCTTTATGTCAAGCCACTCCGCAGATGCCTGCTGCCTGCTTACCCTTTCTTCTATTTTTGGGGACTTGACAAAGCTTGTCCACAGCAGGACCGGCCCCAGCAAGACCGAAGCAAAGAAATCCTCACTAATCTGAATCTGATATTGTGTTGTCGTTGGCAAAATAGATGAGCAACGACTTTGAGTTCAAGGCCAAAAAAGGATGTTCTGGAAAGTACTCCATATGACAATGTTTTGAGGAAAACTTTGATGAGTCACTTGGGGCATACAAGTTTTGGACACTTATAGCAAACAAGTGTAGTGCTTGACTTGAGCCAGATATAATGATCCTCCCATTATTAGAGTCAATTGCTACTTTTCCGGGCTTTACTTGTATCTCAAGTTGGCTTAATAATTGTCCACCGAAGCCAGAAAAAGGAGCTGCGAGTAGAGAAATAGACTTACTCTGCCCCTCATTAAGATAAGCCACGAGTGCTTGAAGGGATGAGGCTTTACCTACAATTTCTAATTCATCCTCCTCTGTTTTATACGTACATACCAAACTTAAACGATCTGTCATTTTCGTTCTCCTCAAATGATCTCAAGGGTGATCACCAAAACGTATTGTATTCGCATCAATTGGAATATGTAGATTCTGAGTTTCAACTCCGTTCACCCACTCTTGAAGGTTAAGGTGCGTACCGGCTTGCATAACATGGCCATCAGCCATATTAACATCTAATCGCCCAACCCATATGATTGTGTCACCTTGTGCATTCGTGATCACGTTTCGGAATTGATAATTTGTACCCTTACCAGTCATTTCGAGAAATCCTGAATCCCCTACAAAATCACCAGCTTGACCAATAGCTTCATCCATTGAAACAGGGCAAGAATTATGAACTAACCACTGCCCATCCCCGACAAAGTAAGTGTGAGCAGTGGCAACGGTGAAATTGTACATCGTCTGCGGGGTAGCGGTAAACGTGATAGCTTCGACTGTGCCTGTGCCCAGGCCGCATCGCGGATTTCGTCGCCGGGTTGCAGGTTGGCGGCTTGTTCCCATTCCCCGTCAGCGGTGAAGAAGGGGTGGTTGGGTGTGGTCACAATCGTCTCCTCGTCAATCGTCAGGAAGACAATCACCGGGTCTTCGTGCGACCAGATAGCGATTACCGGGTAGTAACCAATCTCCCCTGCTTCCTCGTTGTAGGCCAGCACCGGCGTTGACAAGGTAACTTCACTGATCGGTACCAGCCCATCCTCTGTCATCACCAACGTATCGGCGCTGAAACTACAGTCGTATTGCGCCATGACGACCCTGGAAGGAAGAACGGTCGAAGAGGAATTACCCGAATAAATGCTCCTGGGTGCCAGCGGTTGCCCAAATGGGGCTGCTCCCATGCTGTTAGCCCCATATGCCATAGCTGTCATGGCTGCCCCCTCCGCCAAAAAGTCTAGCGTGTTATAGCTGTTCAAGGCGGCACCTGCATTTCCACCATGCGCAGCGACGATGCCATTGGTGTCTTGAGCTGATATTTCCCAGAGCGTTTCACTCAGCGTTGATCCCTGATAGGGTTCAATGCCGACATTTGAACCGGTAGAAGCTTTCATTATTTTGTCAGTCTGAACATACCCCACCAGGATTTTGGCCATTAACGTGGCATATGCGGCGTCGCCAACGACACCAAGACCGCCGCCAGCTACCACACACTCGCCTGGCCGTTTACAATGGCCCGTCGGGTCGGAAAAATTGAGGGGGTTATTATATCCGTGGCTGTAACGGGTGTCGGCGTCGGCCGGAGGTTGGTAAGCCATGTCGGGCTGTTCCGGTTCGGTGGGCGATGGAGGGCCAGATATGGGGTCTGGCAGCGTTTCCTGGGCAGCTCATATATGGGGGGGTGAACAGGGCGAACACGGCCAAAAACAGGCCGATGATACATAACTGACGACGCGACATGTGTACTTCCTCCTGAAAATGTCAATTGCTAATTGTCATTGGTTGGCTGACCGGCGGCTCCACACAACTGGGGCGGGATTGTAACCAGCAAGAAGAGAGGCGTCAAGCGAAAGTTTTCACAAAAACTTCTGCAAAAGCTTCATTGTCCCCACACTTCCGCACTTCCTCCTCTATTGCTACCCCCCACCCCCTATGGTACAATTGTGAAAACTTCCACGAATGCAACCGCACGAATCAGGGCATAGATTAAAACTGCAAACCAAGGGGATCACCCATTGTGATCGAGCAAATTCCAGACATTGTTATCAGCCGATTGCCAGTTTATCTGCGTGAATTAACTCGTTTAGCCGTGGAAGAAGGCAAAGTCAACACCTCCTCCCATGAACTGGGGCAGCGGTTAGGTATCAGTTCCGCCCAAATCCGCAAAGACCTCTCCCATTTTGGTGAGTTTGGCAAACAAGGTACCGGCTACCATATTGGCTACCTGATTGACCAGTTACGCGAGATTCTCAACTTGAAAGAGGAATGGCAGGTGGCCTTGATCGGCGCCGGTTATCTGGGGCATGCTCTGGCACATTACCAGGGTTTTGAGCATCGTGGCTTTCACATTTCCTGGGTCTTTGACAATGATCCCCAGAAAATTGGCGAGGAGATGAATGGGCTAATTGTCCGTGACATCGCTACGCTAGAATCAGCACTCAGTAAAAACCAGATCAAAATTGCTATTTTGGTGGTTCCCGCCAGCGCCGCTCAGGAAATTACGGACCGGCTGGTGGCTGCTGGCGTCACCGCCATATTAAGCTATGCACCCATTCACTTGAAAGTTCCTGAGGGCGTTCACGTAAGCTACAGTGACCCGGTGGTGCAGTTGCAGCGGATGACGTTTTACCTCTAAAAAGTTGTAAGCTAACTTTTTAGAGGTCGGGTATGCTGCGTTGCAAAATGGGGAGTTCGGCCAACGCTTTACCGGCGCCCAGGGCGGTACAGGCCAATGGGTTGTCTGCCATGTAAGCGGGCACGCCTGTTTCCCGCGTCAGCAAAGCGTCAATCTCGCGCAGCAGCGCCCCACCCCCCGTTAAAACCATGCCCCGGTCAATGATGTCTGAGGACAATTCCGGCGGCGTCTTGGCTAAAACCGTGCGCACCACGTTGACAATGGCCTGTAATGGTTCCGAGATAGCTTCCACTACTTCGCCGGTGCTGAGGGTGATTGTCTTGGGCAAACCGGCTACCTGATCCCGCCCCTGCACCTGCATGGTGGTCGGTTCGTCTATGTCCATCGCCGCCCCGATTTTGATTTTGATGGCTTCGGCCGTTGGTTCGCCGATGACCAGGTTATACTTTTTGCGCACGTAGCTGATGATGGCTTCATCCAGATGCACGCCGCCCACCCGTACAGATTCGGCACAGACAATGCCGTTCATGGCCACCACGGCCGCTTCCGTCGAGCCACCGCCCAAATCCACCACCATATTACCGGCAGGGGTACCAATAGGCAGCCCGGCGCCAATGGCCGAAGCTAACGGCTCGGAAATCAGGTGAACGGGATCGCGCGCGCCGGCAGCAACGGCCGCTTCCCGAATGGCGCGCCGTTCCACACTGGTAATGCCGTAGGGGTGGGTGATCATCACTTCAGGCTTGCGAAAGCGTATCCCGCCGGACACCTTGCTGATGAAGTATTCCAACATGCCCTGGGTAACGAAGTAATCGGCAATGACGCCATCACGCAGAGGACGCATCACTTCGATATGTTCGGGGGTACGGCCGTACATCTCTTTCGCCGCGCGCCCCACCTCCACAATCGTCGTCTTGTCACCATCCTCGCTGATGGCCACAACCGAAGGCTCCTGCAGGACAATCCCCTTCCCTTGCACATAGACCAACACATTCACTGTGCCCAGGTCAATGGCAATATGTGTTGTAAAGATCGACACAGTTAACTGCGATCCTCATCACGTGGCTGGCTAAAACCGGTGGCCATCTCACGCCGCTGCCGTCCGGAATGTTTACGGCCGACGTCCAGGCGCACCTGCGCCCGCAGCAAAGAAGCTTGAATTTGGGCATATTTGTCCGGGTCTTCTTTGACAACCCCTTCCTTCATCGCCTGTTCGGCCCGTGCCCGCGCCTGTTCGGCCCGTTCAATGTCAATCTCTTCGGCCTGCTCGGCAGAGTCGGCCAGTACAATCACATGATCCGGCTGCACTTCCGCAAAACCACCGCCAATGGCAAAGTACTGCTCGCCGCCGGCAACGTCGCGCACAATCACCTCGCCAAAACCCAACGTGGTTAGCAGCGGTGAATGATTTGCCAAAATCCCCATACGGCCTTCCGAACCCGGCAGGCTAACAGATTTAACCTCACCGTTAAAGACCGTTTTCTCTTGCGTCACAATATCGCATGTAAAAGCCATAGTTTTTCACGCATCACATATCACATATCACGCATCACGGGGCCGTGATGCGTGATACGTGACCTTTTATGCCATCGTCCGCAGCCGTTCCGCCTTCTCCACCGCTTCGTCAATGTTGCCAATCATGTAGAAGGCCTGTTCGGGCAAGTCGTCATGTTTGCCATCCAAAATTTCGCGGAAACCACGCACCGTCTCCCGCAGCGGCACGTATTTACCATTCAGCCCATGGAATTTCTCGGCCACAAACATCGGTTGCCCCAGGAAACGTTCAATCTTCCGCGCCCGCGCCACCAGCAATTTCTGGTCTTCACTCAGTTCATCAATACCCAAAATGGCGATGATGTCTTGCAGGTCTTTGTAGGTCTGCAAGACCTGTTTCACATCGCGGGCGGTGCGGTAATGCTCCTCACCCACAATGTCCGGCTGCAAAGCGCGGCTGGAAGAAGCCAGCGGGTCTACCGCCGGGAAGATGCCTTTGGCAAATACACTGCGTTCCAGCGTGATCACCGCGTCCAGGTGAGCAAAGGTAGCTACCGGGGCCGGGTCGGAATAGTCGTCAGCAGGCACATAGATGGCCTGCATGGAGGTGATGGAACCGCGCCGGGTGGAGGTGATGCGCTCTTGCAGCATACCCATTTCCGAAGCCAGGGTGGGCTGGTAGCCCACCGCGCTGGGCATACGGCCGAGCAGCGCCGACATTTCGGAACCGGCCAACACGTAACGGAAAATGTTATCAATGAACAGCAGCACGTCACGCCCTTCATCGCGGAAATACTCGGCCATGGCCAGCCCGGTGAGGGCCACGCGCAAACGCACACCCGGCGTCTCGTTCATCTGGCCGAACACCATGGCCACAGACTCTTCCACGCCGTATTCGCGCAGTTCGTAGTAAAGGTCAGTTCCTTCACGAGTACGTTCACCTACCCCGGCGAAGACAGAATAACCGGAATGTTCACGAGCTACAGACCGAATCAGTTCGGCGATGGTGACGGTTTTGCCAACGCCCGCACCGCCATAGATGCCGGTTTTACCACCGCGAATGAAAGGGGAGACCAGGTCAATCACTTTCATGCCGGTCTCGAAGGGTTCTACGGCCGTACTCTGTTCCTGGAAATTGGGCGCATCCCGGTGAATGGGGTAATAGATGTCAGATTCGGGGGTGGGACGGCCGTCAATCGCCTTGCCCGTCACATCAAACACCCGGCCCAGCGTCACCGGGCCAACCGGCACTTTGATCGGGCCACCGGTCGCCGTAACCACCGCACCCCGCGCCAGACCATCGGTAGAACCCATCGCCACCGTGCGCACCAGCCCGCCGCCCAAATGCTGCTGCACTTCCAGCACTAGCGTACCTGATGGGCTGTCTACATGCAGCGCCTCATAAATTTCCGGCAGATCACCTTCTGCAAATTCCACATCCAACACCACGCCACGAATAGCGGAAACTTTACCTGTAGCCATAATTCCTCTGAATTATGAATTAGGAATTATGAATTATGAAGTGGTTTCATAATTCATAATTCCTAATTCCTAATTAGACAACGCGGCTGCGCCGCCCACAATGTCTAAAATTTCACTGGTAATGCTGGACTGACGCGCTTTGTTGCGTTCCAGCGTCAAAATTTCAATCAATTCCGCCGCGTTATCTGTAGCATTATTCATGGCCACATACCGGGCGCTGTGTTCACTGGCCTGCGCCTCCAACACCGACTGGTAAACCTGCAAGTCGGTGAAACGGGGCACCACCACATCCAGCAAATCGGCCGGGCCAGGTTCATAACTGTAGACGCGCTCCGAAACGCCAGACAAGTCTATATGCGCCACATATTCCGAAGCGGCCATCTTGCCATAGTCAAAAGGTTTCAATGGCAAAAGCTGCTTGACAATAGGGCGGCGGGAAATCAGGTTAATGAAGTCGGTATAAGCGACGAAAACCTGATCCACTTTGCCATTCAAATAATCATCCGTCACCAACTGAGAAATAGGGGTCACATTCAGGATCGAAGGGGCGTCGGGGATATTGTCAAACGAAGCCACCACGTTGTAACCGCGGCGGATCATCAAATCGCGCCCTTTACGGCCGACGGCAATCACCTGTGTCGGCTTGTTAAAGGCACGGATGAATTTTTCTGTGTAGGCGACGATGTTGCTATTATACGCCCCGGCCAAACCACGATTGCCGGTAATGAGAATAACAGCCACATTCTTAATCTCTTCACGCACAGTCAATAACGGATGGCCGGTGGAGCCAACACCGGGTTGGGAAGCCAGATTGTGCAATATCTCAAAAGCCTTGCCGGCGTAGGCGCGGGTGGCTTCCACCTGACGTTGGGCGCGGTTGGCTTTAGAAGCCGACACGGCCGCCAACGCATTGGTCACTTGTGAGATATTTTTGATACTGGTAATGCGTTTTTTTAGTTCGCGTTCGGTAGCCATAGGGAAGTTTCACATATCACGTATCACTTGATGCGTGATATGTGATCCGTTTAGTTTGTCCAACTCGCGTTGAAGTCTAGGATAGCCTGTTTGAGGGCGTTTTCGATGTCGTCGTTCCAGGCGCCTTTTTCCAGGATGGGCTGGCCGATTTCAGGATGGGCAGTGTCCATGTAGCGCACAAATTCACGCATCCAGCGGCTCACCTGGCTAACGGCCACGCCGTCCATGTAACCGCGTGAACCGGCGTAGATAACAAATACCTGGTGGTCCAAACGCCAGGGGCTGTACTGGGGCTGCTTCAGCAGTTCCATCAGCCGCTCGCCACGCGCCAATTGGCGCTGGGTGGAGGCGTCCAGGTCGGAGCCAAATTGGGCGAAGGCGGCCAATTCCCGGTATTGTGACAGGTCGGCTTTCAGACCACCGGAGACCTTGCTCATGGCCCGTTTTTGGGCAGCACTACCGACGCGGGACACGGAAAGACCGGTATTGATGGCCGGCCGCTGCCCGGCATTGAACAGGTCGGTTTCCAGGAAAATCTGGCCGTCGGTAATGGAGATAACGTTGGTGGGGATATAGGCAGACACGTCGCCGAGTAGGGTTTCAATGATAGGCAGCGCCGTCAGCGAGCCGCCGGAGCCTGGTACTTTGACGGCCTCGTATTTTTCTTGTTTGGGGTCGTCCAGTTCTTTCAGTGCATGTTCGATGGCTTCTTCTTCCAGATTGCCAAAGTACACTTTGCCGTCTACGCCCTGGGTTTCTTTGGTCACGGCCGTACCCTTTTCCACAATAACCCATTCATCGCGCAAACGGACAGCGCGTTCCAGCAGGGTGCTGTGCAGCGAGAAAATATCACCGGGATACGCTTCACGACCAGGTGGACGGCGCAAAATGAGGGACATCTGGCGGTAGGCCCAGGCATGTTTGGAGAGGTCATCATAAATGATGAGCGCGTCTTTGCCCTGTTCCATAAACTCTTCGCCGATGGCACAGCCGGAGTAAGGGGCAAAGTATTGCAGCGGGGCAGGATCGGAAGCGCCGGCCACAACCACAACGGTGTAATCCATGGCGCCGTATTTTTCCAGGGTGCTGACCACCTGGGCCACCTGCCCGGTGCGCTGCCCAATGGCGACATAGATACAAATCACATCCTGCCCTTTTTGGTTGATAATGGTGTCCAGGCAGATGGCGGTTTTACCCGTCTGGCGGTCGCCAATGATGAGTTCACGCTGGCCGCGGCCGATGGGGAACATGGCGTCAATGGAGATGATGCCGGTTTGCACAGGGGCATTCACGCCACGCCGTTCAATCACGCCAGGGGCAGTACGCTGGATGGTGCGCACGGCCGTCGTCGCAATCGTTCCTTTACCATCCAATGGATTACCCAGGGGGTCTACTACACGGCCAATGAGGGCGCTGCCAACGGGCACAGCGGCTACCTGCCCGGTGGCGCGTACTTCGTCGCCTTCTTCAATCTGGGAGTAGTCGCCCATGATGACGACGCCGACGCTGCCCGCCTGCAAGTCTAGCGCCAGCCCGGCAATGCCGTTGCTGAACTCCACCAGTTCCATGGACTTCACATCAGCCAGGCCACCCACCAGGGCAATACCGTCATATACGGCCTTGACTGTGCCCACACTGCGTGCCTTAACTTCAAAGTCAAAGCCTTCAATCTGCTGCAAAAGCGAATCAGTAATGTTCTTAAAATCTGGGGCAAGGGTTGCCATTCACCAACCTCCTCGGAAAATAATCAAAGATTAAGTGACCGGGTAGTGCCAGGCACTACCCGGTCACTTGAATATAGTTGTAAATTGCTTTTAATTCACGCGAGTTTTGTTAATCTTTCGACTGTCCAGGTCAGTTACCCCTGAACAGTGGGGATGCTGCCAATTTGTATGCAGGATTTGGCTGCCAGACAGGGCTGGCAGCGGGCAAAATATACCCTACCCGCCGTCATTTGTCCAACAATTCACAAACGGGGCAGGCGGCGGGGAATCGTATTGTTCCCCGTCACCTGTTCCACTATACTCCCGCTCCCATGAATGTCACCAGGCGATTGCTGATGTGGGGGATACCTGTTTTGCTGCTGATCGGCTTATCGGCCTGGTATCGTTCCCTGATTCCGCCATTTGAAGGGCCGGATGAACCCGAACACACCGCTTATATTTTCTGGCTGGTGGAAAAACGGCGTTTACCGCCACAGGGGGAGGCTGCCTGGGAAACGCCGGTACGCCAGGAAGCAGGGCAGCCCCCTTTGTATTATCTGTTGGCGGCGCTGCCGACCGCTATTGGTCATTTAAACAACCCTACGGCCGTCTACCGCCCCAATCCCTATTTCCCTTCCGCCGCCCCCGGCAACGTGCCCGATAATAAAAATATAGCTGTGCATTATCCGGCAGATACACGGCCGTTACGCGGCCAATGGCTGGGTATCCATCTGGCCCGGCTCGTTTCCCTGCTCTTCGGCGTATTCCTGGTGCTGGCTACCCTGGCGCTGGCCGGGGAAGTATGGCCGGGACGCCCCACCGTCACCTTTGCCGCCGGGCTGCTGGTGGCGCTGACGCCTCAGGTCATCTTTTTGAGCAGCGTCATTTCTAATGAGATGGCGGTGGCGGCGTTGAGTACGGCCGTACTCTGGCTGCTGGCGCGCCTGCTGCGGCGCGGCCCGGCCTGGGAGCGGGGGCTGCTGCTGGGGCTGGTGTATGGACTGGCGCTGCTGGCCAAGAGCAACAGCCTGCTGTTGGCGCCGGTCCTGGCCGGTGGGTTTGGCTGGCTGTGGTGGCAGCACCGGCAAAATTGGCGCGCGGTGGCGGGCACGGTGTTGGCGGCAGGCACGGCCGTGCTGCTGGTGGCGGGCTGGTGGTACGGCCGTAACGCCCTGCTTTACGGGTCGCCGTTTGGCCTGGAAACCCACTGCTTCGCCCCCTGGGCGTATTGTGATTCACCGGCGCAGCGCCAGCCACCGCTGGCCGAATGGATCGAGGTGTTCCAATCCTATTGGGCTGCGTTTGGTTGGGGCAATATCAAGTTTGCCGGTTGGGTGTATGCGCTGCTGGGGTTGGCCGTGCTGGGCGCGGTAGTCGGATTGATCCGGCAAGCCGCCCGGCATTGGCGGCGCGGTTGGGTGTGGCAGACAACGGCCGTGCTGTTCCTCTTGTTGGCGTTGGCTTGCCTGCTGGTGGCCGTTTCCCTGGAGGTATGGATGCAAACGGTGACAGCACCGCACGGCCGTTTGTTATACCCGGCCATCGGCGCTGCCGGCGTGTTGTTAGCTGCCGGTTGGACCAGCTTGCGCCCCCGCCTGGAAATGGGTCTGGCGGCCGCCATGCTGCTGCCGGCCATCCTGGCTCCCCTCTGGCTCATCCGGCCTGCCTATGCGCCGCCGCCTCTTTTAGATGCGGCTGAAGTAGCCGCAATCCGGCCGCTTAACTGGCGCATGGGTGATCTGGCCGAACTGCTCACAGTAGAAACGGCGCAGCACACGGCGCAGGCCGGAGAGACGCTGCCCATCATCGTTTGTTGGCGGCCGTTGGCGCAATCAGATACGGATTATGCCATCTTTGTGCATCTGGTGGGGCCGCAAAACCAGGTGGTGGCGCGCCGCCAGACCTTTCCCGGATTGGGGAGTTACCCTACTTCTGTGTGGCAGGTAGGCCGCCCCTTTTGTGACCTGATTCGCCTGGAGATTCCGGCCGACCTGGCCGAGACGCTGCGCTACCAGGTGGAGGTGGGGCTGATTGCGCCGGAGACGGGGGAACGGCTGCCGGTCTGGGACGGGAATGGGCGGCCCATCAACGCTGCTTTTGCTACGGCCGTGCGGCTGGAAAGCGCCCAATCAACCACACTTACCACCCCGCCGGTTGGCGATACGGCCGTGCGCCTGGCTGCCCACGACACCCCCCCCACCTGGTCAGCCGCCGCGCCGGTTAACCTGACGCTGCAATGGTGGGTGGCCGAACCGGTGAGCCGGGATTACACCGTTTTCATCCACCTGCAAGACCAGACCGGCGTCTTGACAGCCACGTTTGATGGCCCACCCAAAGCCGGTTGGTACCCCACCTCCTGGTGGACGGTTGGCGAACTGGTGACCGACCGGCATACCTTCACCCTGCCGCCCGATCTACCGCCCGGCGTTTACGATTTGCTGGTGGGTTTGTACGATCCCCAAACCAACGAGAGATTGGGCGAGACCCATCATCTCACCACCATTCAGGTGACGCCATGAGCAGCCAGACGCACAGATGGCGGTTACGGCTTTTGCTCGCCGGCATTTTGCTGCTGGCCTGGGGGCTGCGATTGTATGCGCTTGAGGTGCAATCTATGTGGACGGACGAGGGGTTGAGCCTATACCGCGCCCAACTGGCGCTGCCCGATGTGCTGCGCGGCCTGATTGTGATTGATGGCGTAGCCACCCAGGACACCAATCCACCGCTCTACTTTTTATTATTGTTTTCCATGCGCGTGCTGGCGGGTGACTCCATTTTGGCGCTGCGTCTGGTGGGGGTTTTGTGGGGGCTGCTCAATGTCCCGCTCATTTACCAGTTGGGCAAACGGTTGTTGGGGGTATGGGCGGGTGTGGGGGCGGCCTTTTTTCTGGCAATCTCGCCGCTGCACGTGTGGCAGAGCCAGGAGATGCGCAATTACACCGTGCTGCTCTTTTTTTCGATGCTGTCGGTATGGGCGCTGGTTTGTTTCTGGCAAAGCATCGTTACTGGGATCAGGTGGCGCTGGCTGGTTTTGTGGGGCGCAGCCGGGGCGGCGGCCATTTTGTCCCATTATTTTGGCATTTTTGTGTTTGCCTTTGGCTTGTTGGCGCTGCTCATTATGGGCCTGCAACACAACCTGGTGCGCCGGCTGCCAGGCTGGGTGTGGGGCACGGCCGTACTCCTCTGCCTCTTGCTGCTGGCAGTGGCCTGGTATCTGCTGCCCCGTTTCCTGGGGGAACGGCAGTTTGACTTTGCCTTTGTGCCCCTGGCCGATTTGCTCAACCACACGGCCACTGCCTTTGGCCTGGGTGTTGTGCCCGGCTTTTTAGGCGTGTGGTGGCGGGTGTGGCCCGCCTGGCTGCTGGCGCTGTGGGGCGGCCTGGTCGCCTGGCGGCAGGGCAAACGGGCCAGCGTGGCTCTGCTGGTGGCTTATCTGCTGGTACCGCTGCTGCTGCTGTATACACTCTCGGCGCTGTCACCGCTGTACAATGGCCCGCGCCACCTGATTATGAGCCTGCCGCCGCTGCTGGTGTTGATGGCGGCAGGGCTGTTTTTGCCGGGGCGCTACGGCCGTATACCGGGCATGGTGTTGGCGGCGCTGGTCATCATCAGCCAGTTGGCCTGGCTGCGCACCCAGTTCACCGATCCGGCGCTGGTGAAGGATGATCTGCAAGGGCTGGCCCATTATTTGAACCAGGCGGCCCAACCCGGCGACTTGATTGTGCTGCACGATACCATCATCCAGTTTCCTTTTGATTATTACTACGAAGGTGATGCGCCCTGGACGGCCGTGCCCCAGTTACCCGAACAGAATGTGGCGCCAGTCCAGCAGCGGCTGGCGGAAATGGGCGCGTCTGCGGAGCGCATCTGGTTCGTGACGGAGCCGACGCCGCGCACCGGCTTTCCCATCGCGGCCCTGACCGAATGGGCGGAAGAACATTGGCTGCGACTGGATGAAAAACGGTTCTCTTCGCTCTGGCTGGGGGTGAAAGTGGTGTTGTTTGTGCCAGACCCGGTGCAGGAAACGGCCGTTGCCGATTTACCGCTCCTGGCAACCTATGACAATCAGTTGAACCTGCACACAATTTCTTCACCGGTGGAAATTCCATCGGGGGCCGTCTGGCAGCCGGTTTTCACCTGGTCGCGCAGCGGCGCGGAGGCGGCGGGGAAACATTACCTGCTGGCGTTGCAATTCAGTGATGGCGCCACGACCTGGTGGGAAACGAGTTACCCCTTGTGGGAAACATATCCCTCGTTTGCCTGGCCGGAAGGAACGGCCGTGCAGTACCGGCCCCCCATCCAGCTACCCGCCGGGCTGCCGCCGGGTGAGTACCAGGTGTGGCTGCAACTGCTGGATCGGGCTACGCATGTGCCTGTGCCGGCCACGCCCGGCGACGGCCCCCTCTTGCTGCTGCCGCAACTAACGGTGACGCCGCATACGGCCGTGTCCGCCACCCACCTGCCCGACCATACCCCCCGCCTTGTCCGTTGGCCGGGCCTGGATCTGGTGGGGTACAACTTTCCCGCCGAGACGTACCGCCCCGGCCATCTGCTGCCGGTGGATGTGTATTGGCAGGCGCAGGGCGGCGCGCCGGACAGCCAGTTGGTGGTGCAACTGCTGGATGCGCAGGGCCAACTGGCGGCGGAAACCATCACGACCCCCACCCGCGCCGATTATCCCCCTTCACAATGGCAGGCAGGGGAACTGCTGCACGGCCGTGCCCAACTGTTGATCCCGGCGCAGGCTGCCAGCGGCGCTTACCACCTGCGGCTGGCGCTGCGTGACCCGCAAACGGGCGGCTGGCGGCGTGGGCAGGATGGTTGGCGGTTGTGGGCAAATCATGCCACGTTACCGGATGAATTGACGGTGGAACCGTGGCCGATGGCGACAGAACTGCCAGAGATGACGCAGCCCGTCCAGGCAGTATTTGGCCAGCCTTCCCTGGCGCGGCTGGCGGGAATTACCTGGGCGGATACGGCCGTTACGCCGGGCCGCCCCATCTCAGTGACCCTGGTCTGGCAAACGGAAGCATTATTTCCGGCCAATTACGCCATTTTCCTGCATCTGGAAGATGAAAACGGGGAATTGGTGGCCCAACAAGACAGTTTCCCGCGGCAAGGTTCGCGCCCCACCAGCAGTTGGCGACCCGGCGAGGTGCTGACGGACACACATACGCTGCCACTGCCGCCCGATTTACCACCGGGGGGCTATACATTATGGCTGGGACTTTACAATCCTGACACGGGGGAGCGGCTGCCGGTGACGGTGAATGGAGAGATGCCGGCGGACGGCCGTTTGCGGTTGGAGATGGGCATAAAAATCCCTTAACGGCCGTCGCTGATGCCAAAATCCGGCGCGTATTGGGCCAGAAATTCATCCACCATCTGCTTATAAGCGTCAAAATCGGTGAAAACATCACGGCCGTGTGCAGACCCCCAGTCGGTAATGTGCAG
>CAADGU010000438.1 GCA_900696625.1 uncultured Chloroflexota bacterium | reverse complement strand
CCGACCTCTTCCCCCACCAGGCGGCGTTCTGGCTCAATCAGGTTATTCTTGACCACCTGTTGGGTAATGGAAGAGCCGCCCTGAATGTCGCCGCCTTTGATGACGTATTCGTTGAAGGCGCGGCCGATGCCCACCAGGTCAAAACCGCGATTTGTCCAGAAGGTGCGGTCTTCAATGGCCACGGTGGCGTCTACCACGTGCTGCGGAATTTGGGTGTAGGGGAGCCACTGCCGGTCGCCGCCGAGCGGGTCTATGATTTCGTAGATAAGTACCAGATCACGATTGCCGCTGGTGCTTTCTGGCCCCCAGGCGTACATTTTGGTGGTCTCGAAGGTAGCGGTTTCGTGCTGGCCCAACTGTTCCAATTCGGTGAAGTCGGGCAAATCCTGGGTGAAGTAGGCGTACACGGCCGTGACTCCCACCCCCCCCATGGTCATCACCAGACAGCCCGTAAACAAGAAGGCAAAGAGGAGGATGGTGAGGGTTTTGAGTACGGCCGTGCCGCTGCGTCTGCGTTTTTGCTCCTGACGATAGCGCCAGTTGATGATCCGGGTAGATTTGGGCATAGTCGGTAATCCGTGATGCGTAATCCGTAATCCGAAGCACAAAGTCGCTTTACGGCTTACGGGCTACGGATAGCGGGTTACGGTTTACGAGATTGTCGCCGGAAGGCGGTCAGCAGGCAAACACACTTATGAAACATTGATCCGGGTGATTCGTTTATTCCCCTGTTCATTGCTAAAATTGGCCGTGTTAATTAACTTTCAAACGATAAATTTCCCAGGCTACCAAGTGGCTTGAACCGAAGGAGTAATACCCATGATAGACACACCCACAATCGAACGGCCGTCGCTGACGCCAGAAATGCTCTGGCCGATTAAGTTCTACAAAGAGCGCGACCTGTATTTTTATTTAGAGGCGACACAAGATATTTTGCCCAACGGCCGTGTCAATGTAGAAGGGCATGGCGAGATGATCATGCTCGGCAGCTATTCCTATTTGGGGTTGATTGGGCACCCCAAAATTAACGAGGCGGCCAAAGCGGCCGTAGATAAGTACGGCACGGGTACACACGGTGTGCGCCTGCTGGCCGGGTCGCTGTCGCTGCACAACGAATTGGAAGCGCGCATCGCTGAATTCAAGGGCACGGATGGGGCTATTACCTTTTCCAGCGGCTATGTGACCAATCTGTCTACCATTTCCTCGCTGCTGCGCAAGGGCGACACAGTCATCAGCGATAAGCTGAACCATGCCAGCATTGTGGACGGCTGTATGCTGGCTATGGCCAATCATGTCCGTTTCCGGCACAACGACATGGATCATTTGGAGCGGAGATTGCGAGATGCAAATCCACACGGCCGTAAACTGGTCATTGCCGACGCCGTGTTTAGCATGGATGGGGACATCATCAACCTGCCCGAAGTGGTGCGCCTGTGCCGCAAATACGACGCCTATCTGATGATTGACGAAGCCCATTCACTGGGTGTGTTGGGTGAACACGGGCACGGTATTGAGGAGCATTTTGATCTGCCATCCGACAGTGTAGACATCAAAATGGGCACCCTGAGCAAAACGATCCCCAGTGCCGGTGGCTATGTGGCCGGAAATGAAGAACTGATCACTTTCCTCAAACATGAAGCGCGTGGGTTCATCTTCTCGGCCGCGTTACCCCCGGCTTCCACTGCCGCCGCCAAAGCCGGTTTTGATGTGATCGAGGAAGAACCGTGGCGCGTCAAGAAAATTCAAGACAACTACAACCACTTTGCCGACCGGTTACGGGCGGCCGGATTTGACTTGCTTTACACCGAAACAGCCATTGTGCCCGTTATCTGTGGCTCTACGGAACGGGGGGCACTGTTAGCTCATTATTGCCAGCGGCGGGGTATTTTTGTGCAGGCAGTGGTGGCGCCGGTAGTGCCGGAAGGGTTGGCCCGCCTGCGCGCCTGTGTCTCCGCCGCCCATACCATGGAAGACATTGACTACTGCGCCGACACCATCATCGCCGGCGGCAAGGAATTGGGCATTATTGCATAGCAAAAAGACCTGACAGGTTTTCTGAAACCTGTCAGGTCTGCCTCGTGGGGGTTGCCGATTTACTCGTCCCGGCTGGCAAACTCTTGCCAGGCGGCCAGGTCTTCGGGGCTGAGATTATGGGGGTTGCGGGTTTTAGGGCGCGGGCGGCGTGATGGTTCGGCAGTTGGCTTTTTCGGAGCGGCAGCGGGCGGCTGCTCGTCTTGTTTTTTCTTCGGTTTGGTTTCACCGCCAAACAGGACCAGCCACTCCTCCAATTCCTTTTCGTTTAGCTGCGGCTCTTCGCGGTTGATAGGGGTGGGCACAATTGCACCAGGCGGCGATCCCTGGTTGCCTGCCGCAGTGGCCGTGACCTCTGGCTCAGGTAGCGGTAAATTGGGCGGTACAGGTTTGGGCCGGTTGCGAATGGCTCGTTCATCCACCGGGCCGAACGCCGCCAACCAGTCGGCCACTTCTGCTTCGCTGATGGCGGGGTCATCGTCCGTGATGGTGGGGCCGGGTGGTGTTTCTTGCCACTGGGCTGCCAGTTGTGCTGCAAATTTGTCGGAGGTAAGATGGGGCATTTTACGGCCGTTGGCCGCCGCGATGATTTGTTGGTCGCTGGTGACGAGCAAAAATTCGGGGGGGTTCTTTACCTTGTTGATGCCTTTGATGAGCAAGGCATCGGCCGTTTGCCCCATAGAGGCAAAAATCACCCGTACCTGTGGCGTGGAAAGCCTGACATCCTTCCCCCCTGGAATACCGCCATCAAAAAACAACGTCACCTGCCGTTTTTTGCTGCGCGCCGCCCAACTGCGCAGCCGCAGGATCAACTGCACCTCGTCATCCGGGTCATTCAGCGAAATATCCGGCATCCGGGCAATCAGGTTGTGACCATCAATCAGATAGTGCATGGTGGTAATGGGGTAATTGGGTAATTAGGTAATTAGGTAATTGGGCAATTACAAAATTACCCAATTACTCAATTACCTCTAAATTCGCAAAGCTGGCGGCCAGCCGTTTGATGCCGTGTTCGGGGAAGGCGACGCTGACTTCTTCGTCGCTGCCGGTGAGTTTGCTTTCGATGACGGTACCGGCGCCAAATTTGACGTGGCGCACTTTTTGGCCGGTTTTGTAGCGGGCGGTTTGTGGGGATGGTTCCCGGTCATCATCGGTGGGCGTGGCGCGGAGATATTGGGGCAGGGGCAGGGGTTTTTCGGTTTGAGGCGCGGCGGGGGTGGCCGACGGCCGTGCTGCTGCCGACGGCCGTACCTCCTTGGCCCAACTCGTGCTGCCGGATGATGACCATTCCCACTTGCTCGCCTGGCTCTTCGTTTGCTGCCGGCGGCTTTTGGCGCTGCCGCCATCTACCAGGTCGTGCGGCAGGTCTTGTAAAAAGCGAGAGGGCACAGAGACATCATAGCCGCCAAAACCCAGGCGGCGGAAGGCGTGGGAGATGTATAACCGGTCCATGGCCCGCGTGATGCCCACGTAGAAAAGTCGCCGCTCCTCGGCCAGCGATTCCACGTCATCCAGCGAGCGGCTGTGCGGCAAAATGCCATCCTCCAACCCGGCCAGAAAAACGACGGGGAATTCCAGCCCTTTGGCGGCGTGCAGCGTCAGCAGCGTGGCCCGGTTGGGTTCTTCTTCCAGGTCATCTACCTCAGAGACGAGGGCAATTTGTTCCAGGAATTCGCTCAGCGGCATCTGATTCCCGGCGGCCACGTTGCGTAATTCCATTACGTTGCCCCAACGGTCTTGGGCTTCTTCATCATCTTTGGCGCTTTCTTCAATGTACCCGCGAAAGTCGGTCTGCTGCAAAATCAGGTCGAGAAGTTCGCCCACGCTGGCCTCGTCTCGAACGGCGCGCCAGGCGTATAACATCTGGCCGAAATTGTGCAGAGCGTTGAAGGCACGGCCGTTAAACGGATGCTGGCAATCAGGATCAACCGCCAGACGCACCAGGGCATCGGCGGGCGACATGAGCAGGGACGCCGCCCACTGCTGCAACTGCTCCTGCGTCTTGCCACCAATGCCCCGCGTGGGCGTGTTGATGATGCGGTTAAAGCTGATGGTATCGGCGCTGTTATGCACCACGCGCAAATAGGCAATCACGTCTTTGATTTCGCGGCGGCGGTAAAAGGCCGTCGCGCCGACCAGCCGGTAGGGGATGCTGGCGCGGATAAACGCCTCTTCCAGGGCGCGGGATTGGGCATTGGTGCGGTACATGACGGCCATGTCGCCCGGCGAGTAGTCGCGCAGCAGCAAATCTTGCACCGTGCCCACAATGCGTTCGGCTTCTTCGTTTTCATCATACGCCTCGCGCACGGTCACGTTTTCGCCGCCCTGCCGCCTGGTGAAAAGCTGCTTATGTACGCGGTTGCGGTTGTGTTTGATCACGGCCATAGCCGCATCCAGAATGACCTGGGTGGAACGATAGTTTTCTTCCAACAAAATCTGGCGCGCATTGGGAAAATCTTCGCGGAAGCGGTTCAGGTTACGGTAATCTGCGCCTCTAAACATGTAAATGCTCTGGTCGGCATCCCCGACGGCGAAGATGTTTTGGCGCACGGCCGTGAGCCGCTTCAACAAACCATACTGCGCGGTGTTGGTATCTTGAAATTCGTCTACCAAAATGTGCTGGAAGCGTTCCTGGTACTTCGCCAGCACATCGGGCCGCCGGTCAAAGAGCGTGACCACATTCATCAGCAGGTCATCAAAGTCCATTGCATTATTGGCTACCAGGATTTGCTGGTAACGGGCGTAGACCCGTTTGGTCACTTCGGCCACGTAGTTGGCGGCGGTGTACATCTCTGGCGTAATGAGTTCGTTTTTGGCGCTGCCGATGCCGCTGCGCATTTTGAAGGGGGGGAACTTTTTATCGTCCAGGTTCAAATCTTTGAGGGCCTGTTTAATGGCGGCTAACTGGTCTTCGGTATCAAAGATGACAAAGTCACGGCCGTACCCCTCCAAATTCTCCACTTCAATGCGCAGGATACGGGCACAGGTGGCGTGAAAGGTGCCCATCATCAGGCCACGCGGCTGCCCATCCAGCACCTTTTCAATGCGGTGGCCCATTTCGCGGGCGGCCTTGTTGGTAAAGGTGACGGCCAAAATATGCCAGGGGGGCACGTGCAATTCGCGGATCAGGTAAACAATGCGATGGGTCAAGACGCGGGTTTTGCCGGAACCCGGCCCGGCCAGAACGAGGATAGGGCCGGGGTCGGCGGTCACGGCCGTGTGCTGTGCTTCATTCAATTCATCTAGATAACTGTGCATAGGGTATTGTAACCCGGCGCGGCGTGTCCGTCATCCGTAATCCGTAGGCCGTTATCCGTAATCCGAAGTTCGACGTCGGGCTTCGGATTACCGATTACCGATTACTGGGTATAATCCCGCGAATGCGACCGGCAAAAACTTTCTACTTTGTGTTCTTTGGGGCGGGGGCCTGCCTGATGCCTTTTCTCTCCTTGCATTACCTGGGATTGGGGCTGAGCGGGCAGCAAATTGGCTTCCTGACGGGCATTGTGCCGCTGATTACGATGGTGGCGGCGGCGGCCTGGGGGGCGCTGGCTGACGCCACTCACAAACATCACCTGCTGCTGCTGGTGACGATTGCCGGGTTGTGGTTTGCCATTGCCGCCATGACTCAGGTGACGACGTTTGCCGCGCTTATTCCCGTTGTTTGCCTGTATGCCATCTTCATTGCTCCCATTGTGCCATTGGTGGACAATGCGGTGATGGTGCAATTGGGGGAGCGGCGGGCGGAGTACGGCCGTGTCCGGGTCTGGGGTTCCGTTGGTTGGGGCATCACCGCCCTCATCATTGGTCTCGTCATCGAGGCGCGGGGACTGGACAGTGCTTTCACCGTTTATCTGCTGTTGATGATAGTCCTCTTTCTGGTGGCGGTCTGGCTGCCGGTGCAGGGCGGGCCAGTGGGCGACTCCATGCGGCGCGGGCTGCGGGTGCTGCTGACGAACCGGCACTGGTTGTTGTTCACGGCCGTGGCTCTGGTGGAGGGCATGACGCTGGGCATTTTCCTCAATTACCTCTTCCTTTACCTGGAAGAATTAGGCGCGAGTAACACCATTATGGGACTCTCACTCACCTTTGCCACCATCAGCGAAATTCCCGTCTTTCTCTACTCGCGGCGGCTGCTGGCGCGGTGGGGCGCCCCTTTTGTGTTGATGCTGTCTATGGTGGGCACCGTTATCCGCGCTTTTGCTTATGTCTGGATGACCGCGCCCTGGCAAGTGCTGCCCATCAGCCTGCTGCATGGACCAACCTTTGCCGCCATGTGGGCGGCAGGCGTGGCGTATGCCGACGAAAACGCGCCACCCGGTTTAGGGGCGACGGCGCAGGGCTTGTTTAGCAGCGCCGTCTTTGGCCTGGGGGCGGCATTGGGCGCGTTTACCGGTGGTTATCTGTATGATGCCTACGGCGCGGTGGCTGCGTTTCAGTGGGCCGGTTGGGCCTCATTAGCCGCCTTGTTGCTGTTCATAGGCGCGAACTGGCGTCTCTTTGCCCGGCAATTAACGCCGACGTCGGTGGGAGATTGAGAGATCAGGATATTGGGATATTGCTACTCCTAACGGATTTTGTGTATTAGCCAGGATGCCCTCCTAACGAATTATCAGTTAAATCAAAACAGCCGTTTAGTTCTCACATATTACAATCCTCCTTATAGCTGAGCTTATTCGGAAATCCATATAAGAGTATTGATCTCCCCCACGTGGAGGAGATCAATACTCCCCAGATGGGGGTTATGAGCCTTTAATAGGGGTTATAAAATAAAGGAGTAAAAATTTCCACTAACCCATTTACTAATAATGGAAAAGGAACTCACAATGACAAAAGAACTAACCCTACAGGATATGTACGTTGAGCATTTGAAAGATATGTATAGCGCCGAAACTCAGATTATCAAAGCACTACCGGAAATTATCAAAACCGCCACTTCTTCTGAATTGAAGAAAGCTTTGGAAAAGCACCTCAAGGAGACGGAAGGCCAGGTTGCCCGCATCGAGCAGGTTTTTCAATTTTTGGATGCCAGTCCACGCGGGAAGAAATGCGTAGGCATGGAAGGCCTTCTTGAAGAAGGCAAAGAGGCCATGGCTCAAGATGTTGCTTCTCCAGACCTGATGGATTCAGCCTTGATCGGTGGATGCCAAAAAGTTGAGCATTATGAGATTTGTGGTTATAAAGATCTGATCCATATGGCTGAATTGTTAGGCGATAATAAAGCCGTTGCCCTTCTGACGAAATCACTTCATGAAGAAGAGGTTGCGGACCAGAAACTGGCAGATCTGAGTGAGAACATTATTACCTCTGAAGCTGTCCACGCTGCTCAAGCGATGTAAATTTTATAGACCAAGAATTAAAACTCCCTGGATGTTCATTTAGGGAGTTTGTTTTTTATAGGGAGCGATGATGGATAAGACAACAATCAACACACGGGAAAGCGGGCAGCCCATTCGGCCGCGTGCCAAAGCAGCGTTGGTGCTGGCTGGCGGCGGTCTGACCGGCATTATGTATGAACTTGGCGCTCTGCGCGCGATGAACGATCTGCTGGTAGACGTGTCGGTACACGATTTTGACCTGTACGTGGGCACCAGCGCCGGCGCGCTGGTGGCGTCCGGTCTGGCGAATGGCATTTGCCCGGAGACACTGATGCAGTCGCTGAACAGTTCCGTCATGGGGCGGGACATTATGCGTTTTAACACCGGCGAGATGGTGCAGCGCAGTTTAGGTCTGCCAAAGAAGACGGTGCAGGCATGGCTGCATTATCTGCGCAATCACAAAGATATGACGCTGTTTGATACGCTGTGGTTTATGCTGGAGGGGCTGCCTTCGGCTTTTTATGACAGCGGGGCGATTGATACTTATTTGAAAAGAATCCTTCCGGCCCTGGGAGGCCACAACAACTTCGCGGAACTTAAGAAGGAGTTGTTTATTATTGCCACGGATTTGGGCACGGGGGAACGCGCTGTTTTTAGCCGTTACAATCAACCGGAAGTTCCCATTTCCAAAGCAATTGCGGCTTCGTCGGCGGTGCCGATTATGTACAAACCGGTGCGCATTGGCGATCGGGAATATGTGGATGGTGGTCTGCGCGGCAATGCCAGCCTGGATCTGGCAATTGAACATGGCGCGAAGCTGGTGGTCTGCATTAACCCGCTGGTGCCTTACGACACTAATCACGGAGCGCCTGTGGCCTTTTTAGAAGCGGAACCTGCGGAAAGGGATCGGTTGTTCTTGAGTGATAAAGGGATGCAGGCGATAGCCAATCAGGTGTTCCGCACGATTTTTCACGCCGGGCTGCATTACCACATCAAACAGTTACGGCGCACCCACCCGGACGTGGACATTATTTTAATCGAGCCACGGCCGGATGATTACCAGATGCATTTTTATAACATCATGCGCTTTTCGGCGCGGCTGACTATTGCGCAGCATGGCTATGAATCGGCGACGTCGGCGATGGCGGAGGATTACCCAGATCATATGGAGATTTTGGCGCGGCACCGCATCCAGTTAAACCGTCGTTTTATGAGTGAGGAAATGGCGGCGATTCGGAAATCCGATTATGACCCGGCAATGGTGCGGGCGTTGTTGGAGAAACGGCCGTTAGCTGCCAATGAGACTGCATCGAAGAACGGTTCGATTACGAAACATTTGGATCGGACGCTGAATGAGTTGGATCTGGCGTTGGAGAAGGTTGCAGGAAATAAAATAGGATAACCTGGCTGCTTGTGGGGTTGTCATGAGCGAGTCAGGAAACTATCTGGTCTGGATTTCATGAAGACCAATCAGGATTCGAAGTATTATGAAATTAGAAGACATGTTGTACACGTTTCACACAAAAGATGGCAAATTGATTGGGGTGCGTCACCTGCGCTATGATGACGCCATTTATCTGGTAGGTATCTTTGAAAATATGAATGCCGACAGCCGCTACCAGCGCTATCAGCAGGCAGTCGATCATATTCAGGCAGGACGCATTTGGCAGGAGGCCGAAACAATTGCCCATATGGATGCAAAGAAGCAGGATGGTTTGATTGCTTTTGCCGATTTACCGGACAATTCCAATACGCCGGTAGGCGCTGCCCGGTATGTGAATTCAGGGGATCGACGCGCAGAAATGGCCGTTTCTATTCGTGATGATATGCAAGGCAGGGGAATTGGTTCGGAACTGCTAGGTTTGCTGACTGAAGAGGCGCGGCACAAAGGCATTCAACAATTGGTAGCCGATGTTTTACACAATAACAGCGGCATGATGGGCGTGTTGAAGAAATTGCCTTATGAGATTACCCGCGAAATAGAAGGGAACTCTGGTGTTTTGACGGTTCATTTGGATAAATATAAGGAAGGGTGTAGGCGGGCGGAAACGGCCGTTGCCAGCACCTGATAAATTCCTACTCCTAACGGATTTTGTGTATTTTAGCCACTACCTCTGGATGGCACAGGTGATTTACACATAGAATTATTTGCCGCTACCAGTGGTGAAGATAGTGGATACGTTTACACAAAATCCGTTAGAGCCAGGGATATTGAGATATTGTGCAGTCCCTTAATATCCCAATATCTCAATATCTCAATATCTCAATATCATTCTGCCTATGATCCACACTCGCCAGGGAGCCGAAGCTGATTGTGCTATGGTGCTGGCTGTTTTGCAGGCGGCGTTTGGTGCTTACCAGGATTTGGACCCGCCATCGGGCGTTACCAGGGAGACGGTGGAAGCGTTGCGGGAAAAAGTGGCGCAGGAGATGTTGTGGGTGGCAGAAGTAGACGACGGCTCCGAAACGGAGCCGGGCCGTGTGGTAGCCTGCGTGTTTACCAAACCGCACCAGAAGTACCGGGATGCTCTTTATTTTGGCCGGTTGGCGGTACTACCGGCTTACCAACGACAGGGCATTGCCCGGCGTTTGATTGCTGTGGTAGAGCAGCAGGCCAGGGAACAAGGTTTCCGGCGGGTGGTGCTGGGTGTGCGGGTGGCGCTGCCCGATAATACGCACTATTACCAATCGCTTGGTTATGAAATCATCGGGGCGGGGACTCACCCTGGGTATACAGCGCCGACCTTTTACCGGATGGGGAAGGTGATTGGGTAAACCGGGGGTGTACGGCCGTGACAAGCAAAAAGCCCGGCATTGTTGACACCGGGCTTTTCGTTGTGGTGGTTAATAATCTGATGTGGAATTTTTGACGCTCCCCTCTGTTCCGCCCGGTTCTTGCGGAATGAAAATCCAGAGCAGAATGTAGAGCAAGCCGCCACCACCACCAAAGACGGCTAACAAGATAAACAGGATGCGGATGACGGTTGGGTCTATACCTGTGTAAACGCCTAAACCACCACATACCCCTGCCAGCCAGCGGTCAGACTGGCTGCGATAAAGTTTTTTCGTTTCTTTTTCCATGTGAAATCTCCTTAAAAGATATGGGGAGATTGGTTCAATCTGTCAGATTAAACCAATCTTGAAGATAACGCCAATACGTATATAGGACAAATGAAGTTGTACTCTATCGGATACTGGTAGGCAAGGGTGTGGCAGGTTGCAAGTAACCTGCCGCTTGTGACAATGCTGTGTGATTGACAATACTGTATGATACAATGTATAATGTGACGCATGACACAAGTTAACCAACAGTATGCAGAAAATTTGCAATTGGAACTGCGGCGCGGCGTGATTGTGCTGGCCGTATTAAGCCAGTTGCGCCAGACCCATTATGGTTATTCATTGCGGCAGGCGTTGGTGGACAAGGGTTTTGACGTGAACGAAGGCACCCTATACCCGCTGCTGCGCCGTTTAGAATCCCAGGGATTACTCAACAGTGAATGGGATTTGGAAGAAGGCGGCCGGCCGCGCCGCTATTACACCCTCTCGGAAGCCGGGCATTCCATCTTTACTGACCTGAAAGCGGAATGGAAATATCTGGGTGTGGTGATGGATGGGTTGCTTGTTGATGATTCAGTAATTGGGTAATTACCAATTATCCAATTACCCAATTACCAAATTACTCAATTACCAGGAGACAAAAAAATGGACTTGATAGAACGATACGTAGCCGAGGTGGGGCGGCATTTGCCCCGCCAACAGCGGGTGGATGTGCAGACGGAACTGCGTTCGCTGTTGCAAGATATGGTGGAAGACCGGGCGCAAACGAAGGTGGATAAGGCAGATGAGGCAGTGGTCACGGCCGTGCTGCTGGAAATGGGGCATCCCGAAAAAGTGGCGGCTTCTTACCAGACCCGCCCGCAATATCTGATTGGGCCGCAGTTGTTCCCCATTTTTAAGATTGTGGTGGCGGTGGTGGCGGTGGTACTCACGGCCGTGACCCTCTTTGGTGTGGTGCTTTCCACCTGGAACTCAGATGCCTTTCTGGCAGATATAGCCAGCGCGATTGTGCGCGCCATTCCCGATGTCATTGGCGCTTTGTTCAGCGCCTTTGGCTCTATCGCCATCGTCTTTGCCATTTTGGAGCGGGTCATCCCCGAATCCGAATTGACGGCGGACGAAGAAGAAAAATGGGACCCGCGCCAATTACCGGCCGTTGATGGCGGGCGAGAAATGAAACGCGGCGAACTGATTGGCGGGATCGTCTTTGGCGTGATTATTCTGCTGCTGCTCAACGCCTTTCCGCAATGGGCCGGTATCATTATCATGCACGACGAGCAGTTGATGACCGTGCCGCTGTTCTCGGCGAACTTTTACGCCAACTTGTTGCCCTGGGCCAATCTGCTTCTGCTCGTTTCCATTGGCGTGGATATTTACAAACTGCGTTTCCGCTGGCAAAACCGGACGACGTTGCTGTTGGATATGGGCGTGAATCTGTTGACGGCCGTAGTCGTATACATCTTCATGGTCAACGGCCCAGTCTTGGGCGCCAACGCCACCTTAGCCCAGGCGACAGACTTTTCCCAGGAAGGGATTGAGTTTTTCACCGGTATCTTTGCCTTCATCGAAAGAATTGCGCTGCCCCTCATCCTGATTACACAGTTCATTGCCATTGCCCAGAAGGCATATCAATTGTGGCAACTGCCGAAAGGTGATACACCGCCGATGATGGCCGGGAAGATGGGGTAATCGGTGAACGGTAATCGGTTGCCGGAGGAACAAATCTGTTCATGACAGCGTCTTAGCCTTTGCTTATCATTGGCGGTGGATAAGCGACTCTATCTGAAAAGTGGGAGTCGGAGGAGAGCCTTTAGGCGAACCACGCACCGGCTAAAGCCTCTCCTCCATCCACCGCCCCCAATTACCATACTCAGGAGGTTAAGATGACCAACAAGAAACTCTTTCTACCGCTATTATTTCTGGCGCTGCTGCTGGTGGGTTGTGCCCGCGCTTCCATGTCCGAGGCCCAGTTCGCCAATGATACAGCCGGTTCCGGCGCGGCTCCAGCACCCGCCCAACCGCCAATGGAAGCCGCTGACGGTTCCGAAATTGCCTGGAACAGAGTTGACAATCTATCTTTTGCCCCAGGTGAAGAGGAAGGGGAACAATCTAGCGTTGGCGCCAACCAGGCGGAGCGGCTGATTATTCGCACCGGCAATCTGCGGCTGGTGGTGACGGATACCGAAGAAACGGCGGCGGACATTACCCGATTGGCCGAGCAGAGTGGTGGCTGGGTGGTGAATGCCAATTTGTATCAATATGGCGCAGACGCCAAATCAGGCGACATCACCATTCGTGTACCGGCGGCCGGTTTTGTGGGCATCATGGACGCGCTCAAAGCGATGGCGGTGGAAGTGCAAAGCGAAAGCGTTTCCGGGCAAGATGTGACGGAGGAGTATGTAGACCTGGCGGCGCGGTTGGGCAATCTGGAGGCGACGGCAGTGCGCGTCCGCTCTTTCCTGGATGAGGCCACCACCGTTGAAGAGGCGTTGGCGGTCAATCAGGAACTCAGCCGGTTGGAAGGGGAAATTGAGGTGATAAAGGGCCGGATGCAATATCTGAGCCAGTCGGCCGCTTTTTCCACCATCACCATTTCCCTGACGCCAGACATTGCCAGCCGGCCGGTGCAGGTAGCTGGCTGGCGGCCGCAAGGCGTGGCGCGGGACGCCATCGAAGCCCTCATCAGCGCACTGCAAGGGCTGGCCACGCTGGCCATCTGGCTCGTTATTGTTGTACTGCCCATTGCCCTGCTGATTGGCGTCCCCCTCTGGCTGGTTGTTCGCTTTGTCCGGCGTCGCCGGCGGCAACGAAAGGTAGAATCTGTGCCTCAGATTACACCAGAGGAATAAAGTAACCGTCCAAGTGGTTGGGTACAAGTAGTGCCAGGCACAGGGCATTTCTACTCTGAACGACCAAAACCGTTCTGCCCTGTGCCTGGCACTGCCTGGTAGGTCTTAAACGCCAGATTCAATGGCGGCGCGCACGGCCGTGACACAATCTTGAAATACGGCCGTGCGCTCCATGGCCAAATCTCTTGGTCGGGGTAGACCGGTTGGGATTCGATGGGTGATGGTGGCTGGCCGTTCCGTGTTGGGGCGGCGGCTGCCCATCACCAACACCTCATCTGCCAGGAACACCGCTTCACTGATACTGTGTGTGACCAATAGGACGGTAACAGGCATGGCTTCCCAGATGCGCAGCAGTTCCAGCCCCATGCGCTCCCGCGTCAGGGCATCCAGCGCCCCAAACGGCTCATCCAGCAGCAAAAACAACGGCTCATGCACCAGCGCCCGCGCCAGCGCCACCCGCTGCGCCATGCCGCCGGACAACTGCGCCGGATACCGCTGCTCAAAACCGACCAGTCCCACCAGGTTGATCATGGCTTGTACACGGCCGTTGGCCTCTCGCCCATTCACCCCCATTAGTTCCAACGGCAGGCGCACGTTTTCGGCCACCGTGCGCCAGGGCATCAGGTTGTCGCGCTGGAAGACCAGACCGATTGGCTCCTGGCGCGAACCATCGGCCATGTGAATGTCGCCGGACGACGGCCGTAACAATCCCGCCAATATACGCAGTAGAGTAGATTTACCCACCCCCGAAGGCCCCACCAGGGCCACAAACCCCCCAGATTGAATTTCCAGGGAGATATTTTCCAGCACCGGCAGGTCGTGGAAGGTGTGGCTGATGTTGACGGCCGTTAAAAATGGAGAACTCATTGATATGATGTAATTGAGTAATTGGGTAATTGGGCAATTGCCTAATTACTCAATTACTCCTCTTACGGCTGCACCTTTTCCACAAACGCATTGGTGAACGCTGCTTCCAGGTTTTCCACCGGGGCATCTAGCAGGCCGGCGCCCAGCAGGATTGTTTGGGTTTGCTGCCAGGAATCGGCGGTGGTGATGCCTAACCTGTCAGCCTGCCAGATGGGCAGCGATGCTTCTAAAACGGGCATACGGCCGTCGTCCATCCCTTCCACGTACTTTTTGCTAATCTCAAATGCACCAGCCGGATCGGCCAGGGTATCTTGTATGCCGCGCAGGGTGGCCCGGACAAAGCCTTCTACCAGTTCCGGATTTTCTTTGATGACGGTCTCATTGGTGATGATACCGTTGGCCACCATGTCAATATAGTCGGCCACGTCAATCACGTTGACATCCTCCCCCATACTGACCAACTGTACCGGTTCATTATTGATGTAACCGACAATCACTTCCACTTTATCCGTAAGCAGAGACTCCACCTGCGTAAAGCCAATTTCACTGGTACTCACATCCTCCGGCTGTAACCCGGCGGCCGAGAGAATGCCCAAATAGCCTACATAGCTGGCGCCAAAAAAGCCCGGCAGCCCGATGCTATGGCCGGCCAAATCCTGGGGGGTTTTGACATTGGCACTACTTTTGCTAATGACGGCGATGGGGAAACGTTGGAACCATTCCAACACATACACCACCGGCAGCCCCTGGGCGCGGGCTAATATCACCTGATCGCCACTGACAATGGCAAACGGCCGTTGGTTAGCCCCCACCAATACCATCCCATCTGTCTCATAGCTGTAGTCAAATTCCAGCTCGATTCCTTCTTCGGCAAAGTACCCCTTTTCTACCGCGACGTAAAACGGGGCATATTGTGGGTCGGCAATGTACCCCATCGGCAGGTTAATACGGGTTACTTCTCGTGTTGACTCCGTCGTCGTTTCCGGTGTTGTTGCCTGCGATGTGCAGGCAAACAGAACAGTCACAAAAGCCAATAAAAAAATCGGAAAACGTTTCATCTTATTCTACTCCTTTAAGATGGTTTGATATGGGGATCGTGCGGTAATAAAGATGCTCCGCCACCCCCAGATTCACTTCTGTAATTTCCAGCGCAGCACCCGTTTTTCCAGGAGGGCCACCAGCCCATACAATGACAGGGCAATAGTCGCCAGCGTCAGCAGAATGACAAAGACGAGATCGGTTTTGAAGGATTGGCGGGCCATGATGAGCAGAAATCCTAGCCCCCGGCTCTGCGGCTGCACAAATTCACCCACCAGCGCGCCAATGACAGCCAGGGTAGCCCCAATTTTTAGCCCGGCCATAAAGACCGGCAGCGCCGCCGGAAATTCTAGCTTGCGGAAAATTTGGCCGGCGTCTGCCTTGAGTACATGCATCAATTCATATAATTCCGATGGTACTGAACGCAGCCCAACGACCATGTTGATCAGGATGGGGAAAAATACCACCAGCGCCGCCACCGCTACCCGTGACCAATAAACGGAACTGATCCAGATGGTGAGTAGGGGCGCAATGGCAATGATGGGAATAGCTTGCGATGCAATCAGGTAGGGGGAGAGCAGCCGTTCGGCCAGTGGGGATTTTGCCAGCAGATAACCCAGCGGCGCCGCTACCAGGCAGCCGATGAGCAGGCCGGGGATAATTTCGCTGATGGTGATGAGGCTGTGTCTGAGCAAACGGCCGTCGCCCACCACAATCTTTAGCTGCTGCCACACATCCAGCGGCCCAGGCAGTATAAATTTCTCATAGCCACCGATAGTGACCAATAGCTGCCACCCCAGAATGAGGAAGGCAAAGGAAATAACGGCCGTGAGCCAGGTAGGTTGAGTCCGTAGGGTGTTCATTTTTCGAAAATTGGGGCAAATCGAGAGGAAAAACGGAAAAATAACGGCGTTGCCCTGCCCCCATTCATCACTAAAAAAAAATGCCCCACACAGTGGTGGGGCATGAGCAAAACAACACAGACTTCGTCGCTTTTGACCTTCTCCCATCCAGACTATAACTGTCGGCTCTGGCATTACACCAGATCAACCGAATCAATTGGCAATTCGTAATTGTCAATTGAACCGGGTCGCGGGCTTGGTATGTGTAGACCTCACCGCCGATCGGGAATTTCACCCTGCCCCGAAGGTATGTATCCAATTATGACATTGATTATATAAGAGACGGCCGTACCGTCAAAGTATCTGAGGCTGTGGTACGCAAAGGGCGGTGAAAAATACCTCTGGCCAAGACGGTTTGCCCCTACCTGATGCCTGTGTAATTTTACGTTAACCTTTTTCTCACGGCCGTGACTTTGTGTTATACTCCGCCCGGAATTTTGGTTTTAAGGAGAGTTTTGCAAATGGCTAAGAATAGAAAACGGCGTGAAGCGCCCAAGCAGCCACCTAAGCGTTCCCTGCACGACCGCATTTACAATCGCAAACGGTCAACCGCCGAAAAAGTGATGATTGTATTAGGCATTCTCATCGCCCTCAGCATGATATTGTCTTTGGTGGTCAGCCTGGGCAGCAGCGCTTTTTAGCGATTGGAGATTGGAGATTGGATACGCTCCAATCTCTAGTCTCTCAACTGGGTTATCGCATCTACTTCAATTTCCACCAGTAAATCGGGGGAAATGAGCCGGCTCACTTCAACCATAGTTGCTGCCGGACGAATGGCGGCGAAAAATTCGCCGTGCGCCCGGCCTATTTCTTGCCAGTCGGCCATGTTGGTCACAAACAGCCGGGTACGTACCACGCTACTGAGTTCAGCGCCTGCCTCATGTAACGCCCGTTCAATCTTCTGCAAAATGTACCGGGTCTGGCCGTAAGGGTCGCCGGGGCATACCGTCTGGCCGTTTTCATCTACGGCCGTAGTTCCCGCCACCACCACCCACGACCCCACCCGCACCGCGCGGGAATACCCTACCGTCCCCTCCCACGGCGCGCCGCTAGAAATGTTTTGTCGTTCCATTTTGTTTACCTCCACTTTGTCGGACTTAGGACTTCGGTTTACAGACCTCGGTTTACGGATAAAAATCCCCACAACGCATCCGCTCCCGAACTGTGTCCCGTCGCCAAAATTCGCGCCGCCGTCTCTTCCCACCGATTACCGCTAACCGCTAACCGATTAGCGAGCTCATGCCACAGCCAACCCGCCTCCCCACGCCCGGCGGCGCGCAGCCAGGCAGCGGATAGTGTGGTAGTCAACGGCACGGCCGTTTCAACCATCACTGCTGCCAACGGCCGTACCTCCTCTTCCGCTTTTGTCGCCCACAACCCCAGCATCACCCCCATCAGCACATCATCTCCGGCAGGCGTCAGCCCCGGTCCCAGCCCGGCTAATTGTGCTGTGCCAGCTTGCATGACGGCCGTTTCCGCCTGAGCAATGCCCACCAACAGCAAATCTAGTCCGGCCTGGAGTGGCGGTTGCCACACGGCCGTGTCCAACCCTAATTGGGCACGGTATTGCTGTACGGTTGTCTGG
>CAADGU010000437.1 GCA_900696625.1 uncultured Chloroflexota bacterium | reverse complement strand
GGGCGTGGCGGATTTCGCGGACGAAGGTGACGGCCTGGTCGGCCGTTTTGTTCATCTTCCAGTTACCGGCAATAATTGGGGTTCGCATGGGTTTCTCCTTGTATATAGGACGCGGATTAACGCGGATAAATAAGAAAAGTATGTCCTATACTTTTTAATTTTACCCGTTTTGGCGGGGGAGGGTAGGTGGATTGGTAGTGTAAGGCAAGGGGCGGTACCACTTTGGATGACCAGGGCCGTTTTGCCCCTTGCCTGGCACTACTGGTAGTCGTGAACGAAGGAGATAACCTGACGGCCGTTTAACAACAGTGCGGCCATCACCAGGCCAACGGCGGCGAGGGCAAAGACGAGGCCATAGCTCATGGCAAATGACCAGTCCAACCCCAGATGGAATATGTCGCGCAGGAGGCCGCCGACAAAGGTGCCCAATCCTTTGGATACCAGAATACACACCGTCCACAGGCCGAGATACGCGCCGGCGTCTCTGGTTGGCGACATGGCGGCCATGAGACTGACGCCGCTAAAGGTATAGAGACCGAAGCCGCTGCCAAAGACGAGCAGGGATAGTTCCAGCAGATGGCGCAGTTCACTAAAGGAAGTGGCAGCCAGCAGTATCATGCCGACCGCCATGATGCTCAGCCCGACTTTTGCCAGGCCGGATAAGGTTTCTGGTTGACGTTTACGCCAGATAACAAAGGAGGCGATGAGGACAAGGAGGGTAGCGCCGCCCCAGTAGCCGGTGAAACGGGTGGTCTGGCCGGTGGAGAGGCCGAAGACGTTGGCGCCGAAGGGTTCCAGGACGTTATCTTGCATCCAGGCGGCGAAGGTGGCCACGAAGAGGAAGAGGAAAAAGCGGCGCACACGGCCGTCGGCCCACACATTCTTAAACTTGCCCACCGTTTCACCCCAACCACCGCTGCGGCTGGCAACAGCTGGTACAGCCAGGGGGCGTTCACTTTTGATGGTGGCAAAGAGCCACCAGAAGGCGCAGTACACGGCCGTGAACCCAATCATCGTGGCAAACGTGCGGGGATCGTAATGCTCCATCCAACGGCCGTAGGCAATGGCCATGATGGGGAAAAAGGCAATCAGCACTGTTTCGGCGATGCCAATGGCGATGCCCTGTTTAGTCGGCGGCGCCGATTCGCGTACCAGCGCCAGGTAGACGCTGCCGGAAAAGAGCTTGCCCGCGCCAAACAGCAGAAAACAGACCAATGCCACCAGCCACCCCTGGGTCATGTCGCCATCTTCAAACAGGGCGATGCTCATGCCTAGCAGGGGAAAGGAAAGAACCACCAGGCCACGCCCCAGCCAGATATAGGAAACGCGCCGCCGCCCGGCTAACGGCCGTGTGTCGGAGCGATGCCCGGCCCAAAAACTGATGGGCATGAGCAGGTATTGCAGCGCCAGCAGCAGCCCTACCCAGGTGGCGGGCATGCCCAATTCGGCAATCATCACCCGGTTCCACACACTGGCCGTGAGAATATCGGCGGTAGCCGAGCCAATCTGAAAAGAACTCAGCCGTAAGGTGCGCCAGATGTTAAAGGATACGGCCGTGCCCTCTACTATGGGTTGCAGGATGTTAGTTGGTTGGTTCAGATCACTTTCCATGCCCAGACTATAGCAAATTGCGGCGTGTGCGACTACCGAAACCCGTAATCCGTGAGCCGTAATCCGTGAGCCGTAATCCGATAACGGATATCAGATTATGAGCTACCGATTCAAGTAGTCTACCGCCCCTGAATGAGGTATCATCCGCCTCACCCACTGAACCCTGAGAATTGGAGGAATGAAGCACCCATGAGCCAAAACGAGCGCACGAAAATAGGTTTAATTGTTGGCGCGGAATATGATTGGCCGGAAGCGTTTATAACGGCCGTGAACAACAGCAATACCGGCATCACGGCCGAATTCGTCAAACTGGATGGTACACATATGGACGAGGCGGTGCCGTATGCCGTCATTGTAGACCGGATGTCCCACAAAATACCGTATTATCGCGCCTATGTAAAACATGCCGCCCTACAAGGCGTTGCCATCATCAATACCCCTTTTTT
Source organism: uncultured Chloroflexota bacterium (assembly GCA_900696625.1). Taxonomy (GTDB): domain Bacteria; phylum Chloroflexota; class Anaerolineae; order Promineifilales; family Promineifilaceae; genus CAADGU01. The sequence continues at coordinate 2,879 of CAADGU010000437.1, read as the reverse complement.
GTGGGCGGTAGATAGCAAGTTTTTGGGCACGGCCGTGATCGATCAGCTTGGCCTCAAAAGCCCACGCACGGTGGTGCTGCCCAACAAACAGGTGGAATGTGAAACGTCACCTGACACCTTTCGCAACCTTAAATATCCGATGGATTGGGAAGCAATTATTGAATATGTCGGCGTGCCGGCCATCTTCAAAGACATTCACAGCGGTGGCCGCCAGTTTGCTGCCCGTGTCCACAATGTAGATGAACTTATCCAGCGGTACGATGAAAGCGGATTTCGCACCACCATTTTGCAGCAGATTATTGATTCCAATGACCATTTACACGCCTTTGTGGTGGGCCAGGAAGCGGTGATGATTTTGCGTTATTCCCAGGCCAGCGGCGCCTACTTGCCCGGCGTTCTGTCCAAAGAAGGGGGGTGGGGCCAACAGTTAGCCGAAGATGCCCGGCGCATCACCCGGCTGTACCGGTATGACATGAATATGGTGGAGTTTGTGGTGCAGGGAAACGATGTGTATGTGATCGCCGCCAGCAATCCCGCCCCGGATATTGACCGCCAACTGATGACGGCCGAACAGTTTAACTGGTGTGTGAATCAGATGGTAGCAATAGCCATTGAGCGAGTGCAACGGCCGTTGCCTGCCGTCACCCCATTTACTTCTTCCCCCGGTTGATTGATCCCCCTCACTTGCATATAATACTGCCATCAATTGGTTGATGCATCAACCATATGGATGTGGTGTTATAGGCAATGTGGCCGGTTTTTGGCCGTTCCACTTCTGCAATTAGAACACACAAGTAAAAGGAAAGGGATACAACTATGACCCCATTACGTGACAAACTTCCCGCCAGGATTCAACGCCTGGACGAACTCGCTTACAATCTCTGGTGGAGTTGGAATACCGATGCCCGCGAGCTATTCCGCCGTCTGGATTACCCGCTCTGGCGGCGTACCCTGCACAATCCGGTGCAAATGTTGCAAGAAATCAGCCCGGCGCGCTTGCAAGAAGTCAGCCATGACAGCGCCTTCATCCGCGCCTATGAAAAGGTGATGATGCTCTTTGACAAGGAAATGCAAAATGGCACTTCCTGGTTTCATACCACTTACCCAGAGCTAAAAGATAAAACCATCGCCTATTTTTCTTTTGAATTTGGTCTGCACAGTTCACTGCCCATTTATTCGGGTGGTTTGGGTATTCTTTCCGGCGACCATACCAAAGAGGCCAGCGATCTGGGGCTGCCCTTTGTCAGCGTCGGTTTCATGTACCCGCAAGGGTACTTTCGCCAGCGCATTCCCTCCCATGGCTGGCAGGAAGCCATTTACCACCAGCTAGACATGAGTTCCGCGCCGCTGCGAGTGGTGACAGATGAACAAGGGCAGATGTTGAAAGTAAGCGTTAATCTGGCCGGCCGCCAGGTTTATGCCCGCGTCTGGCACATCAATGTGGGGCGTAACCCACTCTACATGCTGGATACGGATGTGGATGAAAATGACCCCTGGGATCGGGAACTTTCGGCCCGGTTGTATGCCGGGGATAGTGAAACTCGTATTCGCCAGGAGATGCTGCTGGGTGTTGGCGGCGTGCGCCTGCTGCGCCAGTTGGGAATCCAGCCGGCGGTATGGCATATGAATGAGGGGCATTCCGCCTTCCTGATTCTGGAGCTTATCCGGGAATATGTAGCCCAGGGTGACAGCTTTGAAACGGCCAGCCAGAAGGTACGGGCACAAACTGTTTTCACTACCCACACGCCGGTGCCGGCCGGGCACGATGCCTTTGGCCTGCACATGGTGGAGCAATACTTTCATGGTTTTTGGGATAAGATGGGCATTAGCCGGGAGCAGTTTTTGAGCCTGGGTGGTCACCAGGAACCGTGGGGTATGGCCTTTAACATGACGGTATTTGCCTTGCGGCAGGCGGGGAAAAGTAATGGTGTGAGTGCGCTGCACGGCCGTGTCTCCCGTGAAATGTGGCAAGAAGTGTGGCCGGACAAAGCAGTAGATGATGTGCCGATTAGCTCCATTACCAATGGCGTGCATCTACCTACCTGGATTTCCAGTGAACTGAGCCTCTTGCTGGACAAATACCTGGACGCGAACTGGCGCACCCATCACGATGACCCGGCCATTTGGAAACGTCTGGCAAACGTGCCTGACGAAGAATTATGGCAGTTGCACCAGCATCTCAAGCAGAAAATGCTAAACCACTTCCGCCATTTGGTGCGGCGGCGTTGGGTTAGCGGCGCGAACGACCCCACACAGGTACTCACCAGCGGCACGCTGTTAGACCCGGAAACGCTGACCATTGGTTTTGCCCGCCGTTTTGCCACATATAAACGGGCGGCGCTTATTTTTCGTGATCTGGAGCGGCTGCAACGGATGCTGCTGAATACACATCGCCCGGTACAGCTTATCTTTGCGGGTAAGGCCCATCCGGCTGATGAGCCGGGTAAGGCGCTGATTCAACAGGTGTATAACCTGGCGAAACACAATCAATTGGGTGGTCGAGTGGCCTTCATTGAGGATTATGACATGCACATGGCCCGTTACCTGACACAGGGTGTGGATGTGTGGCTGAATAATCCGCGCCGCCCCCGCGAAGCCAGCGGCACCAGCGGCATGAAAACGGCGCTTAATGGGGTGCCCAACCTGAGTATTTTGGATGGGTGGTGGGTAGAAGGGTACAACGGGGCCAACGGCTGGGCTATTGGCGACGAGCGGGAGTTTAATAACGAGCATGAGCAGGATGAGTTTGACGCCAATGCGCTGTACCAGTTGTTAGAAGATGAGATTGTACCCCTTTACTACAGCCGGGATAGGGATGGCATTCCGCGGGGGTGGGCAGAGATCATGCGGGAAACCATTCGCTCCAACGCCCCACTCTT
>CAADGU010000436.1 GCA_900696625.1 uncultured Chloroflexota bacterium | reverse complement strand
GGTTTGGCAACCGGGACGTGTTGGGGTTCACCCACCGCAGTTGGATTAAGAATCAGGGGCATCCGGATCAGATGTTTGACGGCCGTCCCGTCATCGGCATCTGCAACACCTGGAGCGACCTGACGCCCTGCAACGCTCACTTCCGCATCCTGGCGGAAATGGTCAAACGCGGCGTGTATGAAGCGGGTGGCTATCCGTTGGAATTCCCCGTCATGTCATTGGGCGAGGTGCTGATGCGCCCCACCACCATGCTCTACCGCAATCTGGCGAGCATGGATGTGGAAGAGACCATCCGCGCCAACCCGCTGGACGGCGTGGTGCTGCTGACGGGTTGTGACAAAACCACCCCCTCTACCGTCATGGGCGCGTGCAGCGTGGACATTCCCACCATTGTGCTGCCCGGCGGTCCCATGCTCAACGGCAAATATCGTGGCCGGGACATTGGCTCCGGCACGTCGGTCTGGGAATTCACCGACGACCTGCGCTCTGGCAAAATCTCCATGGAGGATTACATGGAGGCGGAGTCGTGCATGTCGCGTTCTGACGGCCATTGCATGACCATGGGCACAGCCTCGACGATGGCCTGTATGGTGGAAGCGTTAGGGCTGACGCTGCCGGGCGGGGCGGCCATCCCCGCCGCCGATTCACGCCGCCGCCGCCTGGCTCACCTGACGGGCAACCGCATTGTGCAGATGGTAAAGGAAGATTTACGGCCGTCACAAATCCTCACCCGCCCCAATTTTGAAAACGCCATCATGGTCAACGCCGCCGTCGGTGGCTCGTCTAACTTTGTGGTGCATCTGCTGGCCATTGCCGGGCGGGTCGGCGTAGAACTGGTGCTGGACGATTTTGACCGTTTGGGCAGCCATTTGCCGCTGCTGGTGAATTTGATGCCCTCTGGCCAGTTTTTGATGGAAGATTTTTACTATGCCGGCGGCCTGCCGGTGGTCATTCAGGAGTTGGCCGACCGGTTACACCTGGAGGCGCTGACGGTGACAGGCCGTTCCATTGGCGAAAATACAGAGGGCGCGCCTTGTTACGGCCGTGATGTTATCGCCCCCTTTGAACAGCCCATCAAACGCAACGCCGGGCTGGCCGTGTTATATGGCAATTTGTGTGAGGATGGGGCCATCATCAAACCGTCGGCGGCGACGCCCGACCTGATGGCACATCGTGGCCAGGCGGTGGTCTTTGAGGATATTGATGATTACCACGCCCGCATTGATGACCCCGACCTGGACGTGGACGCCGGTTGTGTGCTGGTGCTAAAGCAAGTCGGCCCGAAGGGGTATCCGGGTATGCCGGAGGTAGGTAATTTTGGCCTACCGGCCAAACTGCTCAAACAGGGGGTGACGGATATGGTGCGGATTTCCGACGGCCGTATGTCCGGCACGGCCTATGGCACGGTGGTGCTGCACGTGGCGCCCGAATCGGCCATTGGCGGCGTACTGGCGCTGGTGCAAAACGGGGACATGATTGAACTGGATGTAGACGGCCGTCGCCTGCATCTGGATGTGCCCGACGAAGAATTAGCCCGCCGCCGCGCCGCCTGGCAGCCCCGCCCGCCGCACACTGAACGCGGCTACGTCAGCCTCTTCCTGGAACACGTGCAGCAGGCCAACCGGGGCGTAGATTTTGACTTCCTGGTGGGCAAATCCGGCGCGGCCGTCGCGCATGGCAATCATTAGGGGTAATCGGTTATCAGTAATCGGTAATCGGTCATGCCGATCACCGATTACCGATTACCGATTACTTTTTAAGGTAGTTCATTAACGCGGTCGATGCTGGGCGGCGCAACCGGGCTGAATGCGCCCAGGTAGTTGATTAGCGCCTGAAGGTCGTTGCCACCGTCGAGCCGTGATGTGGTGATCGTGCCGAAGGTATTGAAATTGTCGCCACCGTCTGCCAGGAAATTGTTCACCGTGACGTTATAGGTTGCGTTCAAGTCCAGGTCAACGCCGTTTAACTTCACATTGCTGATCGTTACCGAGGTGCAGTTACCCGCCACGATGGTCTTGGCCAGGTCGTAGGTAAAGCCTTCCGACACACCCAGGTGCAGGAACGGCCGGCTGGAACCAAGTGGTTGGCACTGCTCTTCAAGCACGGACACGATCTCCGCGCCGGTCATGGCAAAGGTGATCAGGGTGTTGCCAAACGGTTGGAATGTGAACGCCTCACCGTAAGTGACAACGCCATCACCCTCTGAACCGGATTGCAGGTAGGTCAGGTCAGAACGCACGCCGCCAGGGTTCATGAAGGCAATCTGGGCAAAATTAGACGACGTTGCCCACAGTTGGGCATCGGCCACCAGATTGCCGGCTGCCGACTCAACGCCGCGGTCCGATCCATTGACCCCGCCACGCTTGATGTCGGCCGTGATTGTGCCCACCGGGTTGTTGCCGGCAGCATCAAACAGCGGTTGCCACTTGGCAATAACGGCCGTCAGCGCCGGGTCGGGCGTCAGCGAAGCGTGGTCAACGATGTGGTTGGTGGCGGTGCTGAGGTCACGGCGTACATCGTGGGTGCGTTTATCGAGGACGAGATTCAGTTCAGAGACCACACGGCCGTAGGAGTAGGCGCTGGTAACGAGACGTGGTTGCCCGGCAGGGTCGGCCAGAACACAGTTATACGGCAGATGGGTGTGGCCGGTGATGATGGCGTCAATTTCGGCGTCAAGGGCATCATTGATGGCCACAATGGGGCCGGAAATGCCCACACAGGCATTCACGTCACCGGGAGGTGGCGTTTGAGAACCACCCTCGTGCAGCAGGACGATGATGGCTTCTACGCCCTGTGCCTTCAACACAGGCACAAGCGCGTTGGCCGTCTCAGCTTCGTCCAGGAACTCCCATCCCTGAATGCCGACAGCGGCGACCAGGGTGTCGGTGGCTTCGAGCGTCATGCCGATGAAGGCCACTTTCACATTCTGGAATCGCTCGATCCAGTAGGGGGGCAGGGGGGTCTCGCCGGTAGTCTCGTTGACCACGTTGGCGGCGAGCCATTTGAAGTCAGCGCCCGCGAATGGCGCATTGGGGAAGTAGCAGCCATCTACGGGGTGACAGCCGCCGTACTGCATACGCAGCAGTTCGGTGACGCCTTCGTCGAATTCATGATTGCCGACGCCGGAAATGTTCAGCCCCATGGCGTTTAGCGACTCCACAGAGGGTTCGTCGTGGAAAAGGCCGGAGAAGGCCGGCGAGCCGCCGATCAGGTCACCGGCAGCGACCGTCAGGCTGTACTTCTGGCCCTGGCGCAGTTGGTTCAGCTTTGCGGAGAGGTATTCGGAACCACCGGCGGGCATACCGTCAACCGTACCGGCCGTATTCGCCTCGAGGTGTCCATGGTAATCGTTAAAGCTGAGGATTTGTAATTTAATGAGTTGGCCCTTGGGGTCGGGATTACCCGGCCCTCCCCCCGTTGCGTAGGCCGTTGAAGTGACCATCAGGCCCAGGACTAAAAACAATACTAACTTAACCAGTTTACGTCGCATTTTTGTTTTCTCCTTTTTACAAAAAAATAAATAATTGAAAGCTCAAACTGTTTTGTTTGAGGGTTTCCTGGTGATGTTGCCACCCCCC
>CAADGU010000435.1 GCA_900696625.1 uncultured Chloroflexota bacterium | reverse complement strand
GTGGGGTTGGGATTGGTACCGCTGGCGGGGAAGGGGTACCGGTGGATAGCCACCATGTCTACCAGATCACCATTAGCGCGCAGGAACTCACGCATCCAGTCACGGCCGTTGGCGTCTTTGGGGTTGTTGGCATCTACGGCCGTGTATTGGCTTAAATCTGGCCCAATGAGCAAAATTTCCGGGTCAGCCGCTTTCATCGCTTCGGCAAATTCGCGCCAGCGCTGGTTAAAGTAGACCGTATCCCATTCCGTGAAGCCTCTTGATGGGGCATAGAGATTGGGTTCGTTGCCAATACTCCAATACTTGACCCCATACCCTCTGTCTTCATTCACCAGGCGCATCATGTCCACAGCCTGTTCGGGTGTGCCGCCCAACAAATTGACATGAAAGACGATTTCCGCATCCACCAGGCGCGCCATGTCCATCAGGAAATCTACCTGGTTGGGCCGCACGGTGTTTTCGTCACCCCAATTGCCGCCGGGAAAACGCAGCATGGTTAACCCAGAGGATTGATATTCACCGAGCATGTTGGCGGGCACGGCCGTCCACGGGCCATAGTTTGTGCCATACACCAGGGGGTTAATTCGCCCGCGGGCGATGTCTACATTCACGTAAAGTTGATTGGGCAAAGCGGTAGCAGGGAAAGGAGTGGGGATAACGGTGGGTGGGGCGGTGGGCACGGCCGTAGGGGCATCATTCACCGCTGGCGTTTGCCCGCAGGCAACCAAAACCAAAAGCAGCCCGGCTACTATAAAAAATCGGTGCATTGTCTTGACCCCTTCTGGATTAGATATGACGTAATGCGTAGCCTCTACTTTGCCAGGCTACGCATTACGTATGGGCATCCCACTTTCTATTTATCAACACCCGTAACCACCAGACCCTGAACAAAGAATCGTTGCGCCAGGATGAACAAAATCAGGGGCACAACCAGCGCCATCAATGAAGCCGCCTGAATAAGTTCCGGGTTTGACCCATAAATGCCATTGAAGAGAGGCAGGGCGACGGAAATAGGCCATTTATCACGTGCTGTTGACAAATAGATCAGTGGACCAAAGTAATCATTCCAGGCATACACAATATGGAAAACCGTAATAGCCAGCAGCGCCGGAAAAGATTGCGGCAGAATTACCGACCAAAGAATACGAAATCGGCTGGCCCCATCTATCATCGCTGCTTCGTCCATTTCACGGGGAATGGTCATGAAGTATTGCCTCAGAAGGAAAACATCAAAAGCGTTGGCAAAGAAAGTAGGCACAATGAGTGGCAACCATGTCCCCACCCAGCCAATTTTTTGGAAAAAAGTATAAGTAGGAATGACGGTCACAAATGCCGGTAAAAAGAGCGTCGAAATCAAGATCAGAAACAAAAAGTCACGACCGGGAAAGTCAAAGCGTGAAAATCCATAGGCCACAACCGTGCAAGACATCAACACGCCAATAGTAGATAAAACCGCATACATGGTGGTGTTATACATGAGACGCGGGAAATTGATGGTACTCCACACGGTGCTAAAATTGCCCCAATAAGGCGCAAATTGCCAGGGTCGCTCTAAGGCTCGCCAGGAAACCGCGCAAATAAATTCGCCACGGCCGGGATCATCAGGATCAGCAAACGTACTTTCCCGCAGCCCCTTCTTAAGTATAACCAACCCCCTCGTTGAATTGTCATCTTCACTACCTACACAGGTGTTCATGGGAACAGAGTAAGTTTCCATCTCGACGCCGTTGTATTCCGCTATGGCGGCGCGAGCGGGCCAAAGGGGCGCCCCCAAAACAGACATTTGCTGTGGCGTTTTAAGCGCCGTCGAAATCATATAAAAAAATGGGGAAAGGAACAGGAACAAGAGTATTAGCGCAAAGCCGGTGACAGTAAATGTTTTGGCAGTCTCGCGTGGATGACGACGTCTGGATAGTGCTTTCATGGTTTGTTGTCTCCTTAATTACGAGCGGGCTTCGCCGGCATAATAAACCCAGTAACGCGCCGTCCTAAACAAAAGCACAGTGAAGATAAGTATGATGACAAACAACAACCAGGCCATGGCTGAGCCATACGACATGTTTTGAAAGACAAAGAATGTTCGGTACAAATAGAGATTGTAGAACATGGTGGCGCCGCCGGGTCGCCCAGTCCCGTTGTTAACCACCAACGGTACCAGAAAATATTGGAACAGACCCACGATGGCCAGTACCAGGTTAAAAAAGATAACAGGTGAAATCATGGGGAAAGTGACATTACGGAAAGATTGAAATGCATTAGCGCCATCTACTTTGGCTGCATCATAGAGCGCGGTAGGAACTCCTTGCAAGCCGGCCAACGTAATGAGCATAGCGTTACCGATGCCCCAGATACCCAAAATGACATAGGTAGGGTATACCCAGTTGACATCGTTGGCCCAGTTGGGGACCATTGTTCTGGGAACGCCCATGTTCATTAACGCACGATTGATCCAACCTGTTTCGGGGTTGAGCATGCCTCCCCAAAGAAAGATAGCCGCCACAAAGGGAATGATATACGGCATGTAGAATAGGGTGCGTATAGGTGTGGAGCCTTTCAGATAGCGATTGTTCATCAGCAATGCCAGACCCAATGGCAATAAAATTGCTACCGGGAGGGCAATCATACCGAACCTGAATGTGATCCACATTGAACCCGGTGTTTGGCTGCCAAAGCGCCATATTTGCGGGTCATTAAACAGTTGTTGATAGTTTCGCAGCCCCACAAACTTGGGCGTACTCAAAATCCCGTCGGTAATTTTGAGGTCAAGAAAGCTAAAAAACAGACTGGCCAATATGGGCAGGATGGTGAAAACCAGGAATCCAATAAGCCAGGGCGAAATGAAAAGCAAGCCCTCTCGCATTTCACGCCGTTTGACAGATGACAAGGCACGATAGGCTCTAAGCGACGGCAATTGGGGCATGCCACGGTTTAGTTGTTCAAACATAATCTCTCTCCTCTCTATCTTTGCCAAATGGTGAACAAAATTGCGTCCTGGGGACCGTACCTACCTTGAGAATAGGCAGGATAGCCTCGAGTGCTATCCTGCCTATCATGTCAGGTTATTGCCGATTATAAATAGCTTCGAGGTCTGTGACCAGTTGGTCCCATTCTTTATCGAAATCTAATTGAGTCGGTGCAGTGTTCAGGAGGAGGTCAAAGAATGTCTGTCCACGAGACCAGGCTTCAGGATAGTTGGGTTGATATTGTTCGGCACTGGGCGCATCCGGGTAAGAGAGGCCAGCTTCGAAGACGGCAATGCTCTCTGGCGATAAGAAGGGATAACGCTCTGTTTGTCCGGCCCAGAAATCTTCTCGTTTGTCCGGGATGGCTGGTAAGGCGCCATATACCGGCAGCAATTTGTCTGCGCCTGTGGTGATGAGGTATTGCAGGACAGTATAGGCTTCTTGGGGATTTTTGGTGCCTTTCCAGATTCGGAAGGTGTCGGCATCCACACGGCCGTGATACTCGCCATCATCACCCAGAGGCAAGATACCGGCCTGGAATTCCAGACCAGCGGCGGCAAACTCACCCAGACAGCAGGTATACCACAACGGCGTGATAATCATAGCCGCTCGCCCGCTGTTGAAGACATTACCGCCACCCCATTCCGCCGCGCCTGTTACCGAAGCCGGTACGGCAAAGGGTTGTTCGCCCCAAATGGCGTCATAAACCCAGCGATTCGCTTCTTTCCAGCTTTCGGGCATGGTGGATACGTAACTGCCTGGTGTGTCGCCCTCATAGATTTTGGTAGCGCCCGCACGGTATGAAGCCATGTAGTTTGTATGTGTCTGCCATTGCGGTTGGTAACCAACTTGCTGGATTTGGGTGCGGTCGAAGCCCTCTTCAGTGGAATTCAGGCCATTGACGTCAATGGTCAGGCGACGGGCCACTTCAGCGAAGGTATCCCAGTTCCATTCAACCTCTTCACCATCCAGCTCATACATATCGCCATAGTTTTGCGGCGGGTAAGCCAGACCCACTTCATCAAACAAGGCTGGTTGGAAGTAAACAGCAGCCGGGAATACAGCGAACGGCAAACCCACCTGCCCTTCCTCTGTCTGGTATGAATCTACCAATGCCGGATCGAAGACAGATGTATCAAAACCGCTGGCTTCGACCAGGGGGCCAATGTCCAGCCATTGACCGAAGAAGGAGTTAGAGCCAGTCCAACCTACCGGGCCAATGACGTCAGGACCGTTACCAGAAGCAATCTGGGTGGATAGCGTTTGAACAGCACTGTCGTTGGGCACAATTTCTAGAACGAGTTCAATCTTATCTTGAGAAGCGTTGAAATCGGCCACCACTTCTTCTTGCGTGGCAACCTGTTCCGCATTTGTGCCGGTGCCCAGACCAACAAACCAGCGAATTTGTACTTTGCCGCTGCCGGAGGTGCTGGGAGCGGTGGTGGGGGCGGGGGCAGCTTCTTCGGCCGGGGCAGTGGTGGCTGCGGGAGCGGCTTCTTCTGCAGTTTGTTCTGTGGGGGAAGAAGCGGGTTCTTCGGTGGCTGTGCCGCCGCAGGCGACCAGGGCCATACCCAAGATCAGGGCTAACAAAATTAACAGGAAACGTGATGTACGCATGTTCTTCTCTCCTTGTGCGTATTTGATATTCTTAGCTAAATACTCTAATCAATCACTATGGTTCACTATCGTATTTGAACGAGCGGCCTGTCCGGTTGTGATGTTGGCTTTAGTGGGGGACAGGTGATGTATTGCCTGGTTGTTGTGCTTATGCCTGATCTTCACCTCCTTTAAGTGGTTATGAGTAGTGGTGGCGTTGTGTTCACCAGGTTTTGGCGCACAAGCGCCACACCACCCCATGCACCAGGGTTGATGTCTGGTGGCGCTATGACTAATTTTTCTGGTATCAGCATTTCGGCGGCTACTGGGGATAGGCGCGCCTGCCGCTGCCATTCGCGTAAGATGGCCTGACGGAGGGTGTCGCCGGCGCGGGCGATGCCGCCGCCGAGGATGATTTTGTCTATGTCGAAGGCCATGATGAGGGCTTGTAAACCGCGACCGAGGTAAACACCGGCCTGGTTGATGATTGTTTGGGCGGCCTGATTGCCCAAACGGGCGGCCTGGAAAACGTCTACGGCCGTGACACACTCCCCCTCTCTAGTTACCGGCATCTGCCCGGCGGCGGCTGCCTGCTGCCCGGCATGGGCAATAGCCGGCCCGGCCACGTACATTTCCAGGCAGCCATGATTGCCACAGTTGCAGCGGGGGCCGTCCGGCTCGACGACCATGTGCCCAAACTCCCCGGCCATGCCGTGCGCGCCCCGGTAGAGACGGCCGTCCAGAATTAACCCGGCAGCCAGCCCGGTGCCAATGCCCACATAGGCCATCTGCCGGATGGTCTGGTCGGCAAAAAATGTGTAATAGCCCAGAGCAGCCAGGTGCAGGTCATTTTCCAACAGGCAGGGTACACCACCAAAGGCGGCGCTTAACATCGCCCCGGCGGGCATATCATCCCAATGCAGATTGACGGCCAGATGGACGATGCCTGTTTGGGGATCAACCCGGCCAGGGATGCCAATGCCGATGGCGCTGACCTGGTTTAGGGAGATGCCGGCCTGGTTGAGTGCCTGGTGTACGGCCGTTTGAATGCTTTCCAGGGTGCTGTGGGGTGTCCGTTTGTCGGTGGGGCAGGTGAACTGGGCGCGTGGCTGCCAGGCGGCGTCTACCACCAGGGCGGTAATGGTGGTGCCGCCCACATCTACGCCAACAACGGCTGCATCTACGGCCGTTTGTGTCTGTTTCCCACCATTCAACGTCATCATTGCTTCTTATCCAACACCCGATGTTTCCCGAACCACCAACTCTGTGGGCAAAATCACCCGCCGCGCCGGTTTAGATCCGTTATCCATAATGTCTAACAATGTCTCCACGGCCAACGCGCCGATCCGCCGAATTGGTTGGCGGATCGTCGTCAGGGGAGGAATGGCTAACAGTGCGGGCGGGAGATCATCAAACCCAACCACGGCTACCTCATCCGGTACAGTGACGTTCGCTTCGCGTAAGGCGCGCATGGCCCCCAACGCCATACTGTCTGAGGCCACAAAAACCGCGTCAATCCCTTTGGTCAACAAACGGTGCATCGCTTCATAGGCGCTGGCTTCGGTATAGTCCCCAATTTCAATCAGGGCCGGGTCTACCGTTCGCCCCCGATCCCGCAGCGCGTTGAGGTACCCTTGCTGCCGATCTTGGGCAGAACGGTTGTTGAGATGGCCGGTAATGTGGGCGATGCGCTGCCTGCCCAGGCGTATCAGATGGGTAACAGCGGCATGGGCGCCGGCCACATTATCGGTGTCCAGAAAATTAACATCTGGGTGTTCATGGCGGCCAATGGCCACAAAGGGAACGTCATTTTCAATCAGTTGCGGCACCAACGGATCATCCACATGATTACCCGCCGTAATCAGCCCATCAAACAGATTGTTACGAATGATTTTGGGGTATAAGCTGGCCTCTTCTTCTTTGGTGTGGAATAGAAAAAGGGAGAGGGTTAATTCCAGCGGATTACATGCCTGGGTGATGCCCTGTATAAGACGGGGGAAATAGGGATCGGCGAACAATGCTTGCGCCGGTTCGGCAATGACCAGCCCGATGATATTGGCGCGCTGCCCGGCCAGACGACGGGCAGCGGGATCAGGTTGGTAACCGGTCTCTTCGATGACGGATAATACCCGCTCACGCACTTCGGGGCGCACGCTGACGTGGTTGTTCACCACCCGCGATACGGTAGAGCGTGAGACGCCGGCCAATTCCGCTATGGTTTCCAGGGTCAACCGACTCATTAGCTTACCAGGCCATCAGGATTTCAGAATGCCTGAGAGCCTACATCAGAGAAATTGCTTTTTTGCTAAGGTTTGGCAGGGGAGAAGTGGCGTAGCCCATTCTTGGAAGCGCTCCCAAATGCGCACCAAAAAAAGCTTTTCATTCATGTGAAAAGCCCGGCATATGTTTTGGACGACGTTGTCAGCGAGTGTACTCTTCTCCTCAACAGTTCGTGGGAGCGCTCCCACGAACTGCCAAAACTATAACAAAGCCTGAAAAGTTTGTCAACAGTTTGAACAAATTTTGGGGTCTGTTTTTTTAGACAAGCAGTCCAAGAAACCGTTCCACATCATACAGGGCGGCCTGCCCGGCAGGGGACCAACGGGGCGCGATGAGGTCAAAAGCGTGGTCGGCGTACGCTATTTCTACATGACCGCAGGGAACCTGGTGGCGATACAGGGCGGCCTGCAGCCAGCGATGCTGGTTTATATCCGTGCCAATATCGTGTGTGCCGTTGATGAGCAACGTGGGTGGGCAATGGGGGCCAACGTGGGTGAGCGGCGAGGCAAGCTGGTACATGTCGGGTTCTTCATGGGGCAGGCCCCCCAGTGTGAGGGGAATCATGTGATGGGCTTCGATGTAACGGCCGTCACCCGGCAGCAATCCCCCCCGTTTCAACAGGCGCTCGACCCAGGGCGACAGAACCGCCGGTGTCGGCGGAATGTGGGTCAGCCGTTCATGGCCGCTGACGCAGTCGGTGATGCCATAGTAGGAGATGACGCCATGCACGGCCGTGTCCAGGCCACCCACATCTGCCGGGTCTAAAATGGGATGGTTGGGGGTATAGGCCGCCAGCAGTGCCAGGTGCGCCCCGGCCGAGCTGCCCATCAGGACGATGCGCTCCGGGTTGATGCCCAGGTCAGCCGCATTTGTTTTCATCCAGGCAATGGCTCGTTTGACATCGGCGACCATGGGAATGATGGTGGCTTTGGGAGCCAGGGTATAAGCGACATCGGCGATAACGTGACCCTGACCGGCCAGATGTTGGAACAACGGCCGTGTCGTTCCCCAAAAATCTTTGTCCATATAATGCCAGCCGCTGCCGTGCAGGTAAATGATGCCGATGCCGGTGTGGGGGACGCCGGCTGGCGGCTGCCACAGGTCAGCCAGCAACGGCTCACCTGTTTCCTGGTGGCAGCCGATGATGACGTTGGCGGAGAGGGCGGCGGGGGGGGAGGTTAACGGCCGTAGCCCATACCGGGTTGGTCGCAGCCGCCACTGTAGATGGTGGGGAATACGCTGCTGCCAGTTTGCGCCAAAGGCAAAGGCAAATTCATCATGGGGGGCGGTCACTTTTTTGATGTGCTGTCTGGCGAAGAAAATGCCACTCAATGCGGCCGCCAGGGCTAACCAGTCGCGCCGCCACAGGGCCATCAGCGCCCCTTTCAGACTGATGAGCGCCAGAAACGGAGACAGCGGCCCGGCAAAACCTTTGAGTAAGGCCAGGAAGGGGAGCAGACGGCCGTCTGGCAGCCGCACATTCGTCAGAAATGCCAGCCAGGCCGTACTCATCGTCAACAAACGCAGCAATTGTTTCATCGTGATCCGTATTCCGTCACTCGTCACTCGTCACCCGTCACCCGTCACCCGTCACCCATCATCCATCACCCATCATCCCCTTCAATGATCAGGTGGGTTACTTGTTCAATTTCGGCCAATGAAGCACCGCGCGCTTTTTCGATCCGATCCATGCGCTTTTGGAATTGGTTCAGGGCAAAATCGGTGAAGATGGCCGGGTCTAAACCAAAGGGGATGGGGTCATAACCGGCAAAGGTTTCGCCGATGGTGTCCAGCGCATAGGGCAGCAAGGTATTCATTGTCTCCTCGACGGTGGCCCATAAGCCGTCATCGGCCGCCAGCAGTCGGGAGATGAGGAAAACACCGTAAGCAATGTGGCGGGATTCATCTTGTTTGAGCAGGGTGATGCCCTGTCTCATGCCGGGCAGCAGTTTTTCCTGATCCAGCACGGTGAAGTAGCCGTGATAGCCGGTTTCGGCCAGCACCCCTTCCACCACCATGTTGTAAGTGACGGAAGCCCGAATCAGGGCCGCCGGCGATGGGTCATCGTGCAGCGCCCGTAATGTTTGGGGTAGGGTGTGGTAAAAGATGTGGCGGTAACTTTCGGTGTGGTAACGGCCGAGATCGGCCGGTGTGCCATTGGTATGTTGCCGGGACACTTCCTGTAGAAAACGGTTGAAAAAGTCAGTATGTTTGGCCTCTTCAAAGAGGAAGGTGGTCAGGTATATTTCTTCCTCGATACGGCCGTCACGCGCCACCGCCATGATCAAAGGCAGCAAATCGAGCGTCACCGCCTCTTCCCCGGCCTGGAACATGGACGTGAGCCGCAGCAGTAAGTCCTGTTCCTCTGGTTGCAAGCGCGCCCATTCGCGGGCATCCTGGCTCAGGTCAATGTCCGTTGGATTCCAAATGCCCAGCCGTTTGGCTTTTTCATAGAGGCGCATCGCCGGTAAATTTCGGTTTAGGCCGCGCCGGGTAGTGGCAAATTCGTGGTGAACCATAGCTCGTCTCCCTATAAGATTGGTTCAATCTTCAAGATTGAACTAATCTAAAAAGTAGGCACAAGTTTATCCTTTTTGGCTGTTTTGTGGTAGAACACGGGGCGGTAAACGATGGCAAGGACTTTTAGAGAATTCGTGGGTAGATTAAACGTGATGCGTGAGCAGAGAGACCTCACGCATCACGTATCACGTCGGATAGAGCCATCTTGAAGAACTGTTGGAGGTTGTCATGCTAGAGGTAAAAGATAACGGCGCCGCACAGGTGGATATGGAGCAAAACAAGGAGATGTGGACGCTCACACCGTCTGGGCATCTGGACCAGATGTTTCGCCAGACGCGCGCCTACCATGCCCAGTTGAGCCAGATGGCCGATGTGAAAGCCAGCATGATGTTTACGTTGGCGTCGGTCATTGTCACCATTTCCATTCGTTATCTGGAAGACCCGTTCCTGCGTTGGCCGGTGCTGGTACTCATTGCCGGTTCGCTGGTGACGATCATTTCGGCGGCGTATGCGGTGATGCCCAAATTAAACTTGAACGCGAAGCCAGATTTACGTGACCCACATACTAATCTGCTGTTTTTTGGCACATTTACCAACCTGGAATACAGTGAATGGGTGGCCGAATTGGAACCTATCTTGCATGACCCAAGCCGGGCGTATGAGGCGATGATGCGGGACATTTACGAAATGGGTATCTACCTGGGGCTAAAAAAGTACCGGTTCATTCGCATTGCGTATATTTCTTTTCTGACCGGTCTGGTTTTCAGTATGTTGACGTTTATCCTGGTGGAACTGGTAAAACTTCAATGATAGCTAAATCATGAGCCGGGCGATTGGCCACATGATTGGCTAAACGGAATTGGCTAAACGGATTTGCCCCAGGTCTGAGACGGACATACAATGCGCCGTTTTGTCCGTCGTTAAGAGGTTCACATCTTATGGTTTTCAGGAACAAACAGTGGAGACGATTTGTTTTAGTCGTATTTTTGGGTTTGGCAGCCTGCCAGAATGAACCCCGCCTGACGGAAGTAGATGTGCAGGGAACGGTGGATGCGGGCATTGCCGGGACGTTGATTGCGCAAGGTGTTGTCAACACGGCCGTCGCCCAGACAGTCGCCGCGCCGGATGTGGTAGACGCTGCGCCCACGGCTGACCTGCCCACGCCCACTCCCCTCCCGGCGGTCATTCTGGATACACCCACGCCGGTGGATACGGCCACACCCCCCCCCACCAGCACGGCCGTACCCACCGACACACCGTCGCCACCACCAACCGACACGCCGACGGCCGTGCCCACCGATACCCCCATCCCCCTGCCCACCAACACACCGGCTCCACCACAGCCAACCAGACCGCCCGCCACCGCCACCCCGCCACCCAATCCCGTTTTTGGCGGTCAATTCCTGCCCAACCCCTCCTTTGAAGAAGGTTGGTACAACATGTGGGGGTTGTCTGAATTGCAATTGCCTAACAATTGGGCTTTTGAATGGGACGAAGGCCCTACCGGATATGGCTCAAATCCTTGGGATCAATGGTATCGCCCCGAAACGCGGGTATTACCATCCAGCCAACTGCCAGAAAATGAACGCGGACTGTTCATCAAAGATGGCAACTACACCATCAAAATTTTCAAAGGCAACGGCCCTATCAGTTTCCGCTTGTACCAGGATGTGAACCTGCCCGCCGGTACTTATAAATTAACTATTCGGGCGTACCCTGACCTGGTAATGGCGTATAACGGTAACTCCAAAGTATTCGCCAATGATCCCTACGCCGGTGAAATTCGCATTATTGGCCCTGGCGGGGGTACCGCCTGGCTGGCGCCCGCCTTTGGCGTCTGGAATGACATCCCCTTCACCTTTACCCTGAATGACCCGGCCAGTGTGCGCCTGGGCATTGGCATTCGCGCCCGCTATGGTCTGATGAACAATGGCTGGTTTTTTGATGATTGGAAGTTGGAGCGCGTGCAGTAGCGGGTAGCAGGTGGCAGGCACTTGCCACTTGCTACCCGTCACTTGCCACCCCTCTGGCTGTGGCCGGTCTCCAGACCGTGCCGTCTCGCGTTAAAAGAAGGATTACGTATGAAACTTGGTGTGATTGGCCTGCCGGGGGCGGGCAAAACGACGATTTTTAATGCGCTAACTAAAGGGGATGCCCCGGTGGGGCAGAGTATGGGCGGGCGGTTTGATGTGCTGACGGCCGTTGTAGACGTACATGATGCGCGGGTGGACGTACTCAGCCGCATGTTTAACCCCAAAAAGACCACCTATGCCCGCATCACCTATACGGATGTGGCCGGGCTGAAAAAGGGGGCTACTGAAGGCGGTGGGCTGCCCGGCGAACTGCTCAACCACCTGTCCGGGTTGGATGGCTTTGTGCATGTGGTGCGCGCCTTTGAGAGTGACCTGCACCCACACCCCGATGGCAGTGTAGACGCGGCCCGCGATCTGGCAGCGCTGGACACGGAATTTGTCCTCAATGATTTGGGCGCGGTGGAGCGGCGGTTGGAAAAGCTGGAAGGGGGCTTGCAGCGGGGCGCTTTCAAAAATAAGGCGGAAGCGGAGGCGGAACTGGCCCTGTTCCAGCAGATGAATGAGGCGTTGATGGCGGAACGGCCGTTGCGCGCACTCCCCCTCACCGATGAACAGATCAAATCTGTGCGTGGGTATGGCCTGTTGACGCTTAAACCCATCGTCTTGATCTTCAACATCGGCGATGACCAGGACGAGGTGATAGTGCCCTATGATTACCCGCAGACGGTCGTTACCAATTTGCGGGGTAAGCTGGAAATGGAACTGGCGCAGTTGAGCGCCGCCGGGGATGAAGAGTCATTAGCCATGTTCATGGAAGAGTATGGCGTGACGGAACTCAGCCTGGATAAAATCATTCGTCTGAGTTATGACCTGATGGGGCTGCAATCTTTCTTTACGGTGGGGGAAGATGAGGTGCGGGCATGGACAATTAAGCGGGGCGCTACGGCCGTAGACGCTGCCGCTGCCATCCATACCGACCTG
This sequence comes from uncultured Chloroflexota bacterium, assembly GCA_900696625.1. Lineage (GTDB taxonomy): Bacteria > Chloroflexota > Anaerolineae > Promineifilales > Promineifilaceae > CAADGU01. The sequence goes on along the minus strand of CAADGU010000435.1, from coordinate 26,830 downwards.
GCCAAAGGTTTTATCCGCGCCGAAACGGTGCATTACGATGACCTGATCGCTCTGGGTGGGATGCACCAGGTACGCACCGCCGGCAAAATGCGCCAGGAAGGCAAAACCTACGTCATGCGCGACGGGGACATCATCAACGTCAAATTTAATCTGTAAGAGGCAGTGGAAACTGCCTCTTACAAGTCACGCATGACGCGGGCTACCATCTGGTTGAGGGTGTCCATTTTGGATACCGTCAGGTCGGCGTCCGGGATGTAGACGTTGAATTCCTGTTCCACATAAACGCCAAACTCGGCCAGGGAGAAGCTGTCCATCAAGCCGTTGGTAATAATCCCTTCGTCGTTTTGCAAATCATAATGCGGGTCGCGGATCAATTCGTGGGTAATGAAAGTTCGCAATTTTTCGCGGATTGTTTTTTCGTCCATGATTCCTCCACATAGCAGTGCCAGGCAAGGGGCGTATAGGCTCTGGTTATCCAAATGGTGTTGCCCCTTGCCTGGCACTTGATCGGCTACACAAAACAGCCAAATATCGTCTGCATCAGCCAGACAGTGACTAAGCCCAATAACAAGCCGGTGATGACTTGCGTCCAGGTATGGCGTTTGAGGTAAAGACGCACATAACAGACACCTACCAGCAGCGGAAAGACTACTACCCAGGCCAGTGTCCAGCTATAAACGACGCCGGTTAACAAAAAGGTAGCCATGATGCCGGTGGCGTGAATACTGATGAGGTAGCGGGTGTTGATCAGCCCCAAAGCCGTCAGGTTGATCGTGTTGAGCAGCGCCAGGCAGCGCAGCAGTTCGGGGCCATCCAGCCAGGAGATGACCAGGAAGGCGAGCAGAGCGGAAGCAACGGCCGTGACATACGGAATATGCCGCTCCCCCGTGTTGCTCATGTGCAGTTCTTTAATCCGCCCGGTGCGCAGCAGATAAAGCACCACCAGAATGGGCGCTAATGAAACCAGCAGCCCATAAAACACCGCCCAGGCCAACCCCGTCAGGTTTGGTTCTTCCGTCAGGGCAAAGGCCAGCCCAATCACGGCAAACATCACCGGCGGGCTGACGATATTGGAAAACAACCGCGCCGCCTTCACGCGCCCGGTGTGGTCGTCTTTATGGAAGTCGCGGGGGGTGTGCATGAGCAAGTGAGCAGGTGAACAGGTAAAGGGATGATTGTCAGTTCACCTGCTCACCCTCTCACCCCTTCACCTGCTCATCTTCATCAGGTCCCTTCTTGCCAGCTATTCAGGTATTGCACCTGGCGCGGGGTGAGGGTGTCTATGTTGATGCCCATGGCGTTTAGTTTGATACGGGCAATTTGCTGGTCTACTTCTTCAGGGATGGTGTAGACCTTGTTTTCCAGGGTATCTTTATTGTCCACCAGATATTTGGCGGCTAATGCCTGCCCGGCAAAGCTCATGTCCATAACGGAGGCGGGGTGGCCTTCGGCGGCAGCCAGGTTAATCAGGCGGCCTTCACCGAGCAGGTTCAGTTTACGGCCGTCCCGCAGCGTATATTGTTCCACAAATGGCCGTACTCGCTTGGGATCATCCACGCTCAATTCGCGCAGCGCCACCTTGTTCACTTCCACATCAAAATGGCCGGAGTTCGCCAACAGCGCCCCATCCTTCATCGCCTCAAAATGGTGGCGGTCAAACACATTGATGTTGCCGGTAGCGCTGACGAAGATGTCACCAATCGCCGCCGCCTGGGCCATGGGCATCACCTGGAAACCATCCATCACCGCTTCCAGCGCCTTCAACGGGTCTATCTCGGTGACAATGACAATGCCGCCCAGACCCCGCGCGCGCATGGCGATACCCCGGCTGCACCAGCCATAACCGGCCACGACTATATTTTTGCCGGCGATCAGGTAGTTGGTGGCCCGTATAATGCCGTCCATGGTGGATTGGCCGGTGCCGTAGCGGTTGTCAAACATATGCTTGGTCAGCGCGTCATTGACGGCGATCATGGGGAATTCCAGCGCGCCATCTTTGGCCATGGCCCGCAGGCGGATGATGCCGGTGGTAGTCTCTTCCGTGCCACCAATAATGTTGCTCATCACATCGCGGCGTTCTCTGTGAACAGTGCTGGTCACGTCTGAGCCGTCATCCATGATGATGTGTGGCTTGTGGTCAATAATCGCCTGGATGTGCCGATGATAGGTAGGATTGTCTTCACCCTTGATGGCAAAAACGGGAATCTCAAAGTGGGAGACCAGGGAAGCGGCCACATCATCCTGGGTGCTGAGTGGATTGCTGGCGCACAAGACCACATCCGCGCCGCCCGCTTGCAGCGCCACCATCAGGTTCGCCGTCTCGGTGGTGACGTGCATACAGCCGCCAATACGCAGCCCGGCAAACGGCCGTGCGCCCTTGAAATCGTTGTAAATGCCTTTCAGCACCGGCATCTCCTGGCTGGCCCACTCAATCCGGTGGCGGCCGCCAGGGGCCAGGTCTACATTTTTAATGTCATATTCCATGTGTAAATCTCCTGAAAAATGTGATTAGGAAAGCAAAATATCCAACACCCCTTCATCATCAAAATGCTGCCGGTAACGGGCCACAAATTGGGTGGGGGTGTAAAAATGGGCCTGCGTGCCCAGATTTTCTAAAACATACGTGGCGGCCAATGCGCCCACGCGGCCGGCTACTTCCCAGGGAAGACCCAGCTCCATGCTGCGCATCAGCCCGGCGCGGAAAGCGTCCCCCGCGCCGGTGGGGTCTACAATTTGCTGCGGCGGTACGCTGGGGATGTGATACTCCACGCCGCCAGCCACCAGCCGTGCCCCCTCTTTGGCCTTTGTCACCAGCAGCGCGCCAATGCGATCCATGATTTGCGTTTCATTCAGCCCCGTTTTCTCCTGAATCAACTGGTATTCGTATTCGTTGACGGAGAGCATGGCGCACCTTTCCAGCCCGTGTAATAGCTGTTCGCCGTTGAAGCGGGCGGCTTGCTGGCTGGGGTCGTAAATGAAGGGAATGCCCAGTTCCCGACATTCGTCGGCGTATTGGCTCATAGCGTCTGGGGCGTTGGGCGAGATGATGGCCAGGTCAGCGGTAGGAGCATACTGTTTGAAGGAAAGGGTGGCGGCGTAGGCCATCGCGCCGATGTAAAAGCTGGCGATCTGGTTTTGCTCCTGGTCGGTGTTCACAAAGAAGGAGGCGGTGAACACATCGGGGATTTCGATGATGGCGGAGGCGTCTACACCGTGCTGTTCCAGCCAGCCCCGGTAGTCGCCAAAATCGTGCCCGGCGGTGGCCATGATCAACGGCCGTCCGCCCAGCAGCCCCATCGTGTAGGCAATGTTGGGCGCGGTGCCGCCGCGCTGCCGCTTGAGCGTGTCCACCAGAAAGCTGAGGCTAACGGTGTGCAATTGGTCGGCCAGCAGCGAGTCGGTGAACCGCCCCGGAAAGTGCATCAGATAATCAAAAGCAATGGAACCGGTGATGACGATCTTCATCGTAATTGGGTAATTGAGTAATTGCGTAATTGGGTAATTACGCAATTACTCAATTACCACTCTCTCCTTATGTGTTTTGAATAGCCTCTTTTGTTTTCACGGCCGTATCCGGCTTCAGCACCGGCGTCAGCCCCAGACGGTCGCGCAGCATGGTGAAGAGAATGGTCAGCCCATCCTTGACGGTAATTTTCTTGCCTTCAGCATAAGTGCGGGGATCATAATCAATATCTACCTCAAGAATATCGTAACCGGCTAATAATACTTTGTCAGTCAGTTCAAATTCCAGATTGAAACCGGTCAGCGTTAGATTCAGCGACTTGGCAATATCACCGCGCACCATTTTGGTACCAGTGCCCACATCAGTTAAGTGGCTGCCAAATAACAAATTGGTAGCAAATGTCCACACCCGCACACCGAGGTAGGCATGTTTGTATTCATATTTCACATGCCCACCCAAGATGCGTGAGCCGTAAACAGCCGCTGCGCCTGTCTCTTCCACCTTTCGGCAGAATTTAGGGTGTTCAGCCGGATCATACTCTTTATCAGCGTCTTGAATAATCATGTAATCGCCGGTCATGTGGGTAATGCCGGTGCGGATAGACATCCCTTTGCCCATGTTTCGCTCGTGAAAAATGATGCGCACGGCGGGATCATCTATCTCACGCAAAATATCACGGGTACCATCTGTGGAAAAGTTGTCCACCACAATGATTTCTCGTTCCCATCCAGGGCCAAGATTCACAGCTTTTGTTTTGTGGATAACTTGTTGGATCGTGGCTGCTTCGTTATGGCAGCAAATAATCACCGATAACTTCATTACACATAAAAGGTTGGCGTCAGCCAACCTTCTCCCAAAAAAGTTTGGTGCAGGCGATTGATCGCCTGCACGTACAGGGCGATTCATCGCCCACTATGAACGGTTAAAAATCAGCAGGCGATTATAACACAGGCACTCTCAACTCCAAGTTGAAAATCGAAGCGCCCATCTTCGCTTTAGAATTGTGCGGGTATAATGCAGGGGATTTCAAATCTCAGGAGGTTTTTTGCAATGAAATGGTTGAGGATTTTCTTATTTGTCAGCGGTATGGCTTTACTATTGGCGGCCTGCGGGGCTGAGCCGGATATGGAGGCGACGGTGGTAGCGGCCATTGCCGCTACGGAAACGGCCAGACCGCCAACGGCGACGCCGCAGCCAACAGCCACCGCCACGCCGTCCCCCACCGATACACCCACACCGGAACCAACAGCAACGGATACGCCTACCCCAACGTCCACACCTACCGATACACCTACGCCGGAACCAACAGCAACGGAAACGGCTACAGCCGTGCCGCCTTTTGACTTTAGCGGGTTCGATACGGCCGAATGGGAGAATGGTTGGACGCAATATACGCTGGCAGACGCCGGTTTTTCGGTGGCTTTGCCGCCAAACTGGTTAGCCTTGCGGCCTGACCCCACTTTTTTGGCCGATCTGATGGGCGAGGTAGGCGCCCAAAATGAGGGCATCTTGAGCATGTTGAGCGGCGACGCGATGCAGGCGATGGCCGCCAGCGGCATCCGGCTCATGGCGCTGGATTTGGACCCAGACGTAATCGCCCTGACCACGCCGACTTCGTTGAACATATTGGCGCTGGAATTGCCGGTGCAGCTCCCATTCGACAGTTGGTTAAGCATTAACGAAGCGCAGGTACAGAGTATGGCGGAGGCCGGTTCATTTTCTATGGATGAAGTGACCATAGCCGGACGGAGCGCCGCCCGGTTTGCCTACACCACCCAGTTGGTCAATGTGTTGGGTCAACCAGACCAGGTATACCTCCAACAGTATTTGCTGCTGGATGGCAAGAAGGGGTATGTTTTAACTTTTGCGGCACAGGCGGGAATGGCCGAAGAGTACACCGATCTGTTTGCCGAGATTGCGGAGACTTTTGCCCTCACTGGAGATTAGAGATTGGAGATTGGTGAATTTTCAATCTCTAATCTCTAATCTCCGATCTTCTAAGGAGTTGGGGACGGGGCTGGTGTATCGGTAGGCGGAACGGGCGTGTCTGTTGGGGGTATGGGGGTGTCGGTGGGGGGAACCGGCGTGTCCGTTGGTGGTAGTGGTGTGTCTGTCGGCGGTAGTGAGGTGGGCGTGTCGGTAGGGGGCACGGCCGTTGCCGTCTCTGTCGGTGTTGGCGGCAGTGGTGTCTGGCTGGGGGTGATGGTGGGGGGTACGGCCGTCGCTGTATTGGTGGCCGTAGCGGTAGCCGTTGCCGATGGCGTGGTTGTCGGTGGCGCCGGCGTATCGGTAGGCGGAACCGGCGTGTTCGTGGGCGGGAACGGTGTGCTGGTGGGCGGCCAGGGGGTAGCCGAGGGTATTTCCGGGGAAGGCGGCAGCGGCGTGGCCGTGATGCGCAGCGGTGGTAAAAAGATTACCTGCCCCGCCCGCAAATCACTGCTGCTCAGGCAGTTGGCGTTGATGATGGCGTAAACGGTGGTGCCGTGACGCAGCGCTAGTGAAAACATAGTATCACCCGATTGCACCACATATTGCGCCCAAAAGGCCGGTGGGCCGCAAGGCTGGCGCGTGGGCGGCGCTGGCGGCAGGTAAATGATCAACCCCGGCAGCAGCATTTCCTGGCGCAGGCAGTTGGCGCGGATAATGGCCGCTTCTGATGTGCCGGAGCGGACAGCCAACGTCATCAAGTTTTCGCCGGGGCGCACGGTGGTTGGTACCCACCCCACGGGAATAGCGCCGCACTCCTCCGGCAGTGGTGATGTGGTGGTGGGGATGGGGGTGGGAAAGGGCGTGGTGGTCGGCGTGGCGCTGACCAGAGGGATAGCGGGCAGCGGCGTTTGGCTGGGGGCGATGATGGTCACGTCGGCAATGAGAACAGGGGGGGATGGTGGTATTGGCTGCGGCGCACGGTCCAGTTGCGCCAGCAGCAGCGCCAGCAGCACTGTTCCCACCACCCCAAAGGTAATGAGCAAATTCCACTGCCACCGCCCTGATTCTTGCGTTTCCAGTTCCATTACCCAGGTTGGTTTCGACTTTCTAGCCAGCGTTGCAAAGATCGCTGGCTTTCGCCGGAACGGCGACCGAGAATCAACCCCTCTACGCTGATGTCTTCATCTAGATCGGGCCAATGAATACCTTCGCCATCACCAATCCATTCCCATTGGTTGCGTTCTGCTGGCGACCCATGCCACAAACGTGGATACCAGGCCAGGGGAACAGAAACAGTACGGCCGTCAGCTAACTCAACCGTTAAGGTATCATCATTGACAACAACATCGGTAGCCTTAACCATCTGCATTTCAGCTATTAAAGTGTTCATCCCATTCTCTCAATAATATTTCCCGATGTGTGTATTCACAAACGGCCGTCACCATTGGCAGGTACGGCCGTTTCCCCGTCTGGGGTGGGCAGCGGAAAGAGCAGTGAAAAGGTGCTGCCCTCGCCGGGCGTACTTTCTACCCAAATACGGCCGCCATTGGCCTGGGCCAGATTGTGGGCCATGGCCAGCCCCGCGCCGGTATCACCCAATCCCTTGATCAGCGGCGCATCGGCGCGGTGATGGGCCACAAAAACGGCGCCGAGGTCGTCAGCGTCAATGCCGCTGCCACTGTCCGACACGTTCACTTGCAGAAAACGGAGCCACTCGTTGGCGTGGGTGGGCGGGTGGATGGCGGCGGCCTGGGCGGTGATGGAGATATGGCCGTTGTTCCCGGTCACCTGGCAAGCATTGTTTAATAAATGGGCCAACATTTGCTGCAAATCGGTGCGTTTGATGGTCAACGGGGGCAGCGATGGTGGAATTTCCATGTCCAGCCGCAAGTTTTTATCGCGTACTTGAGACATGATGCCGGTCACGGCCGTTTCAATCACCTCGCGCACATCCAACGTTTCTTCATGGGCCGGCGCCGGTGTTTCCCGGTTGGATGACAGTTGCAACATCTGATCTAGCAAACTGCCCATCCGCCGGGTATTGGCCTGAATCCGCTGCAGCAAGTCGCGCTGGCGTGTGCCCAGAATGCCCATTGTTTCCCCCAATAGCAAATCGGTGAAACCGCCAATCGAAGTCATGGGGGTGCGTAATTCCTGGATGAGGGCTACCAGTAGTTCTGTGGCTGTCCCTTGTTCCTGTTGTTCCAGCGTGGTTTCCAGCATGGCAATGCGCGCCTGCGCTTCTTCAAGCTGGCCGGAATAACGGGTAATCGTTAGCATGATCCACTCGGTGCTGAGTTCGCTTTCGCTGGCCGCAGCCAGGGCCATGGCGTCTTCGGCTTCAATGAGGGATTCGCGCAGGGTGGCGATCTCTTGTTCCAGGGTGCTGATGCGTTCATCGCGGCTGACGCGCTCCATCTCTTCCAATAGTTGTGCCAGATCGTGGGCGCGTTTCAGGGCGACCACAGCGCGGGCTTCGGCCTGCGCGGCCCGGTTGGCGGTGGTGTCTAGTTCGGCTGCCAGCCGGTCACGTTCCGTTTCCAGGGCAATGAGGCGACCACTGACGGCCGTATCCCCCCCAACCGGTAAGTTTGTGGCCGGTGGTGGTGGGGCGGTGGTGGGGCGCTGATAGGTGTTCATCAATGCCTGAGCCACAAAAGCAGCCAGCGCCGGGGTAATCGCTTTTTCGCGTGCGCTCCACCGCAGACGGCCGTCTGGCTTGGCCAGCAGCAGCATCCCCACGGCCTCTTCGCCCACAAACAGTGGTTCCACCAACATGGCCCCATAAGGCCCCACCTGAATGGCTTCATACAAAATCTGCAAGGGCCGCATTCCCTGGCCGTCAGGCAGCAGTTCCACGCCCGCTTTTTTGCGGATGGCGGTGCGGAATGGCGGCCATTCCACCAGATCGATCTGCCAGCTTTTGGGGGCATCGGTACCGGCCTGGGGCAGGTTGCTGGTCAGGTGCAAAATTTGCCGGTTATCCGGTGAGAAAATGCCCACGCCCACAAAAGCGGCGTCTATCATTTGCTGGATGAGGGTCACGGCCTGGTAGGTGCGGTTTTCGGTGTCTATTGTTTGCAGCACGGCCGTAGACAGGGCCAACGAATCGGTCAACTGGCGCACGGCGGGGCGGTTGGCTTGCTGCGCGGCCACCAGGGGGGCCAGCGATTGGCGATAAACCAGCACCGCCCACAGAGGAAAGGCCACCAAATACCCCAGGCGCAGCCAGAAAAGTAGTTGTTCGCCGTTGGGATTGATTCCCAGGGTGATGAGAAGGGCGGCCACGGCCGTTGCCAGCAGCACGGCCATGATGAATGGTGATAGCCCTGAGCGGGTGCGCCGGTTCGCCAGCGCCAGCGCCAGGCCGACGCCATAAACTGCCACTTGCAGCCCAAACCAGACCAGCGCCTGCGGCGTCTCGGTATAGACGGCGCCGGCAACCGCCAGCGATTGCCAGGTGATGATAAAGGTGATGGTCAGCAGGGCGATGATGAGCAGGCTGAGCAGCAGCAGCACACTACCCAGGTGGGGTTGTTTGCCGGCGGGTGGTGTGAGCGCCCAGACCAGGAGAACGGCCGTAACCCCATTCAACGCCTGCTCCAACGGTGGTAGATAAATTGCGGCGCGGCTGGCGTCTTCTGCCAGCAGCAGCGCCAGCGCCAGCAGCAGCACCCGCCCGGCAATCAAAAAACCGGCGGCTGCCAGATGCCGCCAGGCGTCGTTGTCTTGCCGGTTGCGCAGCCATTGGCTAAGGGAAATGGCAAAAACGGCTTGCAGGGCAAAGAGCGTCACCAGGTGATAGATGATGTTACCCGGTGGTTCAGTTAAAGAGGTGATAAGCTGCGGCCAGAAATTCACGCTGGCATTATAACACAGGGGGCCGAGGGGGGAGTAAAGGAGGAGTGTAATTCGTGATGCGTGAGAACGCTCAGGTCACGCATCGCGCATCAGGGCTGTTCCGTAATCTGAAACTCCTGATTGAGGACGCGGAACACGGCCGTGCCCCCCGGTGGGCGCTGGTAGGTGACGAAGAATTGTACAGTCTGGCCAGATGTGACCGTCCAGGGCAGGGGGGGATTGGTGGATAACAACAGGTACACAGCGCCATCAGGTGAAGTGAGGCGAATGTCTGATTCGGTGACGATGAGGGGTTGTGTGCCCAGGTTGGTGATCTGCCCGCCTAATTGCAGGCTGGTGAGGTCGCTGGAGACTTCGGCGCGGAAGAGGGCGATGCTGGCGCCTTGCACGGCCGTTTCGCCCCCGGTAAAGGGTAGCGTGATGAAGACTTGTGCGCCCGTATCTTGATTGGTAACGACCCAATTCACCGTTTCACTGGTTAGCCCTAACGGTACCTGATAGCCGGCGGTGGCGTTGGTGGTCTGGTTGGCATTGAGGAAGCCATTCAGAATGGGGTAGTTGCCAGATTGGGTGGCTGCCTGGTTCAGCGCATAGCGGTTGCCCAATTGATCCACCAGCGTCATTTGCAGGATACTGGTGTCCAGCGCCGTCAGCCCCACGTTCTGGATGGTGTAATCTACCTGGAAGAAGGCAAAACCGGATGGGATTTCGGGGCGGTCGGCGATGTAGATGGCGGAGTTGGCGGTGATTTGCACATTGTCTAGTTGGGCCGTTTCGCCGATGTTGACCACGTTTTGTGGCGCGTTTTGGGCTTCGGCGGTGACGGCGCGGCCACGCACCACCAGCCGGTCACTGCCGTCTGATTTGAGCAAGATGAGGGTGATGCCCGGCGTTTGCTGGGCATAAACGGCGCGGTCGGTGGCCGAGACGAAAGTGCGTTCGTAAAAGGCAAAGGTGAAGCTGGTACGGCCGTTGGTGATCAGTTTAATCTCGTCGCCGGGTATCAGCTGTGTCAGCAGGTTTTCATTGGCGGCCACGTCTGGTAGGCCAATGACGTAATTGACCACCGTATCCTTGACCCAGGATGCCTGCCGTTCGCCGATGGCGCCGGGCGTCCAGACGCCATCGGCGCCGATAACGTCGGTGAGTACGTCAAAATCCTGCCCCCCGAATTGCAGCAGGACGGGTGTGCCCAGGGTAACGGAGATGGCCCCGGAGCTGCTGAGCCCCTGTACCTGGGGTTGGCCGGTGGGCAGGCTGGCCAGAGCGGTGGGGGTGGGAATGGGCACGGCCGTAGCCGTCACATCTTCACGCATTTCCCGCACCAACAGCACCCCCAGAATGCAAATGACGCAGAACAAAACGCCCAATCCAGCTAACGCCACCCCGCCCACGCCAAACAACAATGGCTTGTTTTGGCTCAAGCCAGAAAACCAGGATTCGGCGGCAGGTGACTCGGCAACTGATGACTCGGTCGCAGTGGATGTGGTTTCAGGTGTGATTTCTTCGGCTGGCTCGATGGACATGAATGTGAGTCTTTTAGAGACTGGGGATTGGAGACTTCTAGTCTCCAATCCCCAGTCTCTCAAGGAATCCCAATTGGCAACGTGCCGGGCGCGACACGTATGAGTACTTGATCGGTAGATTGGGTAATGACCTGGCTGTAATTCAAAAACGGGACGACGATACGCACCGTACCGGCAGCCTGGACTTCAAAGCGTATCATGCCGGCATCATTGGTCTGGCCGTAAGAGAGTAGATCTCTGGTGGCATTGTCAAAGAGGGCCACATCTACCCCCACAATGCCCTCCGTCAGTTCGGGCAGATAGTTGTTATTACTGTCGTAGAAAATGGTGACATCAATGGTGATGAGTTGGCCGCTGCCGGCCACGGCCGTGGCCGTTGGCAGTGGCTGCACATCCACCAACGGCGGCGGCACCGGCGTGGGAATAAAGTCGGCCGGGTTGATGGGCGTGGGTGTGGGCAAGGGCGTTGGAAATTCAAAGGTGGGTTGGGGTGTGGGCGTAAAGAAGCCACCGCCGCTGCCCGGTGGCGCTGGCGGCGCCGGCGTGGCGGTATTGGTGGCGGTGGGGGTGGGCGTGGCTACCAATTGCGTACAGGTTAGCGTGTAGGTGTGCTGTGACGCTTCGGCCAGCGGCGGCACATTCACCGGCCCGACTTCGATGAACAGCCAACCGGTATAGGTGGACAGGTAAGAGACTATGCTGCCCAGGTCGCCCGGCTCTTTATCATCATTGCCGATCCAGGGGTTAAAAGGGTTGCCATTGCCATCGAGTAAAATTATGTTGGTGTCGGCGGCAGAACCGGCAGGAATATTGGTTTCGCAGGTGTAATAGATGCCCGGTTTTACCCACAGCCGAAACATGTCAGTGTCTTGGTGACTGCCCAGCGTGGGAATGAAATTTAAGGAGAGTGTTTCATTGACGACAATCAAACAGGCATACTCAAGTGTACTGTTGAATTCGCAGGAATCAGCGCCCGGCGGGAAGGCAGGCGGCGGGGAGGGGGTTGGATCCAAGAAACGCGATACTTCAAAGCAGTAAGTTTTGTCTACGGGGTCGCCGGGAATGGTGTTAATGACCCGCGCAAAGTAGAAACCGGTGACGTTGGCCGTGAAAGTGACACTGGAACTGCGGCCACCGGGCGTCTCGTCATCATTTTCGGCAATCAGGTTCTGGTTGGTGTTGAAGACCTGTAATTGCGTGTCCAGCCCGGCAGCCAAATCACGAGTGAAAACACGATAAGAGATGCCGGCCTGCCCCCACCAGCGAAAAAAGTCCTGGTCGCCCGGCGGGTAAAAGGTGAGGTTGCACCGGGCCGCGCCGCCCGCGTCTACGTTGCTGGCTTCATTGAAGCTGTTATTTGGCTCTAAGGCGTCAGCAAATATAGGTGGGCCGCCGGTGGGAGTGGGGGTGGCGGTGACGTTGGTGTTGCGAATGGTGACCAGGGTGGAAGATTGGGAGGGGTTGGTGGTGGCGTTAGTGGGATTGGAGATGGAAAATGTAAAAGTGCGGTCAGATAAAGAAGCATTGTTGACGTTGGTTTGGATGGGGATGACGACCTGGAGGGGTGAGTTATTGGTAAAGGTGATGACGCCGCTGGCGGAAGTGTAATCGGTGCCGGGCACGGCCGTGATTGGTGTGGTGGCATAAGATACCGATGCGGGTGTGGCCGCGTCTGGTGGTATATTGATTTGCACGGTGATGTTGACGATGCTGCCTTCATTCACAAAGTATTGGTTTTGGGGAATGGAGATGATGGGCAGTTGGTAGGCGCTGGCGGCGGGTGGCTGTGGTGATAGGCTAGAAATCCCGGCAAAGGTAAGCGTCAGCAAGCAAATAGCCAAAATGGCAAGGCGATAAGGTGTTCGGGATGGTTTTGAAATATGTTTCATTGGTCTTGAAACCTGTTCTCCGGGAAGGTGTTCCACGGGTGGATTATATAGTAGGGGGGAAGTGTGTAGCAAATGTGGGGTATAGTGCCAGGCAAGGGGCAATGAAACTCTGATTAAGCAAAGTGGTTATGCCCCTTGCCTGGCACTGCTATGGGATTTTAATTTGCTCTCTTCACCATACTCTCATCCGCAGAACAGGCGTACGCTACGATGTACGGTAGAGTCACTGCTTACCCTCTCAGGTAACGGCCGTAGCCTGCCCCCACCTGCAATTCCCCCTCCACCACCACTACTTGCCCGCGAATGATGGCCGTCTGCACCCGGCCCGGCAGCGCCAGCCCCTCATAGGGCGTCCAACCGGCGGTCTCATGCAGCGTTTGTGGCGTCACCGTCCAGGGTGAATCCGGGTCAAAAATGACCACATCGGCATCATACCCTGGCGCGATGTGTCCTTTTTTTGCCAATCCCATCAGCCGCGCCGGCGTGGTGCAGCACACGTCCACCCACTGTGGCAGCGTCAGCAAGCCCCGTGCCACGCCACCGCCATACACGGCCGCCAACCGCATTTCAATGGAAGGCACACCGCCCGGAATCTGGCTGTAATTCGCCAGCCCCGTCCCCTTTTCCGCCGCCGTAAAGGGGCAGTGATCGGTGGTAATTATTTGCAAATCGCCACGTTGCAGGGCTGCCCACAACGCCGCCTGTTCAAACTTTTCCCGAATGGGCGGCGCACAAACGGGTAACGTTCCGTCTACCCCAGGCCGGTCATATACCTCTTGCGTCAAGAAAAGATACTGCGGGCAGGTTTCGCCCGTCACCGGCAGCCCGCGCGCCCGCGCTGCGGCAATGCGCGCCGCTGCTGCGCCGCAAGAGACGTGGAAAATATGCACGGGTGTGCCCACAAAGGCGGCGATGTCAATGACGCGCCCCGTCGCTTCCGCTTCAAACAGGGCTGGGCGGCTGCGCGGATGCCAGTGGGGGGTGGTACGGCCGTGCGCCACATTTTCGGCCACCAACGCCTGAATCACGTCCCAATTTTCGGCATGAACCACCGGCAGACCACCAACGGCGTGTACGGCCGTGAGCGCCTTCAATAGCTGCCCATCATCCAGCCGGTGCCCATAGGCCATATACAGCTTAAAACTGGTACACCCGGCGGCAAACGCCGCCGGCGCCTGATCCAACTTAGGAATATCGCTGGGGGTAATGGTCATATGCAGGCCGTAATCCACCACCACCCGCGGGTCGGCCAGGGCGCGGCGGGTGGCAATGGCCGCTACCATCGTCTCGTCTGGCGCGGTTTCCACAAAGTCAATGATGCTGGTGGTTCCCCCAAAAGCGGCGGCTGCCGTGCCGCTGTAAAAGTCATCGGTGGAAACAAAACGGCCGATGGGCATTTGCAGGTGTACGTGCATGTCCACTGCGCCGGGCAGCACCAGTTTGCCCGCTGCTTCAATCTCGCGCCGCCCGTGCAGCCCAAGCCCTACGGCGGCAATCGTTTCGCCGTTAATGGCGATGTCGGCGGGGAAGGTGGTCACGGCCGTGACCACCATTCCGTTTTTGATTACCAGGTCAAATTTTGCGGGACTAGACATTGTTTTTGTTCTGAGATTAGGAGATTATCAATCTCTCAGTCTCTCAATCTCCCATTCTCATCCCTCATCTCACCGCAGCAGATAAATGATGGCGACCACGACACCAATCAGCACTACTACCCGGCGTAGACTGGAAGGCTTAATGCGGCTGGCTAAGCGGCCACCTACCACACCACCTAATAACGCCCCCCCGGCCATCACCAGCGCCACCGCCCACACCACCTGCCCGGAAAAGAGAAAAAAGAGAGCGGCGGTGATATTGATGGCAAAGGAAATCGCCTGTTTCAGGGCGTTCAAACGGGTGAGGGTATCATCCAGAAATAGGCCTAGCACGGCCAGCACCATCACGCTTACCCCCGCCCCAAAATAACCACCATAGACGGCCGCCAATCCTACGGGCAAAATGACGGCCGTTTCATTGGCTGCGCCTGTTCCTTTCTGCTCACGACGACGCACCAGCCATCCGCGCAGCCGTTCCTGTATCGCCAGCAGCCCAGAGGCCAACAATATCAGGTATGGCACTAACGCTTGAAAAACCCGCTCCTGCGTCTGTAATAGCAAAATAGCCCCCAAAACACCACCTATTACACCGGCTGGCAGCGTCAGCCACAAGCGCCGTCGCTGTCCGTGCAGGTCTTTGGCCTGCCCCATCGTTGCCCCCAAATAACCAGGCGAGAGGGCGACCGTGTTGGTGATGTTGGCGCTAATGGGGGGGATGCCCACAGCGACCAGGACAGGAAACGTGATGAGTGTGCCGCCGCCCGCCAGGGCATTCACAGCGCCGGCTGCCACCGCTGCCAATGCTACCAGGAAAAACTCAACGCTGCTGATCATTTGTGCATCGCCTTCCTTTGTCAGAGATATGCAATTGTAACCTTTGCTGTGTGGGGAGGGAAATTGGAGATTGGAGATGGGGTCGTCTCCAATCTCGAAGGGGGCAGGAATCAGGACACGGCCGTGACCGCCAACACTTCCTCTAAACTATTCATCAGTTCTTCAAACGAGGCTGGTTTACATAAATACTTGTTGGCCCCCGCTGCCAGCCCTTCGGCTACCGCCTCTCGCTGTGTTTTGCCGCTGAGCATGACGACGGGCAGCACGGCTGTTGCCGGATTGGCTCGCAGCGTTTTGCATACCGTAATCCCGTCCATCTCCGGCATCATCACATCCAGAATCACCGCATCCGGCGGATTTTCGTCAATCATGTCCAGCGCTTCTTCACCATCGCTGGCTTCTTGCACGGCATAACCGCCAATCTCCAACATCTGCCCAATCAGGTCACGCAGGGCCGGTTCATCATCTACCACCAAAATCGTGAATGTCACTTGTTGCTCCTCGTTTGGTGAAAAGTGCCAGGCACAGGGCAAAACAGTTTTGGTTATTCAGAATGAAATGCCATGTGCCTGGCACTACTTATAAGTAATGATTCAATAGGGGCTATTATGGCATAAAGAAAACGTGAAGGCAGTAGGAAATAACTCACGCTGGTAGTGCCAGGCAAGGGGCGGTGCGGCTCTGGTTAGCTGAAATGGTTCTGTCCCTTGCCTGGCACTTGATGGGTCAGGCGTAAGCCGGCTCAAACCGGGCCGCCGCTACGCGCAGGGCCTCGGCGCGATCCGTATTTTCCCAGGGGGCGTCAATATCGTGGCGACCAAAATGGCCGTAAGCGGCCGTAGCCCGGTAAATGGGCCGGCGTAAATCCAGGTCTCGAATAATCGCCCCTGGTCGCAAATCAAAGTTCTCTTCGATAAGCTGTACCAGTTGCTTCGAAGTATACTGACTGGTGCCAAAGGTTTCCACGTTGATGCTCAGCGGGCGGGCCACGCCGATGGCGTAGGCCACCTGCACTTCACACCGTTCGGCCAGACCGGCGGCGACCAGGTTTTTGGCCACCCACCGCGCGGCGTAAGCGGCGCTGCGGTCTACTTTGGTGCAATCCTTGCCACTGAACGCGCCGCCGCCGTGCCGCCCCATGCCGCCATAGGTGTCTACGATGATTTTGCGCCCGGTCAGGCCGGCATCACCCAGTGGTCCCCCCACCACAAAACGGCCGGTGGGGTTTACATAAATACGCATCTCTTCGTCTACCAGTGCGGCAGGGATGACGGGCAGAATGACATGTTCAATAATGCTCTGGCGAACGGTCTCATTATCTATTTCAGGCGCATGTTGGGTGCTGACGAGGACGGTGGTGACGCGGCGGGGTTTGCCGTGGCTGTATTCCACCGTTACCTGCGCTTTGCCGTCAGGGCGAACCCAGGGCAACGTACCATCGCGGCGCACCTGGCTTAAACGGCGGGCGAGTGCATGGGCCAGATAGATGGGCAGGGGCATCAGGGTTTCAGTTTCGTTGCAGGCATAACCAAACATCATACCCTGGTCGCCCGCGCCTAACGCTTCAATTTCGGCGTCCTGGTTGCCGTTTTGGTGGCGGTATTCCAGGGCTTTGTCTACGCCCTGGGCGATGTCGGCGCTTTGGGCGGCGATGGCGACCTGGACGGAACAGGTGTTACCATCGAACCCTTTGTCGCTGCTGTCGAAGCCAATGTCATTCACCACCTGGCGCACCAGTTTGTCATAATTAACATGGGCGGAGGTGGTGATTTCGCCTAAGAGCATGACGAAGCCGGTTTTCACGGCCGTTTCGCAAGCCACTCGCGCATAGGGGTCCTGAGCCAGAATAGCGTCCAATACGGCATCGCTAATCTGGTCACACATTTTGTCCGGGTGGCCTTCCGTCACCGATTCTGACGTGAACAGTAAGCTGGGTGCTGTCATAAAATTGAGCATTTGGTTTATACCTCCAAAGTAAGTGTGAGATTGGGAATGTCCCCATTCCCAATCTCAAAATATAAGCAATAAAAAAAGCCTCCTGGCTGCACAAGAGGCTTTTACTGACTTTCCAGTTTCCGCTTATCGTTCAGCCGTGGCTGCCGGAATTAGCACCTTTCCCTGAATTGGGGGTTGCTGCAGTTTCATCGGGCCGGTCCCTCCACTGCTCTGGATAAGATTGTGAAATTGACAAACAGTTGTCACAAAATTCGCCGCCAGTATAGCGGATGACTCTGGTTTGTCAAACGCAGGTCAGTTAGCTGACGAGGTTATCATGGAATATCAAGGTTTCGTTTTTACTTGCGGTTTATTCCCACTTTTCCGGCGGTTCGGGCATACCCAGAATATGATAACCGGCGTCTACGTAGATGATTTCGCCGGTGACGCCGCTGCTGAGGTCGCTGCATAACCAGAGGGCGGTCTGGCCGACTTCTCGCTGGTCTACGTTGCGGCGCAGGGGGGCGCGCTCTTCGGTGTACCGCAGCATTTTGCGGAACCCGGCAATGCCGGAGGCGGAGAGGGTTTTGATGGCGCCGGCCGAGATGGCGTTGACGCGGATGTTTTGCGGGCCGAGGTCGGCTGCCAGGTAGCGGGTGCTGGCTTCCAGCGCTGCCTTGGCTACGCCCATCACGTTGTAATGGGGTACGACCTTTTCCGCGCCGTAGTAGGTGAGGCAGAGTACACTGCCACCGTTGCTCATCAGGGGGACGGCGGCGCGGGTGAGCGAGACCAGACTGTAGACGCTGACGTCCAGGGCCAGGCGGAAGCCATCGCGGCTGGTGTCTACAAAACGGCCGTCCAAATCCTCTCGTTTGGCGTGGGCAATGGCGTGTACCAGGATGTCCAGGCTGCCAAAATGGTCGCCCACTTTTTGGAAGGTGCGCTCAATTTGGGCGTCATCTTCGATGTTACATTCTTCGACAAATTCGACGCCGAGTTGTTCGGCCAACGGCCGTACCCGTTTCTCCAATTGCTCAAAACCATAACTAAACGCCAACTGCGCCCCATGTTCGTGCAGCGCCTGGGCAATGCCCCAGGCGATGGAGTTTTTGTTGGCAATACCAAAAATGAGTGCTTTTTTACCTTCGAGTAGTTTCATTTTTCTCCTCTGTGTAGGGCGATTTGCCAAATCGCCCTACGGTCATTTTTTAGAGACATAAGCATTACCCTTTATCCAATACCGCCAGGGCATAGAGAGCCAGGGTTCGGGCGTTTGGCCCAGGCCGATGCGGGGGCCGGTGCTGATGTGGGTGGGGTTAACGGCCGTGCCCATTTCAATCCATATAACCCCATCCGGATCACACAGGTTTGCGCCGTTGAGCGATTGGTCAATAGCCAGGGCTTGCGCCAGTTTGGCCGGGCCGTTCGAGAGTGCGATCAGGGATCGTGAGGCCAACGGCCGTGCGCCGCGCCGCTGCTGCATCCATTCTACCCCGTCCACCGGCTGTAAAGCGCGAATCAACACCGCATTCGCCTGCCCGGTCTGACCGGTGACGATGTTAAACATCCAGTGCATACCGTAAGTGAAGTAAACGTAAGCATGACCGGCGGGACCAAACATGACGGCCGTGCGCGCCGTTGGTTGTCCGTGATTGGCCCGGTCACCGTGGCAGGCCAGGTCGGGCGCGTCACCATCGCAGTACGCTTCGGTTTCGACGATGAGGCCGCTAAGCAAATAATCATCTACCACGCGCACCAACTTTTGCCCCAACAGGGCGGCGGCGACTACCTGCGCCGGGCGTGCATAAGCTGAAAAATCCCATCGAGTCATCGTTGTGCCCGGATTAGCCATTGACGATAGCAACACCCCAATTACCTACAATTCATGCAGTGGCAGCCACAAAGAAAAAGAAGCGCCGGCGCCGGCTTCGCTTTCCACTTCAATCAGTCCGCCATAGGGTTCGATGATTTTTTTGGCGACAGGCAGTCCCAGGCCAATGCCGGAGATATTGGTGGTGCGGGCGGCTTCACCGCGATAAAAACGGTCAAATATCAGCGGTTGCTCTGCTTTGCTCAAGCCGGGGCCTTGATCGGTGATCGTTACCAGGACAAAAGAACGGTTGGCGCGTGTTTGCCGGCGCACGGTGAGGTCAATTTGACCGCCGGCGGGGGAATACTTGATGGCATTGTCCATGACGTTGGTGAGGATGGTGCGTAGATGGATGTGGTGCATGTGTACGGCCGTAGCCACTGCCTCATCCCCTGTGATGACCAGGTGCATTCCCTTTTCGGCCACGCTGCCCGCAAAATACTCCCGCAATTCGTTTAACAACGGCCAGAGATCGGTGGCGGCATCTGGGTCAGGTGTAAACTCGGCATCCAGCCGGGAAACATCCAGCAAATCTTGAATCATCCGGTTCAGCCGATCTGTTTCCGTTTGCATTACCTGAAAATAGCGGGGGCGGTTTTCCGGTTTGCCCCGTTCTAGCAGGGAGATGTGTGTCTTGATCACCGTCAGCGGCGTGCGTAAATCATGGGTGACGTTGGCGATGAATTCGGTCTTTAGCCGTTCCACCTCCTTTAACTGGCTGATGTCTGACTGGACGATCACATAGCCGGTGACGACACCGGCGTTATCTTTGATTGGCGTCACGGTGAGGCGCACACTGTAGGTTTGCCCATCTTTGCGTTGGTTCAGCAGTTCCCCCGACCATCGCTCGTGGCTGAAGCCAGAGGGCCAGGTTTGCACAAAAAGGAAGCGGGCAGCGCGGTCATTCACCAGCATGCGCAAATTTTGGCCGGTGAGTTCGGCACGGCCGTAACCGCTCATCCGCTCCATGGCCCGATTCATGTAGAGGATGTTCACGGCCGTGTCCGTCAGAATAATGCCTTCACCCGCGCTTTCCAAAATAGCTACCGTCCGGTCTCGTTCGGACTCCAATTCGGCCGTGCGCTGATTCACCAATACTGCCAACACGTCCTTTTGCGTCAGCAGCGATTCATACAGCCGGGCGCGTTCTATCACCGCTGCTACCAACCCGGCCAATGTGGTCAAAAAGTGTAAATCCTTCTCTGAAAAAGCATTCAGTCGTGGGCTTTCCACATCAATCACACCGACCACATTGCCTTTCACCTGCACCGGCACCACAATGGCCGAGCGCATGTTCTCTACCGGAATGCCGGCCTCATACAGCGGTTCCAGGCGTACATCGGCCACAATCTGCGGTTCGCCGGTTTGTATGGCCAACCCAAACAGACTTTCGTATAACAACGATTGTTCCAAATAGCGGGCCGGAATGCCATGAAAGGAAAGATGAGGCCGCAGTATACCGGTGGCAGGCTCTTTCATCACAAACCCGAACAGGTCAGGGTATAGACGTTCGGTGATCATGCGTGTTGTCTGGCGCACCAGTTCATCTACATCAAAAGTAGAAGCCGTAACAATGGCAATCTGGTGCAAAATATCCAGTTCATCTGCCTGCTGCAAAACCTGGTCATGCAGCCGGGCATTGGCAATGGCAATGGCGGCCTGGTTGGCAAAAGCGGCTACTGTTTCGGCAGCCTCGGCATTGTATTTGCCCGCCTCCCGGCTTTCCAGGCTGAGGATGCCGATGAGCTGGTCTTTCACCATGAGCGTGGCCCCAATCCACGAACTGACCCCATCCAGCGTGGGTAATACCAGCCAACCGGAATCTTGCTGTGTATTACCGACAACCGCCCATCCTGGCGGAATGGGAATGCGCCGCAGCCATGATCTGGCGTGCGTATCCAGGAATTGGCGCAGGTTATCAGCATCTTCAAAACCACGACTGGCAGCCAGGGCAAAGGCGCCGCTGGTGGGGTCATCCAGATGTAGGGAAACAAAATCGTACTCAATGATTTCTGCCAGGTAGTCAAAAATGTGTTCATATACCTGGTGTAGACTGAGGCTGGTGGTGAGCAGCGCGCCTACTTTTTGCAGCATAGTCGCCATTTTCAACTGGCGCTTTTGGGCGGTGAACAGGTTGGCATTGGCAATGGCACTGGCAGCCTGGTTAGCCACGCTCTGGCAAAGGGCAATTTCGTCCGGGGTGAAGTGGCGCGGGCTGTGCCATTTGTGAATGTGGAGCAGGCCGATCATGGTTTCACGGAAAATGAGAGGCACATACAACAGGGCACGCAGCCCGGCTTTGGTAACATGCGAGGCTCGTTCATTCAAGTAGGCAATCTGCCATAAATCGGCGACGGCCGTTGGCTGCCGGTTTTTGAGCGTGAGACGGGAGAACAGCGTCTCCTCCACAGCCGACGCCTGTCCTACCGGTACCAGGGTGAAGACGGGTTTTTCAGACCACTCGGCCACGGTACGCAAGAAACGGCCGTCCTCGCTCAGAATGGAAATGGAGCAGGCACTGATGTTGGTCAGGTAACGGCGCACGGCGTCCAGGGTATGGCTGAGAACCTCGTCTAATTCCAAAGTGCCGGAAAGATAACCGGTCATTTCTAGCAGTGTTTCGGCTTCACGGCGACGGCGGCTTTCCGTTTCATATAAGTGGGCATTTACCAGGGCGATGGCCCCTTGCTGGGCAATGGCCTGGCATAGTTCAATTTCGGCCTGGCTATACTCGCGGCGGTGGCGGCTTTCCCACAATTCGGCAAAACCAATGATCTGGTTGTGCAGGCGCAGCGGCACTACTAAGGATGTTTTGACCTGGTAAGCAGCCAGATGCTCCCGATCCCAAAGCGGGGTTTGGGGATCATCCACATGAAGCAGTAGGGGGTAACGGGTTTGCAGGAAGGCGGCATCACGTTTGACCTCGTTGAAGAGGTCATAAGAGACGCCAATATCACTTTGCCTCTCTTGGGTGTTGGCTTCTGGGCTGCGGTATTCGGCCTGCACGGTAGCCAGGCCGTTATTGGCATTCCAATCGGAAATATAGACGCTGGTTACATGGAAGGTTTGGGTGAGCTGCCGGGCCAGTTCAGTGAGCAGGGTGGGGGTACTCAGGTTGGCAGACACGGCCGTGATCGCCCGCAGCAGCGCCTCATAATGGGCTGTTGAATAAAGGGGGCTGCTGTTTTGTTGCTCGTTCATACTGATTTTGCTGACGGCCGTGCCAAAGATAATACCTGCATTTTACTGCTTCTGGCAACATTCATAATGCGAGCTAAAATCAGGTATCTGATGAAAAATTATTGAGATGAGAGATTGGCTGATTACTAATCTCCAGTCTCTATTCTCCAACTCTCGACAAATGCGAACCCTAAAAAAACTCCCACTGATTCTGTTTATCCTCCTGGTTATGTCGGGGCTATTGTTATATTGGTTTGGCGAACGCTGGCTGCGGGTGGTGTTGTTGTATCTGTCTACGGCCGTGTGGGCGCAATATCTGGTCAG
This sequence comes from uncultured Chloroflexota bacterium, assembly GCA_900696625.1. Taxonomy (GTDB): domain Bacteria; phylum Chloroflexota; class Anaerolineae; order Promineifilales; family Promineifilaceae; genus CAADGU01. The sequence continues at coordinate 4,421 of CAADGU010000435.1, read as the reverse complement.
TCACACCGGTCTGGCCTGGCGTGTAGCCAGCCGCTTCATCGCCGGTGAAACGGTGGATGACGTCATCGTGGCTGCCCACGCGGTCAACAACCGGGGGTTGTCTGCCACGCTCAACTACCTGGGTGAACATGTTCACACCGCCCAGGAAGCGGCTTTTGCCCGTGACGAGATTGTGCGCCTGCTGGACTGCATTCAGCAAAGCGGCGTAGATGCCAATGTGTCTGTGAAACCCAGCCAGCTTGGCCTGAATGTAGACCCGCGCCTGCTGTATGAAAACCTGCATATTGTCCTCACCCGTGCCCAACAGACCAATAACCGTGTGCGCATAGACATGGAAGAGAGCAGCACGGTAGATACCACACTCGGCATTTACCGCAGGCTGCGGGATGAAGACGGGTTTGGCCGCCATGTGGGGGTGGTGATTCAGGCGTATCTGTACCGCAGTGAGCAGGACATTGCGGCGCTGATTACGGAGGGGGCCTGGGTGCGCCTGTGTAAAGGCGCGTATGCCGAACCGCCGGAAAAGGCTTTTCCTCAGAAAGCAGACACCGACGCCAGCTTTGTGCATCTGGCGCAAACCATGCTCAGCCCGACCGCGCGGCAGCAGGGGGTATATCCCTGTTTTGCCACCCATGATGAAACGATGGTGCAGGCGATTTTGGAGTTTGTGCAGCGGCAGCAAATCCCCAAAGATGCCTTTGAATTTCAAATGTTGTATGGCATTCGGCGCGAACTTCAGGAGCAATTAGCGGCTCAGGGTTATCGGATGCGGGTCTACATCCCCTATGGCACGGCCTGGTACCCTTATTTTATGCGCCGTCTGGCAGAACGCCCGGCGAATTTGTGGTTCTTCATTGGCAACCTGCTGCGTTAGCGGCCAAAGCCCGAAGGCCGACTTCGGGCTTTGGCCGAATTACCCAAACAGCCGCGCCCAGAGCGGCGGCCCCAGGATGAGCAGGCCGATGAGAACGGCGCCACAGGCGCCCACCAAAACGGCGGCGGCGGCTACATCTTTGGCGGTTTTGGCCAGGGGATGCGGCGTTGGCGAAGCCAGGTCTACCACCGCTTCGATGGCGGTGTTGATGAATTCGGCCATCCATACGGCCGTAAACGTCAGGATAAGTATGGCCCAGTCGGTACGAGAGAGGCGCAGCCACAACCCCAACAACACGACGGCAACGGTGACGGTGGCATGAATCCAGGCATTTGGCTGTGTGCGCAGCACAAACCACCAACCGGCAAAGGCATAGTGAAAACTCTTGACGCGGCGGTAAAGCGGGGAGCGATGGGGTTGTTCGGACAAGGGGTTACTCCGGCGAGGTAATTTCAGCCCCTATCTGGGCCAGGATAGAGTTTTGCGCCCACCACATCACTTTTTTTTCTTCCGGCTCTTCATGGTCATGGCCCAGCAGATGCAGGGCGCCGTGAATGGTGAGCAGTTGCAGTTCATCCTTGAGTGTATGTCCGCTTTCTTTGGCCTGCCGCTGCGCCATGGGCACGGAAATGGCAATATCACCCAGGTAGGGGTCTTCTTCGCCCATGATGGACAGGGGTAATTTTTCGGCGGGAAAGCTGAGGACATCGGTAGGGGCGTCTATGCCCCGAAAATCACGGTTTAGCTGCTGTAACTGGTCATCGGTGGTTAATAAGACGGAGACTGTTGCCGGCGGTTTGACCCGTTCGTGGCGCAGCGTTTCACTGACCGCACCGCTGACGGCCGTGACGATAGACCGGACTACTTTGGCTTTTTGAATCACTTCTACGTTGTAGGTCATAGTCTTATCTTGTCTGGTCAATGACAACCTCCGCTTGTGGCTCGGCGGCTACGGCCGTTTCCGCGCCATTGGCAGCCGGGGTGGTGCGCGCCGGGACGGGTGGTGGCTGTTCCGGGGATGGGGGTAACGGCCGTGTTTCCGGTATTTGCATGGCCTCATTGCCTGGATACCGGGTACGCACGTGGAACCGCCCTTTCAGCGTCTTGATGAACGAAGCACGAATCATGTGGATGTCACCCAATGTCAGCCCGGAATCATCCAACTGCCCCTCGGTTAAATCTTCATCAATTAACGTATTGACCAGCTTCTCAATCTCTTTTTCGGTATGTGGCTGCAAGGCGCGGGAAGTAGACTCAACAGCATCGGCCAGCATGACGATGCCCGCTTCCCGTGAACGAGGGCGTGGGCCTGGATAGCGGAATTTCTCCCGATCTACCTCGCCGTTGGCCCCGGCCACATCTACCGCTTTATGGTAAAAGCCTTTCACAATCCGCTGCCCATGATGTTCGGCAATAAAATCCCGAATACGGTCCGGCAGTTTATACTGCTGCGCCAGTTCCAGACCATCGGTCACATGGCTGAGAATGATGCGGGCGCTGGTGTATGGGTCGAGGGCATCATGGGGATTGACGCCTTCCTGGTTTTCCGTGAAGAAGGCGGGGCGATTCATTTTGCCAATATCGTGATAAAACGCACCCACGCGGATGAGAGTGCTGTTGGCTTTTATTTGTTCGGCGGCCTGTTCGGCCAGGTTGGCTACCATGATGCTGTGATGGTAAGTGCCTGGGGCGCGCCGCAGTAGCTCTTGCAGCAGGGGGTGGTCTAAACGGGACAATTCTTGCAATTGTAGGGTGGTGGTGACGCCGAAAATGCTGCCCATGATGAAAAACCCAACCAGCGTCAACGCCGCGGAGAGCAGCCCATTGCCCAGGGTATAACTGAGGATTTCTACCATCGAGACCGGATCGGTAATGGTCTGGTTGAATTGAAAAGCGACAACCACGACGGCGTATCCAGTGGCGGCGGCCAACCCGGCGCGGAAAAAGGAGTTGATCTGTTGGGCGTCGTGCAGGGTCAGCACAGCCAGCAAACCACCGGCGGCCGTATAGATAGCAATTTCCAACGAGTTGGCGGCGTTAAAGCCGATCAACCCGGCCAGGATCATGGTGATGACGATGGAGAGGCGCACATCAAACAAGACACTGAGCAGCAGGGAAAAGGCGGCCATGGGAAAGAGATAGACGATCAAACCAGGGCTGGTGAGCATGAAACGGGCAGCCAGGGCAAAGACGAGGATGAGGGCGGCGAGGGCGGCGAGGTAACGGCCGTTCCCTACGCGACGGCCGTGATAAAACTGCCGCCAATATAAGGCGATCAAGACGCTGCTCAACAGCGACAAAATGGCAATGGCTACCACAAAACGCCAATCCGTCTGGCGCTGCAATAGACCTAACTGGGTCATCTTTTCAATGTGCCGTTCGGTGACAATATCGCCAGCGCGTACCACCAGTTCATCCTTCGCCACCGTCACCGGGAAGGGCGGAACGGCCGTCGCCGCTTCTTCCCGCTTCTTTTCTGTTTCGGCCGGGTCTGGCTCCATGGTAGGCACAATAAAACGGGGCGCCAGGAATTTCACCACACGTTCCTGGGTGGGGGTTAAATCCAGGCTGGCATCACGCTGTGCCTGTTGCTGCAATTCACGCAGTTGGGTGTCGCGGATTTCACGCCGCATCAAGTCACCCACAATGCGCTGTACTTCAGATTTCATCCTGGCGTAATCGGCGTCATTCATGTTGAGCAGGTCAAGCGCCACCTGCTCTTCCACGTTGAGGTCGGTCATCGCTTCCAGGTAGGTGAGTTTGGCTTCCGTGGAAGCCTGCGTATCGGCGCGGACGACATCAATAAAGGCAAAGGTTTGCACGACCCGGTTTAATTGAAAACGGCCCACATCCCCTTCGATGCGTTTGTACTGTTCTGGTACGGAGGCTCTGGCCTGTTCTTGCGCCTGGCGCAAGGCGACCGCGCTCTCATAAATGATGGCACGGGGCGCAAAAATATCTTCTGGCGCCGGGATACCTTCAATGATTCTGGCTTCAGTGGGACGGAGCAGGGTGAAAGAAAATATGAGGGTGAGTCCCAGCGTGAGAACGGCCGTAAATATCCATAAAACGGAATCTTGTACTGTTTGCCGCCAACGGCTTTGGTTTTCCATGGGGGGGTTGCGCCGTAACCCGTGACCCGTAATCCGTAATCCGTTCACCGATTACGGATTACGGATTACGGATTACCGATCAAAGAACGGACGACTTCATTCACCAGTCGGCCGTCCGCCTTTCCTTTTACCTGGGGCATCAGTTTCCCCATCACCTGCCCCATCTCTTTCACATCGGCTACGCCCAGATCGGCGATCACCTGCCGCGCCAATTGTTCCACCTCATCCCGGCTCATCATTTGCGGCAGGAAGCTCTGAATGATGGTTAGCTGCTGTTGTTCTTCGGCTGCCAGTTCGGGGCGGCCTGCCTTTTCATAGTCGGCGATACTTTCGCGGCGCTGTTTGGCTTGTTTTTGCAGCACGGCCTGTACGCCAGCGTCGTCTAACGTCACCTGCCGGTCAATCTCTTCCTGTTTGACGGCCGCTTGCAGCAG
>CAADGU010000434.1 GCA_900696625.1 uncultured Chloroflexota bacterium | reverse complement strand
CTGGAAATGGGCGCCGATGATTATCTCACCAAGCCGTTTAACCCCCGCGAGTTGGTGGCCCGTGTGCGTGCTATTTTGCGCCGCGCCGGGCCGAGTTTGGCCGGCGCTAAGGCCGACCAGGTGCGGCAGCTAGGCGGCGTCATGCTTGACCCCACCGCCCGCGAAGTGACGGTCAACGGCCAGCGCACCCCTTTGCGCGCCAAAGAGTTTGACCTGCTCATCACCCTCATGGACCACGCCAATATCGTCCTCTCCCGCGATCAACTGCTCGACCTGGTCTGGGGTTACGAATTTTACGGCCAGACCCGCACTGTGGACGTACACATTGCCCATCTGCGCGAGCGACTGACCGGCAGCAACATCACCATCGAGACGGTGTGGGGGATGGGGTATAAATTAGTGGCTGGAGATTAGGAGATTGAGAGATTAAGAGATTAGGAGATTGATGATGGGCAGATCAATCTCCTAATCTCCTAATCTCTTAATGTCATTACGAAGCCCTTATCTTTGAATCCATCACTTTTTCTCACCCGCCGCTCTATCCGGCGGTATTTGCCAGATGCCGTGCCATCAGAATTGATAGACGCCCTCCTAACGGCCGCCGCCTATGCTCCCTCGGCTCATAACCGCCAGCCCTGGCGGTTTGTGGTGATAACCGGCGCGGGAACGAAACACCGGTTGGCTATGGCTATGGGCCAGAAATTGCAGGCGGATCTGGCAGCGGATGGGACGCCAGAAGCGATCATGGCCCAAGATGTGGCTCGTTCCTATGCGCGGCTAACCCAGGCACCGCTGCTCATCCTGCTCTGCCTGACGATGGCCGATATGGACAGTTACCCTGACCCCACACGCCAACAGCATGAATGGGTGATGGCCGTGCAAAGTACGGCCATGGCCGGACAAAATCTGCTGCTGGCAGCCCATGAAGCTGGCTTGGGGGCCTGCTGGTTGTGTGCGCCGCTCTTTTGCGCGGAGGTGGTGCGGCAAACGCTCGATCTGCCCGCCGATTGGCAGCCGCAGGCGTTAATCACGGTGGGCTATCCGGCGGAGGTGAAAACAAAACCGCGCTTTCCTCTGGAGACTCGTGTGATGTATCGTTGAGTGAAGGTTTGCCCGGCAAGGGGCAAAACGGCTTCGAGCATCCAGATTGGTTTTGCCCCTTGCCTGGCGCTACTTTACTTGTACGGCCGTATCCTTTCTGTTATGATTCATTCATCCGATTTATCCAATAAATCGGATGAATGAATAGGGTATGCTTCTCACTGAACTGGATTCCGACTTTTTGCAGTACCTGGTTGATTGTCAGTTGACCCCTGGCGATGGCCTGCCCACGCTCACCGACATCAGCGCCGAACTGGGCATCAGTGTGGGCAAACTGCGTGAGCAGTTAGAAGTGGCGCGCAGCCTGGGTTTTGTCTCGGTACGGCCGCGCGTAGGGATTCAGCGCGAGCCATTCAACTTTGCCCCCGCCGTGTTAAAAAGCGTCTTGTTTGGCCTGGGCAGCGGTGAGGCCAGCTTTGCCCAATTTGCCGGGCTGCGCCGTGCTGTAGAAGACGCTTACTGGCATGAGGCGGTGAGCCGGTTAACACCTGAGGACAAGACGCAACTGCAAATAATTGTGACCCGCGCCCAGGAAAAGCTGCATGGCAATCCGGTGCATGTGCCCAATGGTGAACATCGCCAGCTTCATTTGCTCATCTTTAGCCGTGTCAACAACCCCTTTGTCACCGGACTGTTGGCGGCCTATTGGGACGCCTATGAAGCCAGCGAACTGACGCGCTATGCGCGTTATGAGTATTGGTTGGAAGTGTGGCAGTATCACGAGCAGATCGTGGCGGCGCTGGCGGCGGGCGATTTTGAACACGGCCGTCAACTGCTGCGGGAACATTACAATTTATTGCCAATGACGTAAATGGAGAGATTGGAGATTGGAGATTAAATCTCCCAATCTCTAATCTCTAATCTCTTCTTTGGAGGTTATTTATATGAGTTTAGAACAGGAATTAAAAACCGAACAGGTGACACATTTGGATTTGACCGGATTTTGTATGGTGGCGTCGGGCACGGCCGTGCAAGATGCCCTGAATGAGATGCGCCAGCATAATGTGAATGTCTGTATCGTGACCGCCGGGGAACATTTGGCCGGTATTTTTACGGATCGAGATGTGTTGAGCCGGGTAGCCACGCACAACGATCTGCTAATGCAGCCCATTGATACCGTGATGACCCCCGACCCGATTACCATCGGCCCAGAAACCTCGGCGGCGGCAGCTTTGTGGCTGATGGACGCCAAGGGGATTCGCAATTTGCCGGTGGTGGATGAAGACGGCCGTATCCTGGGCGCCATGACCCATCAGGCCGTCATTCATTACCTGGCGGCCCGCTATCCCATTGAAGTACAAAACCGCTCCCCCAACCCGGAACAGTTTCCGCGCAAGCCGGAGGGAGGGGACTGAGCAAAGGGCGTGATGCGTGATATGCGAACCGTCGGGTCACGTATCACGCATCACGCATCACGAAACAAAGGAGACTCTTATGAGCGAATTAGAGGCACAAGCAGAAGTAGAGTTTGAAGAACTTGAATCGGTTGTGATCCGTTTTGCCGGGGATTCTGGCGATGGGATGCAGCTAACCGGTACCCAATTCACCAATACCTCGGCCGTATTTGGCAATGACATCAGCACCATGCCGGACTTTCCGGCCGAAATCCGCGCCCCGGCGGGCACATTGGCCGGTGTCAGCGGTTTTCAGATCAACATCTCCGAGCGAGATATTCTCACGCCTGGTGACGCGCCAGAGGTTTTGGTGGCGATGAACCCGGCCGCGCTGAAGGCATGCCTGCCAGAACTGGAACATGGCGGCACCATCATTGTGAATACCGACGCCTTCACCAGCGCCAATCTGAAAAAGGCCGGCTACGAAGAAAATCCCCTGGACAATGAATCCCTGAAAAATTACCAGGTGATTCGCATCCCGCTGACCACCCTAAACCGGGAAGCGTTGAAAGATATTGCCGGGATCGGCAATAAAGAAAAAGACCGCTCCCAAAACTTTTTTGCGCTGGGTTTGGCTTTCTGGATGTTTGACCGGCCCATGGAGACGACGCTGGATTGGTTGAAAAAGAAGTTCTCCAAACGGCCGGAGATTTATGAGGCCAACAGCCGGGCATTGCAGGCCGGTTTCAATTTTGGGGACACCACCCGCACCTTCCAACACCGGTATCGCATCCGGCCGGCGACGCTGCCGCCAGGTACATACCGTAAGGTGACGGGTAATGAAGCGGTGGCCATGGGGCTGGTAACAGCCGCCAAGAAAATGGGCAAACCGCTGTTTTATGGCACGTATCCCATCACCCCGGCCAGCGATATTCTGCACGCGCTGGCCCCGCTGCGTCATTTTGACGTGCGTACCTTCCAGGCGGAGGATGAAATTGCGGCGATGGGGTCGGTGATTGGCGCGGCTTTTGGTGGCGCGCTGGCGGTGACGGGTACCAGTGGCCCTGGGGTAGCCTTGAAGAGCGAGGCCATGAACCTGGCCATTATGTTGGAACTGCCGATGGTGATTGTGAATGTGCAGCGCGGCGGCCCCAGCACCGGGCTGCCCACCAAAACGGAGCAGGCAGATTTGCTGCAAGCAATGTTTGGCCGGAATGGGGAAAGCCCGATTGTGGTGTTGGCGCCACAAAGTCCGGCGGATTGTTTTGATATGTCGTTTGAGGCGGCGCGGCTGGCAGTACGCAGCATGTCGCCGGTCATTTTGTTGTCGGATGGTTTTCTGGCAAATAGTTCGGAGCCGTGGCGGATTCCTGACCCGGAGCAGATTCCGGCGATCCCGGTGAATCATCCACACGGCCGTACCCACCATAATGGTGACGCTCCCTACCTGCCCTATGAACGTGACCCGGAAACGGGCGGACGGCCGTGGGCCGTTCCCGGCACCCCCGGTCTGGAACACCGCATTGGCGGCCTGAGCAAAGCGCCCGGTACGGGCAATGTTTCGTATGATCCGCAGCACACGGAGCAAATGTATTTTGAGCGCAAGGACAAGATTGCCCGGCTGGCGGAGGTGATTCCGGCCCAAGAGGTGTATGGCCCCAAGTCTGGCGAATTGCTGGTGGTAAGTTGGGGTGGCACGTTTGGCGCGGTACGGTCCGGTGTGCAGCGAGCACAGGCAGATGGCTACTCAGTGGCTCATGCGCATGTGCGCTACTTGAACCCGTTCCCGGCTAACCTGCGCGATCTGCTCAGCCGCTACCGGCGGGTGTTGGTGCCAGAGTTAAACGGTGGGCAGTTGGCCTTTTTGCTGCGCGGTCGTTTTGCCCTGAATGTGCAATCATACCCGAAGATGCAGGCACGGCCGTTTAAGATCAGTGAGGTGTATGCCAAAATTGTGGAGGTAATTGGTAATCGGTAATCGGTTATCGGTAAACAGGAAAAGAGCATGACAACAGAAACGATTCCTTTGACTCGACAAGATTTTGTCTCCAACCAGACGGTGCGCTGGTGCCCGGGGTGTGGCGATTATTCCATTCTGGCACAGGTGCAAAAAACGATGCCGGAAATTGGCTTTGCCAGAGAGGATATTGTGTTTATCTCCGGGATTGGCTGCTCCAGCCGTTTCCCGTATTACATGAATACATATGGCATCCACAGCATTCACGGCCGTGCCCCCACCCTCGCCTCCGGTTTAGCCATTGCCCGGCCTGATCTGAGCATCTGGGTCGTTACCGGTGATGGCGATGGCCTTTCCATTGGTGGCAACCACATGATTCATGCCATTCGCCGCAACATCAACCTGAACATCTTGTTGTTCAATAACCGTATTTATGGCCTGACCAAAGGGCAGTATTCGCCCACCTCCCGGCACGGCATGGTCACGAAATCTTCGCCTATGGGGTCCGTGGAACAACCGCTCAACCCCATTGCCCTGGCGTTGGCGTCCGAGGCAACCTTTGTGGCCCGTTCCATTGACGCCCATACGCAGCATTTGGGCGAGGTGCTGCTGGAAGCGGCGCACCATGTGGGCACGTCGTTTGTGGAGATTTACCAAAACTGCATTATCTTTAACCCCAATGAGTGGATTGGCCTGGATGACCGCCGCCTGCGGGATGAAAATATCCTCTACCTGAAACATGGTGAGCCGATGATTTTTGGTAAAGACCATGATAAAGGCATCCGTCTGAATGGCTTTATGCCGGAAGTGGTACAACTGGGCAACGGCGTCAGCGAAGATGATCTGTTGGTACACGACGAGACTTCGATGCAGTTGGCCTTCATCATCAGCAGCATGGAGTTTCCGCACTTCCCCGCGCCCATGGGGGTTATCCGCCGGGTGCAGAAGCAGACTTATACGGAAGGGCTGATGGCGCAGGTGAAAGCCGCCCAGGCGAAGAAGGGCGTCGGCGATTTGTATGAACTGTACACTTCGGCTGACTTGTGGACGGTGACGGAACGGGAGACGGTGAAGGGGAAACAAACCGGGGCGCTGTCGTTGGAACTGGACGACGAATATATGGATGAAATGGAGCAGAAGCCGGAGGAGACGACGGCTATGCAAGACCAACTGCTCACACCCATTGCCACATTACAGCCACGCGCTCCGGTCTCCATTGACGCCGCCGCTTCCCTGGCCAAAGCGATCCGCCAGATGAATGCGCACCGCGTGGGCTG
>CAADGU010000433.1 GCA_900696625.1 uncultured Chloroflexota bacterium | reverse complement strand
TGGCTGGATATGGGCATTGATGGTTTCCGCGTGGACGCCATTCCCTATCTGTATGAACGGGAGGGGACGAACTGTGAAAATCTACCGGAAACGCATCAGTTTTTACAAAAGATGCGGCGGATGGTGGACAGCGAATACCCCGGTACGCTGCTGATCGCGGAGGCAAACCAATGGCCGGAAGATTTGCTGCCTTATTTTGGTACGCCGGAAAATCCTGAATTCCAGGTTTGTTTTCACTTTCCTATCATGCCCCGGCTGTACCAGGCGTTGAAGGCGCAGGACAAGACGCCGATTGTGGACATCTGGGCGCGGACGCCGCCGATTCCACCAGGCACGCAGTGGATGACTTTTTTGCGCAATCACGACGAACTGACGCTGGAGATGGTAACGCCGGCTGTGCGGCAATGGATGTGGGAGCAGTATGCACCGGAGCCGCGTATGCGCCTGAATCTGGGCATCCGGCGGCGGCTGGCGCCGCTGTTGGATTTTGATAAAGAGCGGTGGTTTTTGCTCCATGCCCTGTTTTTGTCACTGCCAGGAACGCCGATTGTGTATTACGGGGATGAGATTGGGATGGGGGATAATATCTGGCTGCCAGACCGGCATGGCTGCCGCACACCGATGCAGTGGGATGACTCGAAGAACGCCGGTTTTTCCCAGGCCGACGAGACGTATCTGCCGGTGAATGATGATTATCGCCAACGGAATGTGGCCGCGCAGGAAGATGATCCCGGTTCTTACCTGAACCGGCTGCGTTTTCTGCTGCAAACGCGGCAGAGCCAGCCCGCTTTGCAGCGGGGAGATTTTGAATTTGTGGAGACGGGGAATGTGGGGGTATTAGCTTTTCGCCGGAATGGTGATCGGTTATCGGTAAACGGTGATCGGTCGGTGCTGTGTGTGTTCAATTTGTCGGATGCGGCACAGCGAGTGGAGTTAAAGGGAGAGGGTCCGTATCACGACCTTCTCCATCCAGACAGCCAACCTGTAGCAGACAATACGTTCAATCTTCCGCCTCGTGCTGCCTGGTGGCTGGTAAAGACATAGAATGTGACCGCCTATAGCGCCCCCAATCTGACATGTAGGCAGTCGGAGGAGAGCCTTCAGGCGAACCGCGCATCGGCTAAAGCCTCTCCTCCATAATGAGTTATTCCGTTTAACTCTTGGTGAAGTTTGGGAATAAAACAGTCCGTTACCGCAGCACCGCTACCTGATAGCCTGAGCCTTCCGAGGGGCCATAGAGCCGCTGCACCAGCACATAATACCGCCCCGACGCCAGGCTCAGGTTTACCGTCTCGTTCAAATTACCCGGATTCACGCTGGAACCCCACAACAGCTTGGTGTTGTTAAACACATACAGGTCATAGTTGCTGCCGGACGGGATGCCCGTTAACTGCACCGAAACGCCGCTAAACGCATTCAGGTCAAAATAATAGAAGTCATAAAAGTCATAGGTGCTGTTGAAATTTCCGCCGTACCAGAAGTTGGGCGGCAATCCTTTAGCTGCCGCCATATTGTCATCAAAATCAGAAGCGCCGCTGCGTCTGATAAATGGTAAAAACAATCTTTCGCTGGGCACGTACAGGCGCTGCACCAGGGGGACTACCTGATATTCATTTAGACTGGGTACATAATGATTGCCGCCAAACGCATATAGATGGTTGCCCCAAAATTCCCCAGCTGGATAAGCACGGGCAAAAACTGTATTGGGATCACGCAGGTCATAGGGCACATTCAATACCGACCAGCTGCGGGTGGAGGAGTTAAAAACTTCTGTTGAAGAGACGGCTACATATTGCCCATTGGCATTCACGGTCATGCCACCAAAAACATACCAGTTCCCATCCGGGCCGATGGCGCTGCCCGCGCCGAAGCGGGGAATGTTGAGATCGCCAGTGGGCTGCCAGTTGCCAAAGGGGGCCAGGCACTCCCCCCCGCGCAGCAGCACATTGCCACTGACGCCGCCCACCACACAAATGTGGTTGCCGATACGCGCCGCCATATGCCCGTATCGGCCGGTGTTCATTGACGGCCGTGGCAACCAACTATTGCTTGCAATTTCATAGAAATAAGTTTCAGCACGGCCGTAAACGCCTGGGTCCAGGGCCGGTTTTTGGCTGATGCCCCCGATTAGAAAATAACCGGAGCTATCGGCGGCGGCCACCGCCTGCGCCCACCCCAGGGCCACCGGTGGCGCTGACTGCACAGACCAGAAATTGCCGTTGATATGATACATGTAATGCGTGCCGTTAAAAACATCGGGCGCACCGTTATCACCACCGGGCACATAAATGGCGCCGTTGATATGGACGGCCGTTAAATCCGACATCCCCAACCCTGGTATTTGGGCCATCGTTTCCCAACTATTGGTCGGCGGGTAATAACGCATCAGCCGGTTGCTGCGCGTGGGCGCGCTGGAAACATTGTCCTGTCCACCCACCACGTAGATATGCTCACCGGCAGCCACCGTATCGTGGTGCGTCACCTGTCCGTTGGGGTTGTTATCCACCAGTTCCCACTTTTCCTCACCCGGCTGCGGCTGCATGAAGATGTTGAGCGTCAACTGGCCGGAACTGGCGGCCGACCAATCGGCAATGACCACATAATAGGTCTGGTACTGCACGGCCGTGAACGTCACCTGTGACGTAAACCCGGTGAAATCATCATTACAGGCCACCGGCTGCAAGGCCAGACAGGGGTTAGCCTCGTCTGTCGAAGTGAAAACACCCACCACCGTGTCATAGTTGGAGGTATCACTATTGATGGTAACAACCGCATTGGTCACCGGCGTGAACTTATACCACACCGTCCGGTACCCATTGGGTCGGGTCGCCCCCGGCCACATACAGCTCAAAACCGGGTCATTAGTATCGTGGGTAAACGCCTGCACGTTGGGGGTCACCCCACCAACGGCCGTATTGAGAAAGGTGACATCGGTCGCCGACTGGCATAAATCGCTGCCCGCGTTTCCCCCTACCGGAATCAACGGCGTATCAATTGTTTCTGGATCAATCGGTTCCAGGAAAATAGATTGGGGCAAAGGGCCAGGTGCTGGCGTTGGTGAAAGTTCAGTGGGTGATGGCGTCGTCACCGGTTCCTGGGCATCCACCATGGAATAACTCACCACCGCCAGCAAAACACAAAATAAAACAAACAACACAACAATTCGGCGCATCAAACACTCTCCCTCCGCATTATCTCCATCGGGTCATCATGGGGCGATTGTACAAAGGTGGGCGTAAAAAAACGAACGGCCGTGTCTGGTAATCGGCAATTCTTAATCCAAAAACAGTGACAGGATGTCACTATGCAGGCCCTCTGCTTAAAAGGAGGATTGATGGTACAATACGATTGAAGGAGATGAAAATGGGTACACAAATCATCCTCAACTTGCCAGAAGAACTGTATCGTCGGGCTATCCGAATTGCCCAGATAAATCATCAAGATGTCCCTACTTTACTGGTGGAAGCGTTAGAGGAGTCACCTGTTTTAGACAAACCTTTGCCTGAAGACGGTGACCAGGGGACAGGTAATGATGTGGTAGATCGTGAGATGTCGGCTTATCTGGCCCTGCACCCGACTCTATGGGAAAAATACCCAGGACATTATGTAGCAATTTATGAGGGCGAGTTAATAGATCACGACCCGGTTGACATTGCCCTCAGCCATCGTATCAATGAAAAGTATCCTGACACATTCGTCTGGATGTCTAAGGTAGAAGAACAACCTTTCCGTATACTCAATATACCTTCTTTTCGCCTGGAAAAATAGATGAGCCAGTTGCTGTACACCTTCGAATATGATCGTAGTTACCTACCGCCTTTCCCGGTCATGGAGGTGAAGGTTACTCGTTTTGGTGACACCCAAGATGGGATATTGCTAAATGCCCTGATAGATTCGGGTTCAGATGGAACAAGGACGCCGTTATCTATCTTGAAGCAAATCCACGTCCGAAAAATAAGTCGTACTTACATAGTAGCCATTAATGGCGCCCGGCAGCAAGTAGATGTTTTTGAGGTAGCTGTGCAGATAGCCGGTCAGCATATGGGGCGGGTAGAAGTTGTTGCCGATAGACACAATCGCCAGATGGTTCTGGGGCGAGATTTACTCAACCATTTTGTTGTCACTCTCAATGGTCTGGCAAATCTGGTAGAGATTCCGATGTAGGTATTTCTCATCCGGCACTTATTTCAACTATATCTTGATTTCTTCTTAGTTTACCCGCACCCGATCCCGAATCTGGCGAATGTGCGACGGCCGTGTCCGGCAGCAGCCGCCAATCAACACCGCCCCCAATTTGCGCCATTCACGGCACATTGTCCCGTAGGTGAAAGGGTCAGACTCACCGCGCCACACCTTTTGCACCGGATCATACCGTTCACCCGAATTGGGATACACGATGATGTACTTATCGGTCGCCGATTGAATGGCGGCAATCAATTCCGGCATCAGACGGGGCGGCGTGCAGTTCACCCCCACCGCCACCACGTTGGGAATATCGTGCAGCCGGGCGACGCAATCAGCAATGGGCGTACCGTCGCTGATGTGACGGCCGTCCCGCGCTGTAAAGCTCACCCAGGCCGGCATCTGTGGCGTTTCCGACAACAATTCACAATACGCCTCCAACTCGCTATGCGAAGGGCACGTTTCGCAAGCCAGCAAGTCCGCGCCGCTGTTTGCCAAAATATGCCAACGTGAGCGGTGCCAGGCCACTAATCCGAACGTGTCCAGGTCATAATCGCCGGTATATTCCGCCCCATTCGCCAGATACGCGCCATAGGGGCCAATGCTGGCAGCCACCAACGGCCGTAGCCGTTTCTGCAACGGCCGTAGTTGCCCCTCATGCTCTTGCGCCACCCAAAACGCATCCCGCGCCGCACACGCCAGCTTAACCGCCAACCGCAGCAAATCAGCCGCCTCATCTTCCGTCAGCCCACGCGCCATCAAGCCCGGCAGGGTGGCCTGGTAGCTGGCGGCGATGATACAGTCCGCCCCTGCCCACAGGTAGTCGGCATGTACCTGTTGAATGGCCGCCGGCTCTTCCAACAGCAGCCGCGCCGACCAGAGTACATCGCGCAAGTCATACCCACGCCACTCCAACTCCGTCGCCAGCCCCCCATCCACCACCAGCAATCCCTGAAGATCGAGGAATGGTTTTATCATGTCCATGCTTTGTAATTGGGTAATTGCGTAATTGGGTAATTACGCAATTACCCAATTACTTATTTACTCAACTACCCCAACGGGCTAATCCACGACGGCCGTCGCGGGAACAACACATCCAGCAGCACGGCCGCATCCCCGTGACGGGCACTACAATCTACCCGGCTGTGCCGTAATTCTTCCAGGCTGCGATGCCCAAAGAGCAGTTGCAAGAAGGTCTGATCGGGGAAAAAGGCGTGGCCGTCGTGGAAATCTTTGGGCCTGTAGGGGGCGATGGTGGCGAGACGGCCGTTTTCCCAATCCAATGCTAACTGGCTGTGGTAAAAGTTCAGCCGCAGTTGGCCCGTATGCCCCGCCACCACACTTTCCGCCAGCCGCCGCTCTAAAACAGGGGTAATGTGACGTAAAAAAGCGGCAAGATCAGGCACACGCACATAATAGGCATATGGTGGATTCTGCTTCTCCAATTCACGGGATAACGCCTGGTAAACTGGATGCCCTGTGCCTAATTCAAAAGAAATGCGCTCCATTGGTTTTGTGGCAGTCTGGTTAAACTCCACCGCTTTCTTTTCCAAATGGTTAATGACAAAAAGGACCAGCGCCCGCAGAGAATGGCCAGGCTGTGCTGCCATTTCTCGCACAAAATAGATACCGTTGGCGTGCCAGGGCGAAATTTCCACATAACCGGCGAGAGTGTTATCGGCTACGGCCGTGATCAGATACATAAACCGGGCATTGTGCGTCTCCCGGTGGGCGTGGAAAAGCTCGTGCTGCCAGATGGCTTCATCGCGCACCCGGCTAAGCAGACTGCCCGCACAATGCCGGGCATACAGTTCCCGCAGCGCCGGTATATCCTCCGCTGTGGCCGGGCGAAGCTGATATTTCTCGGCCTCCTGCTTTTCCGTTGTTTTGCGCAGGCGCGATGGCAGCAGGTAATAAGACCGGCTGCCGCCCAGGTCTACACACATCTCGTAACCATACATACGGTAATACCAGGGAATGCCGGTGATCACCTGTACCAATTCACCCCGCGCCGCGCTTTTGGCGTGAACGGCCTCAAACTGTTTCCGCACCAGGCCACGCCGCCGGTACTGTTCGTCCGTGCCCACCAGTTCTGGCCGACCAACGCCAAAAGGGATGTCCTCATACGCCCACGTTTGCGAAATCAGATTCAAACTGGAGACAATCTTGCCCCCGGCATTTTCATCCACCACCACCGTAAAATCGCTGGCCCTCGTGGTAGGATGGTTTCCGGCCATCAACTCCTTCGTCCAATGAACCAGAAATGTCTCTGGATCATCAGGATCGTCCGAGTGAATGCGCAGATTAAACTGAGCCAATTCCTCAGCGTCGGAAGGCTCGGCCCAACGTAGCACTAATCCATCACCCAAATTTTGGGGCAAGCCAAAGCTGTCATCGTTCATCATAAGTCCCTCCTCTGTAAATCGGGCATCCCTGCCCGATGAACGCCCGGACAGGGATGTCCGGACTACATTTTCACAAATCAATGGTAGACAAGTTTCCAACTTGCCCCACAACGCATTAAAACAGGTTAAATGTTGCCAGATTCCTACGTCCTGCTAATGTTAAGATCGTATACAGCTAACGTCAAAACTTAAAAAATCCGTAGACCGGACAGTGCCGCCGCCCTTCTGGTCTATTATTAATACAACTGGTAAAAACCGGTAAAAAGGAGAAACCTATGTTTTTTGCATCTTATGGCTTATGGATCATGTTAGCCATTCCTGGCCTGCTGTTGGGCTTATACGCCCAGGCCAAAGTGAAAGGGGCTTTTAACAAATACGCAAAGGTACCCACCACCCGGCGCATGACCGGGGCGCAGGTAGCGCGGGAACTGCTCAATGCGCAAGGGTTGTACGATGTGCAGATTGAACGGGTAGACGGCCGTCTCAGCGACCACTATGACCCCCGCAGCCGCGTGTTGCGCCTCAGCCCGGAAGTGCATGATACGCCCAGCGTGGCCGCAGCCGGCGTGGCTGCCCACGAAATGGGCCACGCCCTACAACACGCCAACAACTATGCGCCACTAGGGTTGCGCACCGCCCTGGTACCGGCCACCCAATTCGGCAGCCAGTTAGCGCCGATGCTGTTTATGGGCGGGTTCTTACTGAACATTTTTAGTGGCTCGTCGTTGGGCCTGACCATCGCCTGGGTCGGTGTGGCGTTATTCACCATTGCCGTCTTTTTTACACTGGTAACGCTGCCGGTGGAATTTGACGCCAGCAAACGGGCCAAGGCGCTGTTGGTCAGCCAGGACATCCTCTTCCCGGATGAGATGGAAGGGGTCAACAAGGTATTGAATGCGGCCGCTCTGACCTATGTAGCCGCCGCCGTGGCCGCCATCGGCCAACTGCTGTACTACGTCCTGCTCTTGACGGGGGGACGGCGGGATTAGAAAAGTAGTGAGCAGTGAGCAGTGAGCAGTAAGCAGTAAGCAGTAAGCAGTAAGCAGTATATGCTTACTGCTTACTGGCCAGTTCCGCCAGAGCTATCGCGCCAGCCACACCGGCCCGCGCGCCCAATGCCGGGGGGACGATGTAGCTGTCTATGTTTTCCAACACGGCCGTGTGCTGCACATATCCGCGCAAACTGGCCTGCACCTTCTGCCGCAGCAGCGGGAAAATCTGGGGCTGAGCCATCACCCCGCCACCCATAATAATGCGCTGCGGCGACAGCGTACAAATAAACGTGTGCAGCGCCAGCGCCAGATAATGCGCCTCTAATTCCCAGGCGGGATGGTCGGGTGGCAGATCACCGCCAGGCTTCCCCCAGCGGTCGGCAATGGCCGGGCCAGAGGCCATGCCTTCCAGACAGTCGCCATGATACGGGCAGCGGCCCGGAAACGGGTCAGCCGCCCAATCGTGCGGCAGGGGGATGTGCCCCATTTCCGGGTGAATGAGGCCGTGGAGGAGACGGCCGTTCACCATCACCCCCCCACCAATCCCCGTGCCAATCGTCAGGTAGATGAACGTGTCCAATCCCTGCGCCGCGCCCCAACGCCACTCACCCAATGCCGCCCCGTTCACGTCCGTATCAAAACCCACCGGTACGCCTAAGGCCTGCCCAATGACACCGGCAAAATCGGTGTTGGCCCAACCCGGCTTGGGTGTGGTGGTAATGTAGCCAAAGGTAGGTGAGTGCGGGTGGGGATCAACAGGGCCAAAAGAGGCAATGCCAACGGCCGTTAATTCCCCATATCTATCCCCCTGCTCCCGAAAAAAAGCAAGGCACTGGCTCAAATTTTCTGCCGGCGTCGTGGTGGGAAACCGTATTTCGGCGCGGATATCATCCGGCCCCGTGCCCACCGCACACACAAACTTGGTGCCACCTGCTTCAATGCCGCCCAACAAAATCCCCGTATCCATAATCCAAAACCTCCAAAAAAGAAAAAAATGGGGTGGTCTAGTGTAGACCACCCCATTTTTATACCCGTTTCTACGCTTTCTGACGAAGCGTATTTGCTTACGGCTTCAAGATGATGGGCAGGTAAATGAAGTTACCGGGCGGTGGGGGTGTTTCGACAACGGCCGTTGTTGTCAGCACGGCCGTGTCTGTCTCCGCCGGATCCCCTTGCGAGGTTGCGGTCACCGTCACATCGTCCATCTCGCCATCACTGGCGCCGGCTGGGATGTGGACTGTCACCGTCACATCGGCACTGGCGCCGGCATTCAGCGAAACAGTAGCATCAGGCAGTTCAACCGTCCAGCCTGAGGCGCTGGCAGCAGTCAGGGCGATGGTGTCATTCACATTACCCAGGTTTGTTACCGTCAATGTGTAAGTGACCATCGTGCCAGCTTCGCCACTCGCTGCCTGGTCATCAGAAAGTGCCACACCGTACACCGGCGCCACGACAGTCAATGTCACCGGCACCGTCACCAACGGCGTCACGGCATCATTACTTTCCACACAAAGCGTTGCTGTGTAGGTGCTGCCTGCCGTCAGACCGGTGGAGTCAAAGCTGACAACCACATCACTGGACTGCCCCGCGCCGGTGGAACCGACTGCCGGAGAGACACTCAGCCAGGGCACATCACTGGGGGCGCTGCATACTCCTTGCGGTGCAGCAAAAGCGTATTCCACGGTATCAATGCCAATGTAATTGGAATTGCTGCCGCTGGGGCCGCCGTCTGTCACAAAGTAACGGAAGGCCAGCCGCCCGGTGGTTGGTGCGCCTACACCGGAGAGATTCACGGTAAACTGTGTCCAGACTTCCGGGTAACCACCCTGAGTCAGGTTAGGATTAATCTCCAACAACAAATTGGTGAAATCACCCACACTGGTTGCCGTTGTGCCCACGTCGGTGCTGCCACCGGCTGTGCTCATCCGTACTTCCAGACGATCCGGCCAGATGCTGCCCGTAGCCGTTCGCGTGAAGAACGTCAACGTAGAGCCATCAGACAGGTTAATCTCTGGCGTTAACAGCCAGTTGCTAATAGTGCCGACGCCACTGGTGTTGTTGAAATTAGCCCCAATGTATGAGGTGGGCGAACCCGCCTGGGCGGGGAACACCGTATCATTCCCCTGGAACCAACTGGTAGAACCCAATGGCGCGCTGTTGTTGATTTGCGCCCAACCGGCGCCCGGCAAGGTGGTAATATCCTCGAAACCTTCGGAGAAATCACCCAGAATCAAGCCGGGTTGGGCATCGGGCAGCACGCTGCGAACAGCGCTGCCTGCCGGGGTCGTCACGGCCGTGTCCCCGCTCCGGTCTGTGTGGCTGGGGTCAGCCGGCGCTGCCGGGCTAACCGTCATCACCACAGCCGGTGGCTCTTCAGCAATCGTCCAGTCCAGGATACCCGTACCGATGTTGCTGATGGTCAGTATTTCCGTAGTGGTGGTGTCGGGGCCTTGAACAGACGTGAGTGATTCCGGCGCTACGTCAATAACCGGCGTACTAACCACTGTCACCGTGGCGCTGTCCACGTCACTGGCTGAATCGACGCCGTCGGTGGCCGTCCAGATAGCTGTGTTGGTGGTAGTTTGGGTCAAGACGGCCGTTTCGGTGATAAAGGCCGATGCACCTGGCGCCAGGGAATAGGGGAAGTCGGTCAAGATGTCGCCCAACTGGTCATCTACCAGGGTGTGGCTGGTCAGGGTGACGGTACCGGTGTTGGTCACGGTGTAACAGTAGGTCACGTCTGTGCCGTAATCAACGGTGAGCGTGTCTACATTACCGCAGGAGCCATCGGTGCTGACGGTCTTTTCCAGGTCAATGGCCGGGCCACCGGATGGCGGCAGGCTGGCAATGACACACCATTCAACCAATGTACCGGTATCACCACCGGCATGGTCAGAGACAGTGATAGTCCAATCGCCGCTGACATCCATGCCATCGTAGGCAGCCAGTAGACCGGTGCTGGGCGGGTCGCCGCCGACGCGGTCGCCGAAAATGGCCGGAGCGTTGGCGCACTGGGTCTCGATGTTGCCATCCGGCCCTTCATCGTTGACGGTGACGTCATAGTCATTGCCGGAGCAGCCAAAGGTGCTGGCTGGTACGCCAGGCCGATCAATGATGGTGGCGCCGGTGGCATTGTGGGTGATAACGAAGCGCACATCGCCTACCCAGGTGTGGGGGGCATTGACGTAGATGTCTACATCCGAAATGGCGCCGCTGGTGGCAATGTTCATGGTATCGCTGGCGCCAGTCGGGTTGTTATCCGGGATGGCCAGGCCAGGTGTGCGGCATACGGTGAGGATAGAAGCTGTACGGAAGGTGAATGTGGTTGAAACCGCACCCGTACCGCAGGGGTTATTGCTGGTCACGCGCCAGAAATAGGGGGTATCCGGGTTCAGGTTTGAACCAGCCGTGTGGGTGGTGCTGGCGGTGCTGGCACTGTACACAATGTTGCTAAACCCGGCATCGGAGGCCACTTCCAGTAAGTAACCGGTGGCGTTGGCAACGGCCGTCCACTCAAAAGTAGGCGAGGTAGCGACGCCAATTGCTCCGTTGATCGGGGAGACAAGCGTGGTAGCGCCAGGAGCGCCGGCAAAGACATTGAGGTCCACATCGGCATTATCAGAGACAGCACCATCGGTGGCGACGATATTGATGATGTAGCTGCCAGCAGCGACACCAGCGGTATTACCAATAGTCAGATCTGTCGTGTTCGGCACGGTCGGCACCGGATTGGGGCTAAAGGTAGCCGTGGAGGGGGCCGGATTGCCGGTGGCGCTCATCGTCACGGGAGGTGTGAACGCGGTGCCTATGTCTACTACGTAGACGGCATTAGCACCCTGACAAATATCCTGTGAAGTGGGCGTCACACCCAGCGTCAGGCAGGACTGTGGCATATCAAACGCCGGGGTACCATCGCTGGTGCTGCTGCTGCTGCCCTGGCTGGCGCTGAAACCCAGACCACGTTTGGCAAACGCTGCCCAAATGGTGCAGGCATTTTGTCCACCGGTCAGAGCCACATCGGCAGCCAGAATGGCGTTACGGCCGTCTACAAAACCAGGATTACAGGGCGTCAGAGTAAAAGCCTGTGTCACCAGGGCGTGCGCCAGTTGGTTGCCAGACCATGTGTTGGGAGGTGTATTGGGCAGATATAGATCCTCGTTAAATCCATGCTCAGCAATCAAGCCCCAGTTCATCTCCCACAACATCGTATTCCACACAAAACCAACGCCATGGGGAACGGCCATACCAGGTAGATTGGCATAGGTGTAGTTGTTGATTGACATGTCGGTGTTGTACGGAGCCGGGCGGATACCCACACCGTTAATCGGTTGGTTCAACGCATAGGTGCCAACGCCGCGATTGGTCGTAGCTGTATCTCCTGTGCGCATCGTCATGATGACAGACTGCCAGTCACTCCAACCTTCACCCATTTGCTCGCTATTGCCCAGGCAGCTCACGTTGCTGGGGCCGCCAACCATGCGGTTGGAAATGCCATGCCCGTATTCGTGGGCGATGATGCCGTTGTCCAAATCACCATCACGGTCTGGAGTGGGGGCGGTCCAGATGTACATTTGCATCCGGGGGTTGTTGCCATCGGCAGGTGTGGCAAAATTGGCATTATTGGTGCCACCACCATCTTGCGCCTCAGCATTGACATAGTCGCTGCCCAAACCACCATTGCCATAGTTATTCTCCTGGAAATTACCATTTACTTCGTCAAAACCGTAGCGGTAGTTGACATCATGCATCAGGTTATTCCAGTGAAACAGGTTTGTCACGGCTGCCGGGCGGTATGCGCTGGGCGGCTGAGTAAGGTCTAAGGGGAAGTCAAAGTCCAGTCCGGGGCCGCCATCAGGGCTGGAACCGGCATCGGGCGAATTGTCGTTGTTCAGATCGGTGTAAGCGTGGACGTTGTTACCCTGGGTAGTAGTGAACTCGGCGCCGGCTGCGCCGTTGGTATCATGCCAGCCAAAGGGAGAACCACCACCGGCATCAGCCGGTGTATTTACCAGGGTACGGCCGTCGGCCGGAGAAGGTGGTGATGAATGGCTGGGGCTTTCTATCGGCAGGTGATACACCCGATAGCTGCTGCCATCGGCCACCGGCGTCGGACCATAAGGCACTTGTTGGCTGGCGCTGCTGTTTGTACGCGCTGAGGGCGCGGCTGCTGCCGCACTGTGGCCACCTGCATGAGCATCAAAATCCTCGTTCACCACCCAATCATTTTGGGAGAGAACTTCACGGGTGTTGGCGTCTACGCGCACATTCCACCAATGCTGGCTGTCTAGCTGGTAGATGATGACATTCCAGGCCAGGCGTGGCGCTTTGCCAGAAGTATCATAAACCAGTTTAGCCGGGATGGGGTTTTGGGAAATACCGCCATCAGAAAACAGCGTTTCCTGAGAGGCGCCACTGGCCTGCTCCACGATTTGCAGTGACCCCTGGATGGTCAGATCCAGATGGGCGGCGGCAGCCTGAACTGCTTGCTCGGCGCTGACACTGGCGCTGGTTTCTGAAACTGAGCCCGCCAGATCAGAGACGAAACGATTCCCCACCGTCAGAACGTCACCGTTGGGCATAATGCTGATATTGATGAGGCCGTTAAAAACTTCAACGCCACCCAACTGCTGCACCAGATAGATGGTGGTGACACCGGTAAGGCGGCTAACAGTTGTGTCGGTAACTCTGGCTTCGGCCAGGTCGGCCGC
This sequence comes from uncultured Chloroflexota bacterium, assembly GCA_900696625.1. Lineage (GTDB taxonomy): Bacteria > Chloroflexota > Anaerolineae > Promineifilales > Promineifilaceae > CAADGU01. The sequence goes on along the minus strand of CAADGU010000433.1, from coordinate 3,188 downwards.
GGTTAAGCCCAGATCGGCTTTGTTTTGATCCAGGTAGGCCAATGCAACAGCCAGGGCATCGGTATTACCGGACGGCCGTTGCGCGGCGCTATCGCTTTCGCGCGCCATGACTATGCCGGTAATAGCCAGAACAGCCACCAACATGGCTGCCAGCAATAACCCGCTTTTTTTCATTGTATTCATATTGTTCTCCATGCTATTTATTATTGAATCGGGTAAACAAACTTCGTAGACAAGTGGGGAGACAAGAGGGAATCACATCAATAAGTTTTACCTCCGGTTGTGGGGATTTGGGCCGTTCGATGGGGATCAATGACCCGTGATTGAGGAAATGATACCGAACCTTTGCGAATGTTGAAGTGGGAAAATAGTACCTGCCTGCTACGATGCGTTGTCATCACAGGGGCGGCATTGTAACAACAACTTGATTTATGCGCCAATATCAAACCACCGGCGCCAGCCAATGGCTTTGATAAGGCTCCAGGTCAAGGTCTTGCCAGGGAGGGATGAACTGTTCATCCAGGCGATTGATGAGCAGACCGCCAAAACCCAATTCTTGCAGCCGTCTGCGGCTGACGGTCTGGTGCTGCTCGCTAAAGTTCGCCAGGATGAGCAGACGGCCGTAAGCACTCTCGCGCACCAGCCCCAACACCTGATCATTATGTGTCCAGACGGGGGTCACGGCCGTGCGCGCGTGTAAGGTCAGCGTTCGTTTACGCGCCGCCACCAGATGGCAGATGCTCTGAAACAGCCGTCCCGTAATTGTTTGCCAGTTGTATCGTTCGGCCGCTTTGTCCCAATCCATGTAAGGCCGGTGAATCCAGCGACTGTCCGCCATCAGATCGGGGTCATCTACATAGCTTCGGTCATTCAATAAACCAATCTCATCCCCCATATAAATCAGCGGAATACCGCCAAAAGCAAAAATGACGCTGTAAAGCAGCAAAATACGCCGGATAGCCTGTTCGGCCGCGCCCCAATTTTCTTTCGCAATGGCGATTTCCAGCCCGGCGAGCGAAGCGCAAGAGCCGTTAACACGCCGATCATTTGTTTGCGGATTGAACTGGAACGTGGCGCCACGCGCAAAGGTACCGGCAAATCGGCCGGTGTAAAAATCACTCAAGAATGAGCGATGGGCAAAACCGTCCAGCCCCACACCGGCCGCATCTTCTTCGGTGATGGCCCAGCCAATATCATCATGGCAGCGGACATACGTGACCCAGGCGGTGCGCGCCGGGATACGTGGCATTTTTTGCAGCACATGGGTGGCCAACACCACTTTCCGTTCAGCCAGGGCGCTCCATAATGTGACCATCAGGACATTGTGGTAGGCAATTTCACACTCTTTGTCGGTGGCTTCGCCTACGCCCAGGTAGGGCACCAACTGCGGCGGCGGCACAATGGCTTCCGCTTTCAGCAGCAAACCAGGTGCGGCCATGCGGCTGAGGGCGCGGAATGCTTGCAAAATGGCATGGGCTTCCGGCTGGTTCTCACAATCGGTACCCAGCCGTTTCCACATGAAAGCCACCGCATCCAGCCGCAGTAGTTCTACACCCTGGTTTGCCAGAAAGAGCATGATGTCCAGCATTTCGGCAAAAACGGCAGGGTTGGCATAGTTCAAATCCCACTGGAATTCGTTGAAAGTCGTCCAGACCCATTGGTTGATCTGTTCGTAATAGGTAAAGCTGCCGGATTTGAATTCGGGGAAGATTTCGCGCACGGTTTTTTCGTATTCGTCGGGCAGCGCGCGGTCAGGGAACATGAGGTAATACGCCTGGTAATCGGGATCGCCCTGTAAGGCGGCCTGCGCCCAGGTATGTTCTTTGGCGGTGTGGTTACACACCAGGTCTATGCACAGGCTGATGCCGTTTTGGCGCAAATGAGAGGCCAGGTCGGACAGATCGGCCATCGTGCCCAGATCATCGCGTACCTGGCGATAATCCATGACGGCGTAGCCGCCATCGTTCGCGCCAGGGCGGGGTTTAAGCAGCGGCATGAGATGGAGGTAGGTGACGCCTAACTCTTTGAGATAGGGGATTTTGTCCTGGACGCCGGGCAAGTCTTGGGCAAAGCGTTCCGTGTAGGCGACGTAGCCGACCATGTCGGGGCGTTGGAACCAGTCGGGTTGGTGGACGCGCTGGAGATCGAGGTGGCGCAGGTCAGACGGCCGTGCCGCATACGCTTTGGCCGTGATTTCCAGAAAGCGATTGAGCCAGGTCTCAAAATCAGAACGCGCGCCATAGAGCAGGCGCAACGGCCGTAGCACATCCTCCCATCCTTGTTCCAGTCGCAACTGAAAAATCTCCTGCTCCAACGGGTCCAACAGCCGCAGCGGGCCTTGTTCTAATGTTTTTGCTATTGTTTCCAAACCTGTTCTTTTGGGGAGATTGGGAGACTGAGAGATTGAGAGATTCAATCTCCCAATCTCCTAATCTCCCAATCTCAAACATTAACACGCGGCAGGGCGACAAAAAATTCACTGCCCAGCCCTTCTACGCTTTCGGTCCAGATACGGCCGTCATTCAACTCGACTAATTCTTTGGCAATAGCCAGCCCCAACCCCATGCCTTCATAACTGCGGCGCAGCGCCGATTCCGCCTGGTAGAAGCGGCGGAAAATGCGGTTGATCTGGTTTTCGGGTATGCCCACGCCCGTATCCTGGATGCGGAACCACACTTCTGAGCTTTGGGGCTGCACGGCGATCAGGATGCTGCCACCCTGGGGCGTGAATTTGACGGCATTGTCCAGCAGGTTGCCCAGTACCACCTCGATCATGTCCCGGTCTACCAATACGGGAATGGGCGTATCAGGCAGTTTGACGTTGATGGTTTGCTGTTTGGCGACGGCCGTTTCGTCTACCTGTGCCTGCATATGGCGCACAATCTCCACAAAATCTATGCGCTCACGGTGTACGGCCGTTTCCCCCGCATCTACGTAACGCAAATTGAGCATATCTTGAATGAGGGTGCGCAGATGCACGGCCGCGCCCAACACACTATCCATTTGCGCCGCCATTTCCGGCCCCGCCTCATCGCGCAAAAACGAGACATAGCCCAAAATCACCGACAGCGGCGTGCGCAGTTCGTGGGAGGCAATGGCAATAAAATTCGTCTTTAGTTCATCCAGTTCCGCCAATTCGCTGTTCGCTTTTTCCAACTCTTCAATCAGGCGCGCCTTTTCCACGGCCA
>CAADGU010000432.1 GCA_900696625.1 uncultured Chloroflexota bacterium | reverse complement strand
TGGCTTCTCAAAACCCCTGGTATATCCACTGCGGCGCGCTGTCGGTGGTGACAATGATCAATAAAATGACGAGCAGACATAGGGCGATGGCAATGAGATTTTCACGCGAGAATATTTTGGACATTGGCATGATGCGTGATGCGTGATGCGTGACCTATTTATCACCCATCATGCATCACAAGTTACGGCGTCTCCCCACACCATTTCCACTCACCATCTTCCTGAACGACGCGGTAGTTGGTAAGCTGGAATTCGGTCTGTTCTGTGCCATACAGTGCTTTAATCACGCCGGTGCAGGCCACACGGCCGTTGCCCGTATCGGTGCAGGCCATATCCTCAATGGTCACATCTTGCACACTGTCAAAGGTGCGGAATTCGCGTTCGGCAAACTGCTCCATCTCTGCACACAGCAGGCTGCGGATGGTGGTTTCATCGCCTTTCACTTTTGCCTGCAAATATGTTTCCACCGCCGCCGCCGGATCGCCGCCGCCTGGCTGCCCACCACATGCCACCAGTACGGCCATGGCCAGACACATCAACGTCATCAATCCCCAATGTCTCATTCAATCTCCTCCTGTGGAAATTATGAATTATGAAGGATGAATTATGAATTTCCATCCTTTGCAGCGGGCTGTAGCCCGTATTGTCGTCGCTGAAATTATAGGTTAATCAATCACCTGATGCCTGCACCGTTTCCAGAATAGCGTACAGCACCATCAACCCGGCCAGGTCTTGCATGGCGTGACCGCTGCTAAAAACGGCCGGATCCGTGAAATCATTGGCCGGGTACTCCACCATATGCACCTGGTCCGTGTCCAGCCCTTTGCCCGGCAGCGTCTCCGCCACCCGGTCTAGGTCCCAAATAGGTACCAGATAATCAGCAGCCAACTGCCGCAAAATCTCGTTATTGGTATTATCCCCTTCAAAACGGTCTGGTTTGGTAATGATGATGGGCACAATGCCGTTAGCAATGGCCTGTTCAATCACCAGGCGCACGTTGTAAGAAAATCCACTGGGCGAACCGGCATCATTCGACCCCAGCCGCACGAACAGAAAAGCGGGGTTTTGCAGCCGGAATTCACAGGTAAGCAAATCCTCATTGGGCACGCACCAGTTTTTGTCCGCCCACAGGGGGTCAAAAACAGACCAGGCATGTAGACCATAGTTGGTAGCCACGCCAAACCGTTTCCAGACGCCGCGAAAATGGGCCACCGTTGGCTGTAAATAGGCGTACTCACCCAGAATCAGGTCATCGCGGTCAAACCGGGCCAGCAGGTGCGGCGTCATCACCGTGCTGTCACCCAAAACAGAGTAAGCGCGCGGGTCGCGCCCCCATTGTTGCCCGTTGGCGTAAATCTGGCGCGCGTTGGTGGCAGTGGCCTCATCCATAATCAGGATGTCCTGAATGGTCAGGCCATTGAGCGGGGGCAATGGCGTGGGAGTGGCCGTAGGCGTATCGGTGGCGGTGGGGGCCACAGAAGGGAGTGGGGTGTTGGTGGGCGGCAAGGTGGGGGTGGCCGTGGCAGTGGCCACGGCCGTATCCGCAGGCGTCTGCACGGCCGTGTGGCTGACAGCACTCTCCACCACAGCCGTTGCCACCGGCGTCGCCGTCGCGGGCGAAATCGAAAGTGTGGGCACGGGTGTAGGGACGGCCGTAGGCGCAGCACAAGCCGCCAATCCCACTAGACACAAGATACCAACCAAAAAAAAATGGAAATTTAATAACATACGCATTGGAGAGTGGGGATTAGAGATTGGAGATTGGATGCTTGGCCGATCTCCAATCTCTAATCTCCACTCTTGTATAAAGGTCTCCAAAAAGCCAAAACCTAATTACCCGGTAAAATAACCTCATCCAGCAACGCCTGCAACATCATCAGCGCCGTCAGATTGTGGACGCCATGCCCGCGCTGAAAGGCCACTGGCGAGCCATAGTCATGGGCATAAAAGGTGGTCAGATGCACGTTATCCACATCCAGGCCGCGCCCCGGAATCATCTGCGCCGCCACGTCAAAATCCCACAGCGGCAGTTGGTATTCGGCGGCGATCTGGCGCAATATGTCGTTGTTGGCATTGCTGCCTTCAAAGCGGTCGGCTTTGGTGCCGATGACGGGGATGACGCCGTTGGCTATTGCCAGTTCCACAATCTGGCGCACATTCTGGTTAAACATCTGGGGCACACCGGCGTCGTTTGACCCCAGCCGGATGATGATGATGGCCGGGTTGTGCAGCCGGATTTCGCAGGCGATGGGGGTTTCATTGGCCTGGCAAATTGCCTTGTCCGCCCAGAGGGGATCGGTGACGGTCCAGGAATGGAATCCTTTGCGCACGGCCGTACCCTCACGGCCGTGAGACCCGGCAAAATAGTCTACGGCGGGCTGCAAATAAGTATATGGCCCCAGGTTATAGCCACCTGGCTCATCAAACCGGGCCATAAAAAACGGGTTTTGGATGGTGCTGTCACCTACTTTGGAGTAGGCGTGGGGGTTACGGCCGTAAGCCTGCCCCTGGGCAAAAATGGCCCGCGCCTGAACAATCACATTTTCCGGCAAAACGATAATACTGGATAGAGGAACCCCGTTCAGATACGCAACCGGGTCAACGGCGAGGGCGGCCGGTTCGGGCATGGCGGTAGGCGCCACGGCGGTAGTGGGCGCTTCGGGCGGCGCGACGGCGGTCGCTTCAGGAACTGGTGCGGCCATTACCGGAATGGTCAGGAGTTGCCCGGCATGTATCAGGCCGGGGTTGGCAATCTGGTTGGCGGCGGCTAAGGCATCCAGCGTCACGCCGTACTGTTGGGCAATGCGAAAGAGCGTTTCGCCGGCCTGGACGGTGTGGGTGTTGGCGGCGCTTTCACGGAGCGCGGCCGGGTTGTCCGTTGACGCCACCGGTATGACTGGCGTCAGGGCAGCCGCGGGCTGTAAGGCAGGGGCAAACATGGTGGATAGGGCAGGCACGCCTGCACTGAGCGGAGTTGAAGTGGCCGTTTGCCGGGCGGCGCCTTCCATTTCCTGGCGCACTATCCCCAGCCCAATCAGCCCCAAAAAGAGCAGCACTATCCCAATCACCAGCCAGCGTTGCATAGGCTGATTGTATCGCCGGGTGACAAATTACGCAGACATTGTAATGGGGTAATTGGGTAATGAGGTAATTGAGTAATTACTCAATTACCTCATTGGTAAGGGCAGTGACAGGCAGTACGCAAGAAAAAACCCCGGTGAGGGACGGTAGATTTGGAATTGGCTAAGTGTTCAGCAGCTCAATGTATCCGAATCTCTTGGTGGCCTTTGACAGATGTTGGCTTCCCGTGCTCACTCCATATGTGGAAGCATTCAGGCGCACTAGCGGAGATTTCAAAAGTGCCTACTTTCCTAGTCGATCTACCGTGTCATCCGGGGTGATATAGGTAGGGGGTAAAAGTGTCAAGGTGCAATGGCATTATAAATCTGTGACCAGACGGCCGTCAACGGCCCTACCTTAAAATTTGGAAGTCGGAAGTCCAAATAAGGTGAACCCCATTGTCAAGACCACAAATCAGGGAAAACAAGGTGGATAGTTTGACATTAAACTATTTTTACGGACACGATGACACCCACCATATGAAAAGACGA
>CAADGU010000431.1 GCA_900696625.1 uncultured Chloroflexota bacterium | reverse complement strand
CGGAATGTGGGATGCGTGGCCCGTGACCAACCAATATGCATCACGCATCATGGCTCAGCATCCGCATGAACTCCCATAACGCCATTCCCGTTTTAACAATTCCTGAACATTTCCCCAATAATTCCTAAACCTGAGTAGATTAACATACCTGACTGGCAGGCAGGACTGCTTTGCTGCCTGAAAACAACTTCAACGAGGAGTGAATGTATGAACTTGAAACGATTTTTCCTGGGTGGGGGATTGCTGCTGGTCACGGCCGTATTCCTGAGCGCCTGTGGTCTATTGCAGGAGCCAGAAGCGGCCAGCGCACCGATTGAAGCGTTGCCGCTGGCCATTGAGACACCGACGACGGCCGTAAGCGACACAACCGGCAGCCCTTCCTCTGCCGGCCCGGTCATCTTCCAGATTGACCCGGCGCAATCCCAGGTGCGCTTTGAACTGGACGAGGATTTACGCGGCAGCCGCATTACTGTCGTCGGTACCACCGATCAGGTGGCAGGCCAACTGGCCGTAGACCTGGCTAACCCGGCTGCCACCCAGGTGGGCGTCATCCAGATTAACGCCCGCACCCTGGCTACCGATAACAATTTCCGCAACCGGGCTATTCAGAACGAAATTTTAGACACGGGCGCCTATGAATTTATCACCTTTACGCCAACGGCCGTGACCGGCCTGCCCGAATCGGTGAACATCGGCGATACGGTGACGTTTACCATTGCCGGTGACCTGACCATCCGAGATGTGACCAATGCGGTGACGTTTACGGTGGAAGCAACGGCCGTGTCACCCACACAACTCACCGGTACGGCCACCGCCGCCGTCAGCCGCGGCGACTATGGCCTGCAAATTCCCAGTGTGCCCAATGTAGCCAATGTGGAAGAAGAAGTGGAACTGATTATTGAGTTTGTCGCCAACGCTTCGTAGCGGGCATCCAGACTCGAAGGGTTTCAAAAACCCTTCGGGTCTATTTCAGGTGATGGGTGGCGTAAAAGCAAGGCAAGCAAACGCCGCGTGACGGCCTTCGTATCTGGCCCAATCTCGCCGGGGGGGCCGACGCAGGCAGGGCAGCCGTCGCGGCAGCGGCAGTCGGCCACCAGTTCCCGCGCGGCCGCCAGCAGATCGTGGTGCAGTTCAAAGAGGCGCTGGCTGAAGCCGACGCCGGCCGCCACCCGTTCGTACACCACCACCGTCGGCGCTTGCGTCAGCGGGCTGCGGCTTTCCGCGCTGACCTCAATGTCGCCAGGGTCGCACATCAGGTAAAGCGGGGCCAGGTTGCGCAGCACGTAGGCCAGCCCACCCAGCGCCGACCGCGCCTGCTGCCCGGCTTCGGCCTGGCGGTGGCAGCTGGGGCAGAGAGTGATCAGGTTCTCCGGTTTGTTGGCTTCGTGGTACTGTTCATTTTGGCCGGGGATATAGCCAAATTCGCGGAACGGCCGTATGTGATGCACGTGCAGCACGATAGTAGACCCTTCGGGTTTTCCCAAACCCGAAGGGTCTTTTCCGGCCGCACCACATAGGCGGCAGCGATGATTATCCCGCTCCAACACCGCCCGCCGCACTGCCTGCCAGTTCGGGCCATAATCGTTCGGCCGCAGCAAAATCCCCGCGTCATACAACTGTTCGGTTAACTCTTCGCTGAAAACCAGCCAGTAGCCGCTCGTTTCCAGCACCAGTTCCGGCAGTTCAATGGGGCCAAAACCAAGCGTTTCGTGGGAATAGCGTTTGATTTTGCGGTAGCCGGTGGCTTTGGTGACCACCGACACATCACCAAAGGCGCGGTAGACGCCACCTTCTGTGACTTCCACTTCGGGGCGTAGCTCACGGATGGCGCTGCCGATGCTGGCGCGGGTGTAGTAGTCCACTTCCACGGGGCGGGCATAGGCGATACGGCCGTCCCAATCCAACCGCTCTACCAGATACGTGCGTGCCTGGTGCATGTAAATGGCATCTTCATACACCATCACCGGCGCCGTCTCCAGGTCAATCTCGCCGATGACTTCCGGGTGGCCGGGCGCGTCCACATCTTGAATGACCACCGTATCATCGCCGCTGGTGCGCAGGGAGACGGCCGAAGCCGGTGCGCCATCCCCCAACCAGTGATACTGCCCCCGCGTTTCGTGCAGCACCCCTTCTGCCTGCAAAATGGGCAGCAGTTCATCCACCGGGCCATGATTGCCAAAGGCTTCACCTTGCTGCCAGGGTAGTTCGTAAGCCGCGCACAGCAAATGCTTGACTAGAATGCGCAAATTGTCCGGATTGGTCAGGGCATGTTCCGGCGATTGCCCAAACAGGTATCGCGGGTGGCCGCAAATATATTGATCCAACGGGTTGTTCCCGGCAATGAGCAGCGCCGCCGACTGCGCCGCTCGCCGCCCGGCGCGCCCCGCCTGCTGCCAGACGGAAGCGATGGAGCCGGGATAGCCGGTGATAACGGCGGCGTCCAGCTCGCCAATATCAATGCCCAATTCCAGGGCGTTGGTGGCGACCACGCCGCGCAAAGCACCAGTCCGCAAGCCGTGTTCAATTTCGCGCCGTTCCAGGGGCAGGTAGCCGCCACGATAGCCGGCAACGCTGCTGTTGTCTTGCCCGGCGTAGGCCAGTTCATCCTGCAAATAGCTCAGCAGCAGTTCCACCGTGCTGCGGGCGCGGGCAAAGACGATGGTTTGTACGTCTTGCTGCAAAAAGACGAGAGCAGCATCGCGGGCGGCCATGACCGTGCTGGCGCGCAGCCCTAACTCTTCATCAATGATGGGCGGGTTGTAGAGAATGAACTGTTTTTCACCGGTGGGCGCGCCATTTTGTGATTCGTCCACCAGGGTGAACGGCCGTTCAACCAGCCGTTCAGCATGTTCCTGGGGGTTGGCAATGGTGGCGGAGCAGCAGATGAATTGGGGATCACTGCCGTAAAAGCGGCAGAGGCGCTGCAAACGGCGCAGCACGTTGGCGATGTGGCTGCCAAAGATACCCCGGTAGGCGTGAATCTCATCCAAAACTACAAATTCCAGGTTGGCGAACAAGTCGCGCCAGGTGGTGTGGTAGGGCAGGATGCCGGCGTGTAACATGTCCGGGTTGCTAATGAGGATGCCGCCGCTTTGCCGGATTTTGCTGCGCTGGCTGCGCGGCGTGTCGCCGTCGTAACTGTGGGCAGGGATGGGAAGGTGGCCGGATTGGATAACGGCCGTTGTCTCTGCCAGTTGGTCATGGGCTAACGCTTTGGTGGGGAAGAGGTAGAGGGCGCGGGCGGACGGCCGTGCCAGTAACCGCTGCAAGACGGGCACGGTGTAACACAATGATTTGCCGGAGGCGGTGCTGGTGGCGATAACTACGTTTTGGCCTTGGGAAACGGCCGTGATCGCCGCTGCCTGATGGGTGTAAAAGCTGTCCACGCCGCGCGCAGCCAGACCGGCCCGCAGCCGTTCATCCAGGGGGAAAGGAAGGGGGGCAGTGCGCGACGGCCGTGCCCGCAGCCGTTCCCAGGCGACCACGTTGGCCATGAAGTCGCGGTTGAGGCGTAAATCGGCTAATAATTCGGAGAGGGCCATATTGTGGATGAGATCAGGAGATTGGGAAATTGAGAGATTGAATCTCCTAATCTCCCAATCTCCCGATCTTCTCTGTCAGCCAGTTCGTCAGGTTCATCATGTATACGATTATAACGAATTTGCGATGGCGATTCAGGCGGGAAGTTGAACGGCCGTCCTTCCACCACCGGGCAGCACGCAGGTGCGAGATGAGACTAGAGGATTAGCATAACCTTCGGTTGCCCAGTAGTCTGCGCCAGCGATATAATATGACGATGTTCAGACGGAAAAAACCCCCATCACAACCGCCCCCCTCACCCGAAGGGATGTTGCTGGTATTTAAACCAGAGACGGGTGACCCATTGGCGCGGGTGGTATTGAATGGTTACAGCGTTGAGCAAAGCAAATCGCTGGGGCGACATGGGGCGCTGTGCAGTTTCAAAATTGTGGACGGGGATTTGTGGCAAGAGTGGCACACCCAGACACAGTTGGTATTGCGGACACAGACGGGGGATGAGGCGCTAATCAAAATTACGGCCCTGCCGGTGGAAGAGGACAGCTACGGCCTGATTGAATTTTTGCAGTAAGAACGTAATGCCTGGCACTGCAAGCCCTGTAAAGCCCTGATGACAAGCCAGGGCTTTTTTTGATCCCTGTTGGTTTTGATAAAAATCGGAAGCCCGAAGTCGGATGTCGGATGTCGGACTTCGGTTTACGGATCACGTTTTACGTTTTACGGCTTACGTCCCCTGAGTGCTTTTTCCTGAAATTCAACCCAGAGTGCCTGGTAAGCCTGGGTGGCGGGGGAACGAGGGGCAAAGGCAGGCAGGGGTTGGCGGTGCAGCCCCATTTGCTCAATTTGGGAGAGGGTGGGGATGGGGGTATGCAGGATGTGGGGGTATTGTTGGTACACGGCCGTCGCCACTTCCCGGTGCAGCTTACGGCGGGCGTCTACCATGGAGAGAAAGGTGTATATGTTGTTGGCGTCATGCCCCCGTTTTTTGAAGAAGGCCAGCATTTGGGCATAAGCATTGACGGCCAGGGTGGTGGGAATGAGCGGGATGAGCAGCCGGTCGGCGGCGGTGAAGATGTTTTCGGCCAGCAAATTCAGGGTGGGTGGGCAGTCCAGAAAGATGGTGGCATATTCTTTGCGCAGGGGATCAAGGATGCGGCTTAACCGTTTGGTGGGGCGCTTTTTGTCGCTGAAGGCCAATTCCAGGCTGCGGTAGCTGATGTCGGCGGGCAGTACATCCAGATGGTCGTAATCGCTGCTCTTGATACTGCGGGCGATGGCGTCATGCGCCGTACCCAGGCTGCGGGCATCCTTCGCCACTTTGGGTTTGATGCGGAAATAAAACGAGCTGGCGCCCTGTGGGTCTAAATCGCACAGCAGCGTGGGCTGCCCATCTTGAGCCGCCAGGTAAGCCAGGTTCACGGCCGTTGTCGTTTTGCCCACGCCGCCTTTGTGACTGTAAATGGCAATAACGGCCGTCATGTTGATTCCACCTTAAAAAGTTTTTTGAAGAGGCGGCGGTTTTCCGGGGTGGCAAACTGGGTAAAGGCATCGCTGAATTTGTCTCTGGCCTGTTCGCGCTGCTGGTGTAAATGGGCTACCAGCGCGCCCACTGCCAGCAGGGTGGCGCGTGATTGGGGCAGCGGCAGTTCCGCAGCCAACCGCAGCAAATACGCCTCTTGCACATGCAGGTCGTTAATATCACCGAGATTGGTCTGTAACGTCTTCAATTGAGCAATCAGCAGCGCCATCTCTTCCGGGGGGAAAAGGGAGACAAAAAATTCCAGCAAGTAGCGCAGCTTTTTACATTCAATGCGCAGGGCGTGCATTTCCAGTTCATTGCCGCTGAGTAAGATTTTTTGCCCCTGTTTAATGATGCGCCGGTACCGTTTGTAGACGCGCTGCTGTGCCAGGGGCAAAATGGGGTCAGCCGGGGCGACGGGGGCAGTTGTGTATAGAAAGGCAGCCCAGTCGGCCATGATTTGTTGATAGGTGGCGGAATGGAGGTCGGTCACGGCCGTGCGCAACGCCTTCTTTCGCTTCTGCCGCAGGTACGCATACAGGGGGGCCATGTCTGCCTGCATAAAATCGGGCAGCATCGCCTGGTAGGTGGGTTCGGCCAGCAGATACACGTCCAGGTCGCGCAGGTCGTTTGTCCATTGGGCAATGGTTTTCAGGTCGGCGCGGAAACGGGTGACAGCATCAGCGGGCAGCACGTCCTTGAACTGGCTGATGGCAGAGCGGGTGCGGCGCAGCGCCACGCGGAAGTCATGCAAAAATTCGGTGTCAATATCCTGAGAAATGTAAGGGAGGTTGGTCTGGATGATTTCTAGCTCGGCGCGGAGCAATTGTTTCAGGGCAATGGGCGCGGGTATGGCCGGATCGAGCGCCAGCCGGGGTTTGGCGATGTATTCGCCAGGGTCTTTGCCTACGGCCGTTAAAATCCCTTTATACCATTCCAGGGGCGTGACGGCCGTAGCCCCTTGCATTACCAGCCAACCGGCGGCCCGTTCAGTTTCGGCTTCATAGCCACGCAGCGGTTGCAGGCGGGCGCAGGTAGTGAGGGGAAGGGTGTCGGCAGTGGACGGCCGTATTGTTTCCACCACCAGGCGCGCCACCGTCTTTTCATCTTCGTTCAACACGCGATAAGGGGTGCGGTAGATAGTGAGTTCGGCCTGAGGCAGCAGGGCGCGCACATCCAACAGGGGGGTCAACCGTTCCCTTATTTCGCCTTCCGGCAAATTCCAGGCAAAGGTGGGGCGCTGGCGCAAGGGTGCTTTGGGGCTGTCCTCGGCCGCCGCCAGGTCGGCCAGGTAAATAGTGCGTTTATTGCTCACCAACGCCAACGACTGCTGGTACAACCGCCAGTCGAAGGAATCATAGTAAATATCATGGCTCTGTTGGCCTGTTTCCGGCAAGAGCGTGAATGATTCGGACGCGACTTCAATCTGGCCTGGCGCCGGCAAATTATCTGATAAACGATACAACCACTGCTTCATTTTTCCGCGAAGGATGCGCATTGACCTGACAAGTTTTTGTCAGCTTGCTGAGATTTTCATTTCTTCTTTGACTTTCCCTTTTTATCTTTGTTTTTCTTGCTCTTCTTAGCCTTCTTACCCTTATCCTTTTTCTTCTTATCGTTGTCTTTTTTCTTGTTTTTTTTCTTGTCTTTTTTGGCTTTCTTCTCTTTCTTTTGTTTGGCTGGCGCGATTTGGGGCAGCAGTTCAACAGCGATAAGACCTGGGTCAAGTGTGGCTGTGGTCACGGCCGTTTCCACCACTAACAGTTCCTCCGGGAAAATCGCCAGACGGCCGTTGCGAAAACGCCCTTGCCAATGTTTCACCTGATTCTCCGTCAGTCCCGTTTGCGCCGCCGCTTCCGCCAGGGTGGCCCCATCGGCCAACGCCAGCACGGCCTGTGCCCGCTGGCTGTGTGGCCCTTCCCCCGCTGCCACTCGTGTACACCCCGCCCGCTCCTCGGCCGTTAATACCAATTGCTCATTCTGCTGCTCGTCCATATCTTTTCCCTTGAAAATAGTTTGTAGTAGGCACTTTAGTGCCGTAAGAAGGCGATAAATCGCCTACTACAAACCTATCATATCCCATCCCTCAGGAGAGGGCACGTCATACAATGGCCGCCGCCGCGTCCTTTGCCCAGTTCAAACCCATCAAACGTCAGTACCTCAATGCCCGCGTCGCGCAGTTTTTGGTTGGTGTAGGTATTTTTGGAATAGGCGATGACCACGCCCGGCTCCAATGCCACTACGTTGTTGCCATCATCCCACTGTTCGCGGGCAGCCTGGTAATCGTCGCCGCCGGTGGTGATGATGCGCAGTTGGGGCACGCCCAGGGCATCGGCCACCGCGCTCAGGAAGTCGGCTTCGCGGCGCACGTCAAACGTGCCCGGTTTTTCACCGGGGCGCAGGCTGTACGCCTGAATTTGCGCCACCACATTAGGGTAAATGGTGACGGCGTCACGGTCGAGCATGGTAAAGACGGTGTCCAGGTGCATGTGCGCCCGGTCTCTGGTGAGTTGGGCGACGATGATACGTTCGGCGGCCTCTTTTTTGAACAGGGCGCGGGCAAGCTGCTCCACCATTTGCACGGTGCTGCGCTCGCTGACGCCTATTAGCACCGTTTTATTGCCAATGGGCATCACGTCGCCGCCTTCCAGCGAAGCGCGGCCAAAATCTTCCAGGTCAAACTGGTCATCGTCGCCGGCGGGTGGGTACCAAAATTCAAACCCGGCGCCGCGAAACAGGGGGTGAAAGCGATAGATGAGGCCGATGTGGATGGCTTCCTGGTGGCGGGCGCGCCAATACATGGGGTTAACGGAAACGCCGTTGTAAATCCAGCAGGAGGAGTCGCGGGTGAAGAGGGTGTTGGGCAGGGGGGGCAGGATGAATTCATTGGCGGCGGTAGACACGGCCGTCAACGACCGTTTGCTCATCTCATCCAGATTCAGCCGGTGGATTTCCGCTCGCGCCAGCCCGCCGATGAGGTGCTGCGCCAGCCGGTCAACCGGCATCTCCATCAGGTAGGCGCGGAATTCGTGTACCAGCGAAACGCCGACGGTCAACTCCGTCACCTCGCGGTTGATGACCCGCCGCCGCACCGCTTCGCTGAGCGCCAGCGTCTCCGCTAGCAGTTGTTCCAGGTAATACACTTCTACGCCCCGGCTGCGCATGATCTCCACAAAGGTGTCATGTTCTTGCTGGGCGCGTTCCACCCAGAGGACATCATCAAAGAGCAGTTCGTCGTGGTTGGAGGGGGTCAGGCGGCACAGGCTCAGGTCGGGCCGGTGTACCATTACTTTGCGCAAGACGCCCACTTCGGAATGAACGCCAAATTGTGTCATGTTTGCACCTCATGTTGCAGGTCAGTGATACGGCCATCAGAGTGTAACCCGAACGAGAGCTTCGGGCAATTGGTGACAAAACCCGGCGATTGAAATCGCGGCAACAAAAGGCGAAGCCGACCTGCGTCGGCTGGAAGCAGCCGGCGCAGGCCGACTTTGCTTTGTGTAGAGCCTGCACTGAGCGCGGACGGCTGCCGTCCGTCGCCGAAGTGTGCAGATTTATCTACTATATTTCGAATTAGCGGTATTGCCGCGCCAGGGAATACGCAATAAGAGCCAAAGTCAGTACAATGGGGCGCATGATTGAGATCAGCCATTTGCAGAAGGTGGATGGGGCGACGACGCTGCTGGAAGTGGAGGCGTTGACGGTGGCGGCGGGAGAGATCACGGCCGTGACCGGTCTCACCGGCATCCACAAAACCACTTTCCTGGAACTGCTCACCGGCAAGATTCAGCCGACGGCGGGTACGGTGCGCCTGGCGGGTATTGACCCCTGGCAGGATCGCGCTGCCTTTTCCCGGCGCGTAGGGGTGCTGACGGCCGAGAATGGTCTCTATCCCCGGCTGTCAGTGCGGCAAAACCTGACCTTTTTTTGTGATTTATACGGGCTGCCACACGGCCGTGCTGACGCCATGCTGCAACTGGTGGGGCTGCAAGATCAGGCCAAAGTGCCGGTGGAAAAGTTGGCGCCTGGCCTGGCGCGGCGGCTGGCCATGGGGCGGGCGCTGCTGCACCAACCGCAGGTTTTGCTGCTGGTAGAGCCTTTTGCCGAATGTGACCTGGCTTCCACCAGCCTGTTGGAGCGGCTGATAAGGGTGACGGCGGCGGAGGGCACGGCCGTGCTGCTCATCAGCCGTGATCTGGCGGGCTTACGGCCGTTGTGCCAGACGGTGGTGGAGATGGAAAACGGCCGTGTGGCGCAGCAGTATCGCCCGGAGGAACGGGAGAGCCAGGCCAACCTGCCCTTCAAAATTCCGGCGCGGTTGGAAGATAAGGTGGTGCTGGTGAACCCGGCCGATATTGTGTATGTGGCTGCCGAGGAGGGGCGCACGGTGTTGTGTACGCCGGACGGCCGTGTGCCTACTCACCTGACACTGAATGAAGTGGAGCAGCGGCTGGCGCGCAGCGGCTTTTTCCGCGCCCATCGCAGTTACCTGGTCAATGTGCAGCACATCAGCGAGGTGATTGCCTATACCCGCAACAGTTACACCCTCATTTTGCACAATGGCGGCGGCGACGATGGTCGCGGCCGTATTGAAATCCCCCTCAGCAAAACGGCGGCGCGGGATTTGCGGGAGATGCTGGGATATTAAAGTAATTGCGTAATTAGGTAATTACGCAATTACCCAATTACCCAATTACCTCCATTCGCCCCGATTTTTGCGCCATTCAACCCCATTTTCCGCCTTTCAGCCCAAATTTACTGCGCCACTCTCCTGAAACTGCTACCGTATAGGCAGCAATAACGGCTGTGGAAGGTTTCATAATTCATCCTTCCTCATTCATAATCTAATCCTTCATAGGAGGTAACATGAGCGAGTACAAGTTGAATAAAGGTGAACACAAGGGCCGCATGATGGCAGCGGCGGCTGTGGTGGCGGGCGTAATTTTGGGCGGGGCATTCCTGTCAACGGATAGCGTCACGGCCGTGTGGCTGCTGGCGGCATTGTATATGCTGGGGCCATTGGTGGCGGCGATGTTGGTACGGCCGTTGCAAGACGACTGGTGGTTGTTCGTGTCCGCCACTATTTTGTCATTGGGCATTGTCTTGCCCTGGTCATTCATTCACCCGGCGCAGTGGGCGGTCGTTTATTTGCCGCAGTTGGGCTTATGGGCCAACCTGCTATTTTTGGTTTTGCTGATAACATCGGTAGGATCAGGCCAGCCACCGCGCAAACTGTGTTGGGCCTTGACCGGCTTTTACCTGCTTATCCTGCTGGTGATGCCGTTGGTATTGTAGGAATTTTATCCGCGAAGGGCGCGAAGGAACATTACCGGCGCCAGGGCCGGTCTCCGGGCCGTGCCCGGTGGTGGCCCGGTGGAGACACCGACCCTGGTCATAAAGACATCCGATTTCTCCAAGAAATCGGATGTCTGAAGGGACAGTATGAACGAAACGATTGTAGCCAGACAACCGGGCCGGTGGCAGTTGCGCTGGGCGGTGGCGCGGCAAGAGATGGTCAACATTGCCCGCCATCCCTATTACCTGGTGTCGTTTGGCATTCCCATTTTTATGTCGCTGGCGTTTGCCCTGTTTGTGTCCGCGTTGGGCGAAACGGACGAACTGATTGTGGCCGTGTATGACGCGGGCAGTTCCGATTGGGCGGCGACGCTGGCAAAGTGGGAGGATGTGACGGTGCGGATGGTGGAATCGGAAACGGCCGTACACACTGCCCTGGATGACGAGGCCACGGCCGGTATCCTTATTCCTGCCGGGTTTGACACGGCCGTTGCCGCCGGGCAGTCTCCTGAACTTGTTGTTTATGTCAACCAGGAGGCGCGCAATGATCACATTGCCATCGTCACGCGGCGCTTGAGCGACGCGCTGTGGACGATGGGCGAGGCGCCACCACCGGCCATGATTAGCTGGCAGGAAACCAATGCCCGCGATGGCGGCCTTACCTTTTCAGTGGAGGAGTATATCGTCGTTATCTTTGTTATCTTGGGCATTTGTATGACCACCATGGGCATACTGGCGCAAATCATCGTGGAGAAGCGGGAGACGGGGTCGTTACCGGCGCTGCTGGCTTCGCCGCTGACGTTTGGCGATCTGTTGTGGGGGCAGAGTACGGCCGTGTTCCTTTACACCATGCTGCTCAGCGCCATTTTGCTGGCGCTGAACGGCGGGTTGGTGGGCAATGTGGGGGTTACGGCCGTGTCCATCATCCTGACCACTTGCGCTCTGTTGGCGCTGGGGCTGTGGTTTGGCCTATGGTCACAATCCAAAAACCAGTGTAATGCTTATACCGGCGTGATGGGCATTGTGCTGGTCATCCCCAGTTGGTTTGCTTTGGTACCGCCGGAAAATTTATCGCTGCCGCTGACGGTGGGGCTGCGCCTGCTGCCCACCACTTACCTGGTGGAATTGCTCAACCAGTCGCTGAACGGCACAGCGACCTGGACTACGGCGGGAATTAACCTGCTGGTGTTGGGGATGTTTACGGCCGTCTTTTTTGGCCTGGTACGCTGGCGGTTACAGCGGCAGCCGGTGTGGTAACGCGATTTGCCAAATCGCGTTACAGGAGAAAAACATGATCGAAATCAAAAATCTAAAGAAGTATTATGGTGAAAACAACGCCATTAAAGCGGTAGATGATGTCAGTTTTATTTGCCCGGATGGGCAGATCACGGGGCTGCTTGGCCCAAACGGGGCGGGCAAAACGACCACGCTGCGCATGATCATCGGCTTGATTAAACCAGGAGCGGGCACAGTGATTGTAGACGGCCGTGATGTGACCCGTGAACCCGGCAAAGTGCGCCAACTGTTAGGGGTGCAGGCAGACGCCACCGGCGTGTATACCCGGATGTCACCGCGGGAACAGTTTCGTTTTTACGGCCGTTTCTACGGCCTGCGTGGCAAACAGTTGGAAGAGCGGGTGCAGGCCGTCATAGACGAACTGCACATGCAGGATATTGCCGACCGCCAGGCAGAGGGGTTTAGCCGGGGGCAGCGGCAAAAGATCGTCCTGGGCCGGGCGCTGGTGCATAACCCGCCCAACGTACTCATGGACGAACCGACCAACGGCCTGGACGTGATGGCCGTGCGCCAGACCCGTGACACCATTCAGGCCATGAAAAAACAAGGGCGCTGTGTGCTGTTCAGCACTCACTATATGGACGAAGCGGAGCGGTTGTGTGACAACATCGCCATTATCGTCGGCGGTCATATTGTGGCCGTTGGTTCCCCCGAACAACTGATGCAGCAAACCGGCCAATCCCGCCTGGAAGATGCTTTTGTGTCCCTGGCCGGCCGGGAGTATCTGACCTATTCGGACTACGGTAGCCAACCGGCTGACGGTCAGGCATTACCTGTGGCGGGAGATTAGAGAATAGAGATTGGGTAATGTCTTTAGTTTTTCGCCATGACTACAGCGGATAAAGGATTGAACGGATTCTCCTCTGGAAACTTATCCGCTTATTCTCCAATCCGTTGTAGTCTTAAAGAAGTGGCAAAAACTTCGTGGCACTAACGAGACTGCAAAATCTCCAATCTCCTGATCTCCAATCCACTCTTGGAGTAAACATGAACTACTTAAACATCTGGTACAAGGAAATTTTAGAAATGCTGCGCAATCGCAAGGCATTGCGCGATACATTGCTTATTCCGTTGGTTTTAGGCGTTTTTTATGCGGTGCTGAACCCGATGTTAGGACAAATGATCAACCGGCGCAGCGAAAGCGTGATTGTCTTGCCGGTGCAGGGGTTGGAATATGCCGACCCGGCTTTTGTAGAGACGTTTGCCGCGTATAACATTGTGCTGGAACCATTTGCGGGAGATATGGAAACGGCCGTGCGCGAAGCCAGAGAAACGGCGGGCATCATCTTCACCGAAGGGTTCAGCGAGAATGTGGCCAGCGAAGCCGACGCCAACCTGATCCTTTACATGAACCCCACGGCGGGTGGTCCCTTTGGCGGCAACATCTCTCTCAGCCGCATCGAACTGGCGCTGAGTACCTATAACCAGCAGTTAACCGTACAGCGGCTGCAAGTGCGCGGCGTAGACCCTGAGGTCCTGACGCCGGTGCGCCTGACGGCCGAAGACCTGTCCACGGCCGCGCAGCGCGCCGGGGCCACGGCTGCCCTTTTCTTGCCTATGTTGGTGGCGATTGGGGCCATCAACGGCGGCGCGTTCATTGCCATAGACGCCACCGCCGGCGAAAAGGAGCGAGGCACATTAGAGGCGTTGCTGATAACGCCGGCTTCGGATGTGCAGATTTTTGTGGGCAAATTGCTGGCGGTGTTCACAGTCACGGCCGTGCCCATTGCCCTGACGCTGCTCGGATTTTGGGCAGGTACGGCGTTCCTGCCCGCCTCCATGACCGGCGGTGTTGGCCCGCTGCCGCTGGATGTCATCGTCAAAGCTATTCTCATCACGCTGCCGCTGGCGCTGTTTGCCAATGTGCTGCTGATGATCCTGAGTATTCGCACGAAGGGGTTCAAGGAAGCGCAGTCGGCGATGACGCCGGTGACGTTTGGCGTAATTTTTGTAGCCATGGCCGCGGCGTTTGTGCCGCCGACACAGAGCGTTTTGTTCCTGATTCCCATTTATGGCACGTCGGCGGTGGTGGGGGTGCTGGCGCAAAGTGGGGTCATCCCGGCGAACGCCATTTTGTTTAGCGTGGTGGGCAGCATCGCGGCGACGGCCGTTATCACCGTCATTGCCCTGCGCCTGTTTAACCGGGAACGGCTGCTGTATAGCATGTAAAAAGGGGTGGGTGGCAAGTAGCAGGTGGCAGGTGACTTGTCACCTGCCACATTTTCTCCTTTGCCAGAGCCGGGGCAAGGTTGTTATAATTCCCCTCGTTCATCCAGTATTGGTAGCGTGGGGGCGTCAACCATGACCCGTCACAAAAAACAATCTGTTCATGTTCGTAGTAGGCGATTCATCGCCTTCTGAAGGCAATAAATTGCCTGCTACAAACAAACGAGTAGGGAGGAAAACTCATGCGTCAACGAATTGTGTGGTTACTCAATGGCGGGGTGGCCGTTGTCACCCTCATTCTTATTTTTGCCCACTTTGCCCGGCCACCGCAAATTCAAAATTTGCCCGGATCGGCTGCGCCGTAGGCGCAGCCGATAACGGCATTGGCATTTTTGACCTATCCTGGGGAGGGACAAGACGTGAATGCCAGTTTGAACAGCGTACCCGTTACCCTGGCGGCCTATCCCACAGACCAGAACCAGCAGTTGAATACCACCGCCCCGCACACGCTGGGCAGCCAACCGGCCCGCGCCATGTGTGAAGCGGATGAACTGACGGCCGCACCCAACGGCCGTTACCTGCTCATCCAATACAACTGCGAAGCCGCCCTCTTTGCCATCCTGCAAAACCCGGCTACCGGCGCGGAAACGAATCTGGCGCGGGGCTACTTTCTGGATTGGTCGCCCGACGGCGACTGGCTGCTTTTCCGCCAGACGGACAATGACGAAATCTGGCTCATCCATGCCGTGACCGGCAATCCCCAATCGCTGCCCCATCTGCCAACAGGTACGTACAACGCCGCCTTTCATCCTTCCGGCCAACAGGTGATCACCGCCGCCAGCCGGGGGCTTGGTTTTGGCAGCGAACTGGGCGTCTATGACCTGGCCGGGCAGAGTTATGCCCGCTGGCAAACGTTCCCCGACCAGATAGCTGCCTTTCCGCGCTGGTCGCCGGACGGGGCGCGGCTGGCCTATATCTTGATGCCGGACAGCAACCAGCCGTTCACCATCGGGGAACTGTGGCTGGCCGACCCGGTTACCGGCGCACCCACCCAACTGCTGGACGCGGTAGACGCCGGGCACGGCTACCCGCCCGTCTGGTCGCCGGACGGCCGTAGCCTGGTCTACGTGCGCCGCGAAAACCCGGACAGTGTGCGCGCCGACCACCTGGCGCCGGCGCTGCGCAGCAACCTGATGCTGGCCGACGCCTCTACCGGGCAGACCACACCGCTGACCGGCTTCCCGGACAGCCTGGTATATGACGCCGTCTGGTCGCCGGACGGCCGTGAACTGGCTTTCACGGCCGATGACGCCATCTGGCTGGTCGAACCCGGCGAGCCACCCACTCAACTAACGCAAACAACAATCACCGCCCGCCACCCGGCGTGGCTGGTGGAAAACTGAAAATGGTCAATGGTAAATTTTCAATAGTCAATGGCCTTTCATTGACCATTGACCGTTAACCATTGACCATTTAGGAGATCGCCATGAAAACTTTTCGATTTTCTTTCATTTTGGTGTTGGTTTGGCTGCTGGTGGGGTGTGGTGTGGAGGGGGAAG
The DNA here is from genome assembly GCA_900696625.1 of uncultured Chloroflexota bacterium. Lineage (GTDB taxonomy): Bacteria > Chloroflexota > Anaerolineae > Promineifilales > Promineifilaceae > CAADGU01. The sequence continues at coordinate 3,374 of CAADGU010000431.1, read as the reverse complement.
CAGCGACGGCGCCGCCCACCCGTGTGGCTGTGGTAGCGAATACGGCCGCCCCCACCCAACTGCCTGTTACGGATACGCCAGTGGTGATGGATACGGCCGTATCCCTGCCAACCAGCGTCTCCACCAACACTGCCACTCCCCAACCCACCGCCGCACCAACAGACACACCGGTACCACCACCGCCAGGGGAAATCGTTTTTCTATGGAGTCCAGAACCAGAATATGACCTGGCTCCGCTGCCCCAAAACCTATATTTTGTAAAGCCGGGAAATGCTGCTGGAGAGTGGGGATTAGAGACAACCCTCACCAAGTTACATGGTGCGGACCTGTACTTATCGCCTGACAATACACAATTTGCTCTCAGGCAATTTGAGGATACTAATGAAGATGGGGTTATCTCTGTTCAGGGCACAGATCTCTCAAATATCTATCTGTATCCACTAGCTGATAAGGCACTAACCCGATTGACAGACGTCAAAACTAAGGACTTTGTGGAAGTCGCCTGGCTGCCAGATAGTCAACAATTTACTTACGCAGTAGAGAAAGACATCTACCTTTTCGATTTGGAAGACTCGGTCTCCAGCAAATATCTCAGTTTGCCAGGGCGCGTACACGATCATCAGTGGTCACCTGATGGTCATTGGCTGGCTATCGTCTCTGGTTTATCAGATGAAACTGGATCTGCACCAGGAGGAGAATCCGACAGATTTGATTTATACGATGTAGAAACAAATAGACTAATTCCAGTCGTTAGCAAATTGGGAGGAAGCAGAATAAATTGGTCTCCAGATAGTCAATGGTTTGCTTTTTCTCATGACAGTAGCAACCTGGGTTTATACGTTTCTTCCATAAATGACCTGGTTTCAATCCAATTAAGTTCTGGTCTTAGTTTTGCTTCGTGGTCGCCTGACGGTCAATGGCTGGCTTTTACAACCCAGATGGGATCCGGAAACCTGTATTCATGGAATCCAGACACGCTGTCAACTGAACTTTTATTGGAGGGTCATGGCCGTGTGTCGCAGCCCATTTGGTCGCCTGACAGTCGCTACCTTGCTATCGCTCTCAACGCCGAAGAAGAATCCAACTTGCTTGTTGTTGACGTAAACAACAAGACCACCAGCACCCTCTTGATGGGCCCAAAGCCTGTGCCACAGCCTGGCCCGGCCCGGTGGCCGTTAGAAATGTTAAGCTGGTCACCAGATGGGCAGTGGATACTGTTTGAAGCTTCAGGAGAAGACAATCGTACCTTTTCCATAGTTAATCACACTAACGGCGAATCGTTTGTGGTACTCGATTTTACAGGCACGGCCGTGCCTGTAAATGTTTATTGGCTTCCATAAATCAAGCTGTCATTATTAGCCGTTTCAGGAGATAAGGATGAACAAAAAGCATTTAATTGCCACGACCTGTATTCAGGTGACATGTCTTTGTGTCATTACATGGATGCTGACATTCAATTCTACTGCTTCCACAAAGGCGCATTTTATCTATCAAGAACCAACAACGACGCCAACTCCTACACCTACTCCCACTCCTACACCCGTTCCACCTTTTTTAGGGCCGATTTACTACGATGAAGAGTATGTTTGGAAAATATTTGATCACGAAATACCTGGCGATTATGATAACGATCCCGAAGGACGTATAAGACATTACGATTCTACCCTTCACGATCCCCCCGGTGCCGAATACGGGTACAACGGGCATATTGGTATTGATTACAGCCTCGTTTATGAGCCTGTTTTAGCCTCCGCTAATGGTGTGGTTGTAGTTGCTGGGTGGTCAAACGAAGCTAACCATAGGCTTGGGTATGGGCTGCATGTTGTTATGTCTTACGACGCTAATCCAGACTATACGACCATATATGGGCACTTAAGCACACTGAATGTTAGAACAGGTGACGAAGTTGATATTGATCAAAACAATCCCAATAACAGAAACCGCATTATAGGAATCAGTGGCAATACCGGCCATGTCTTTAATGATTCTGGAAACGATTGTGAGCCAATTCCTGTTAGTGGGCCAAATTGTGGGCATCATCTCCATTTTGAAACCCGTAGAAATGGCGTCTTTGTGAACCCTTATGGGTGGATAAGCAGCACTCTGGACCCATGGGCGCAACATCAGAACGGTACAATCAGTCATTATCTATGGACAAATCAGCCTGCTGTGTTGAGTACACAGTATATTGCCAGTGGACCACAGGGCACTCCTGTCAACGATCCAGGGGTCAACAATGCACGGATGATTATTGATGACGGTTCGGCCGATTTTTCTACGATTGATACCTGTTGGGTATATGCGCCGGGCAACGACAGCTACAACAACAGCTATCACCGCGCCAATGCCAATGGCCCCAACGACTGCCGCGCCCGTTGGACGATTCACCCGGACGCTTTTACCCTGCCAGGGGAGTATGACGTTTTTGTCCACATCCCCGAAGACAGCACCGCCTCCCTGGGCGCGGTTTATACGATCACGCACAACATGCAAACCAGCCGGGCGATTGTGGTGCAGGCGGCGTATCTGGATAACAACACAGAGCACAACGCCTGTGCCTATCTCGGCCGTTACCACTTTGCTATGGACACGGCCGTTTCCGAATTCATCGAGCTATATGATGATACGCTTGCCGGTGACGCCGGCAACCATGTGCTGGCCGATGCCATCATGCTGGCTCCGGCGAACGGGGCGATGCCGCTGCCCCAGCGTTACCTCTATGTTTCTTTTGCCAGCAGTGGTTACGCCGGCAACGTGCCCTACGAAGACGAGGACATCTTGCTCTTTGACGCGGCAACCGGTGAATGGCACATGTTTTTTGACGGCTCGGACGTGGGTCTGGCTGGCGTGGACATTGACGCCGTTGATTTCCGCAACGGCCACCTCTTTTTCAGCCTGGACGCCCCCTTGGGCAGCTACACCGCGTCAGACATCATCCGTTTTGTGCCCACCTCATTGGGCGAAGACACCAGCGGCACAATGAGCGTCTTCATGCCTGGCGAAAAACTTGGCCTGACGCCGGCTGAGTTTCCCGGTGAAGATGTGGACGCACTGGCCTTTAACCACCAGGGAAAAATCCTGCTCAGCACAGAAGGGCAGGCTGAGATTGGCCCCGACATCTTTGAAGACGAGGACCTGTTCATAAGCGACAGCGACACATCAGCATCCTTATTTTTTGACGGGTCAGACTATGCCCTTAATGAGGTGACAGAGAATGTAGATGGCGTCTGGTTGGGGGCCAATGGGAGTATTTACTTGAGTACGGCAGGGTCATTTGCCGTCACGGAGGTTAGCGGTGATGGTGCGGACATTTTTGTCTGCGCCCCCGGCATTTTCATGAACTGCTGGTTCATACCCGGTCTGTTCTGGAACGG
>CAADGU010000430.1 GCA_900696625.1 uncultured Chloroflexota bacterium | reverse complement strand
TGGCGGGCACGGCCCAGGCCATGCGCGCCATCGAATACCTGCAACTCGACCCCCTGCAAATCATCGCCCGCAGCCAGGATATCATGCTGTACGGCCGTGTCCTGGACTACACCCCTGGCCTGTGGGAGGAAGTGACCTACCAGCAGCGCCAATTCTTTGATTGGGGTGGCTGGCTGGCCGTTCGACCCATGGACGAACTGCCACACTGGCGGGTAGTCATGCGCCGGGAACGCGACGGTGACGTTGATATTGACAACCGCATTCAAAAAATGGGGCGCGACCACGCCGAGGCCATTGCCGAAATGCGGGCCATATTGCTTGAGCGCGGCACAGTGAGCAATCGTGACTTCGAGATGGCTGCGCGGACACGAACGCAGAGTTATCGCGGCCGCAAGGACAGTGCGTTGGCTTTGTACTATATGTGGCGCACCGGCGAAGTGATGACCCACCACCGCGAAAAGTTCGAGCGCGTGTACGCCCTCACGGAAACAGTCGCGCCGACCCATCTCATTCGGGAAAGCGATGAGGCGGAGACTGAGCGCTTCTTGATCAAAAAGGACGTCAGCTTTGCCGGTCTGTCGCGGCTGGTCCGTGTGCAAGATTCTTTTCACCGTGGCGTGCCGTTTAGTAGTGTGAAGCAAATCGTCGAGGGGATGTTGGCTGACGGGGACATTATCGAGGTGAAGGTTGAAGGCTGGAAGGCAGTGCACTACGCTCTCGGCAGCGATGCCGAGGTACTGCGTGATTTGAGCGCGGGACGTGTGCCGCAGGCGTGGACGCCGGTGGACACGACCACGATGGAAGAGGTTGTCTTCCTGGCCCCACTTGATCCCGTTAGCGCGCGTGGGCGGGCCAAAGTTTTGTTTGACTTTGATTATGTGTGGGAAGTGTATAAACCGGTGGAGAAGCGCAAGTTCGGCTATTACACCCTGCCGGTTTTGTGGGGCGACCGGCTGGTGGCGCGGTTTGACAGCAAACTCGACCGCACGACCAATACGTTCATCATTCTGGGCTTTTGGCTGGAGGATGAAGCCCTGGGCCAAGATGAAGCATTTGCCGAGGCTTTGGCGGGCGGGTTTGCCCGCTTCATCACCTTTCTGGGCACAAGCAAGCTGGCGGCGGAAGCAATCAACGAGCCGCTGCTGCGCCAGCGTGTAATTGATGCGTGATGCGTGACCAGAAAGTCTTCACGCATCACGCTGATTTACTCCGTGCGTTGGATTCGTGCGCCCAGGGCGCGTAGTTTTTCGTCTACGCGCTCATACCCCCGGTCAATTTGCTGAATGTTGTGGATGGTGGTTTCCCCTTTGGCGCACAACCCGGCCATGATCATGGCCATACCGGCGCGGATGTCCGGGCTGGGCACACCCTGCGGGTTGGCCTGCATTCCGTTGCCCCCCTGCACCAGTACGCGGTGCGGGTCACACAACACAATCCGCGCCCCCATAAAGGCCAGGTGATCCACAAAAAAGAAGCGGCTTTCGTACATCCAGTCATGCAGCAAGATAGAGCCATTGGCCTGCGTGGCCATCACCAGGGCGATGCTCATCAGGTCGGGCGGGAAGCCGGGCCAGGGCATGGGCTTGATTTCGGGAATACGGCCACCGAGGGCATGTTCAATTTCTAATGATTGGTCGGCGGGGATGATGATGTCATTGCCGTCGTCAATCCAATGGACGCCCAATTTTTCATAGACCAGGCGGATCATACCCAGGTTATGTGGTTCGGCGTTTTGGATGCGCACTTCGCCGTGGGTCACGGCCGTGGCCCCAATAAAACTACCCACCTCCATAAAATCTGAGCCAATACGGAACTCGGCCCCACCCAGGCGGTCAACACCCTGCACCGTCAGGCGGCTGCTGCCAATACCGCCGATGTGCGCCCCCATCTGGTTTAGAAAGTGGCACAAATCCTGCACATGCGGCTCGCTGGCGGCGTTGTCAATGATGGTTTCCCCCTTGGCCAACACCGCCGCCATAAGCGTGTTTTCGGTGGCGGTGACGCTGGCTTCGGCCAGCAGCAGGTAGCCCGCGCCGCGCAGCCCATCCACGTTCATGTTGAATTGACCGCGAGGGTACATGCTCACGTCCACACCCAACGCTTTCAGGGCGCGGATGTGGGTGTCCAACGGCCGTCCGCCAATCACATCCCCACCCGGCAGCGGCAGTTCCACCTGCCCCATCCGGGCCAGCATCGGCCCCGAAAAGACAAACGACGCTCGTGTGCGCCCCGCCAGACGACTGTCCAGCTTGCTTTTTTGCACGTGGCGGGCATGGATGCGCCAGCTTCCCTCGCCCAAATTTTCCGTTTCCACCCCCAGATCATGCAAAACGTCAAAGGTGGAACGCACATCTTGAATATCAGGTATGTTGTGTAAAATGACCGGCTCATCCGTCAGCAGGCAGGCAGGCAGCAGCTTCAGCGCGGCATTTTTGTTGCCGCTGGCTGTCATTGTGCCGCGTAATGGATGGCCCCCTTCAATAATAAATTTCCCCATGATTCCTCGTTCTCAATGAAATTGTGATTGCTTCACCAACCACAATTTCATTGTAACCAGCCACCATCACCCCGGCAAACAGCGATTGGCCTACGGCCGTCGCCGTTCATGCAACGGTCATCTAATGCGTGATGCGTGAAGTTGCTGGTCACGCATCACACGTCACACGTCACGCATCACGCCCCATTCGCGCCAAACACATTCTCCAACTGCACCCGCAGTTTGTGCCGCAGCAAACTGTAAGAGTAATGATGCCGCGCCAGTTCATAATTGCGCGTCACCATCGCCTCCCGTAACGCCGGGTCATCCAGCACCGCCTGCGTCTGCACCACCGTCCCCTCCGTCACAAATTCATCAAACTCAATCACCCGGAACCCTTTGGGGCGGATGTCGGTGGAATAAATGGAGTAATTGTTCACCACTATCGGCTTGCGGAAATAAATAGCTTCCAGAAATGCATTACCGAAGCCTTCAAAAACGGAAGGATACGTCACCAGATCCGCATGGTTATAAGCATCCCACAGGTTATAAACTTTCTGCCCGTCGGCCGTGCGGCCGCGCGCGTCGTCAAAAACATCGGCGCAAAAGATAGCAGGCACACCCAGCATGGCCGCATATTCACGCACGCGCTGTTCGTATTCATCCCCCTCGTCGCCGGAAGCATGGCTGATGACCAGGCACGCCGGCCGCTGCAAGCGCCGCACCAGTTCAATGGCGTGTTCAATCCCCTTGCGCTGCACCACCCGCGTTGGCTGCAACACGAATAATTCGTTGGGGGCAATCCCCAACCGCTCCCGCAAATCGGCTGAATAATCGTCAACGCCCGGCGCCGGCGTCTCATAATCCATCACATTGGGAATGATGGCCGACCCCACGCCGCGCCGCCGCGCCAGTTGGTGCTGCGCCTGGCTGTTGATGACCACATGCGAGATGGAAGGCAAATCCGGCGGGAAAGCCATATTGATGTAATCCTGGATGCCGTTCACCAGAAAGCGTTTACGTTCCCAGGCAAAGTCGTGGTGATGGGCAATGGTGGGGATGCCTGTTTCGGCGATCACTTCCGTCAGCGCCAGACCCAGCGGCACATGCAGGGGAATCGCCAGCACGTTTTCGGGGATGAGGGCGTCAATTTTGAATTTATCTATAAACCGGTACAGGTGTCGCCGGAAATTGCCGCGCCAATGGTGAATCCACAAGGTATCTTCGCCGGTGCGCCGGCTCAGGGCAAAAAAGCGGTCATGCCGCTCTTTGATTTCGTCGTGACGGTAAAACGCTTCGGGTACCACCATGCTCCGTCTGGCCGGCCGATCGCTATGACCGGCAAAGTAGTAACATTTGTGCCCCATCTGCTCCAATACTTCGGCCCATTTAGCCGTTTCCAGAGAGACACCATCAGTATCGGCAAAACGGGTAGAGACAAAGCCGATATGGAGGGATTGGCGGTTAGTGGGTTGTTTGGTCATGTGTTATTTCCTTGTGATGCGTGAACTGTGATGCGTGAACTGTGATGCGTGAGAAAGTCACGCATCACGTTAACACTATTTCTTCTACCTGCGCATTGGGGGGAATGAGGTCCCAAACCTGGGTAATAGGGTGGTTTGTGGCCTGCGCTTTGATGAGCGCCAGGGCCAGGCCGTGCGCTACCACCGCCACCCGTTGGCCCGGATATTTCTGGTGGATGTCGGCTACGGCCGTCAGCACCCTTTCTCGTACCTGCCCTACCGTCTCACCACCAGGGGGGGAAACGCTCAAGGGATCGGCTTCGCGGGCGGCAAATTCGGCAGCATACTTCGCTTTGATGTCCGGGAAATACATACCTTCCCAGACCCCCTGGTTGATTTCGCGCAGGCGGGGATCGGTATGGACGGGCAGGTGGAAGGGGGCAGCAATGATCACGGCCGTGTCTCGCGCCCGTTCCAAATCCGAAGCAATCACCACATCGGGCGGGTTGTCTGCCAATTGCGCCGCTGCCTGCCGCGCCTGCGCCCGCCCCGTTTCGTTGAGCGGTATATCAGACTGGCCGGTGTAACGGCCGTCTACATTCCAATCGGTCTCGCCGTGGCGAATGAGGAGTAAAGTGGTCATAGTTTATGAAGAGAGATTGGAGATTGGCGATTGGGGATTGGCGGAATCGCCAATCTCTAATCGCCAATCTCCAATCCTGACAACGACAGATGGTTTACACCATCCAGCATAGGCAACCCCCGCATCTGCCGGTATTCGGGAATCTCAATCATCGGCGGGCGTTGCAGCTCGGTCACTTCTTCCACCTCTAAAAACAGATGTCCGTGATCCTGGCGCACTCGTTTCATAGTGCGGTTCACATCATGCAGCATGGTGTGGCCGTAGCGCCGTTCCAGTTTGCCAAAAAAGGTCTGGGCAATGGCAAAAGACATTTTACTCAGCCTTTCCAATGACTGATTACGGTGGATGCGCTCCACCATATCCACCTGGCTGATTGCCCCCAGATGCACCTTTTCCAACACGTCAATCAGCAGGCCAATTTCCACGCCGTAGCCGGAAGAAAAGGGCAGTTGTTCCAGCAGGTCGCGCCGCCCGCCATATTCGCCGGAGAGCGGCTGCACAATGCCAGACAGTTCGGGGTAAAAGAGATTGAGCAACGGCCGGGCCATCAATTCCGTCACCCGCCCCCCCCGGCCACTTTTTAGCTCCTTGCCCACTTTCAACGGCCGTCGGTAAAACCCCTTCACAAATTGCATTTTTGTCCGCTGCAACAGCGGCCCCAACTGCCCATAAATAAAACGCGGGTGAAAATTCGTCACATCCGTATCTACCCAAATCAAAATGTCGCCATGTGTCACAAACAGGCTTTTCCACAAAGCCTCCCCTTTGCCCCGCCGCGCCCCATACTGCGGCAAAATCTCCTGGTGAATAAAAACCGGCACCCCCAACTCGGCCGCAATCTCCCTGGTGCGGTCTACCGAATTGGAATCAATCAGCACAATCTCATCTAGCAAGGGGACTTTTTCCATGCAGGCGCGCTGCACCACCCGAATGACCTCACCCACCGTCTGCTCCTCATCCAGGGCCGGTAACGCCAGGCTAATCGTCATCCCCCGCTCTTGCTTCAACGCCAGCAAATGGTTCAAATCGGCAAATTCGTCGGCGTGGAAGGTGTTTTCGGCAAACCAGCGGTCTACCAGGATGGAGATTGCCTTGGCGCTGAAGCTGACGCCGTGCTCCGGCATGGCTACCCGCTTTGTCTTCACAGCAAGGACACTGCTGGCAGCCTGCTCCAAAACCACATCGGCAATTTCGCCAAACGACCCCGTACTCTGTGTAGGCAAAGAGGATGTGCCCAAAATCACCAGGTCGGCCGTTTGCGCCACGTCCAGGATGGTCTGGCATTGGTCGTTCGTTTCCACCACTTTCTGTGTAACCTGGGGCATCTCGGCCAACACCATGGCGATCCCGGCAAACGTCTGTTCGGCTTGTAACATTGAAGTGCCGCTGCGCAGGCGCACGGCCGTGACCTGTGCCTCCTCCTGGGCCGCCAATGTCAACGCCAGATACAGCGCCCGCTCCGCATGAGGGCCGCCGCGCATGGGCACCGTCACCCGCTGCAATCGCGCCGGCAGCGGGCCACGCAGTAGGGCCACATCACACGGCGGGTGCGAAAGGATTTCGGCCGGCGTCAATTGCAGCGCCTCCAGGTGGTGCGGCCAATCGAGTACCAGCAAATCAATGGTGGGGTCAGCGAGTAACACGGCCCGGATCTCATCCCAGGGATTGTAGGAAACACGGATACGCGGTTTGGCGCGCAAGTTCACCCGGTCAGCATGTTCGTTCATCAACAACCGCAGTTCCCGCGCCTGGCCTGCGCCTGCGCTTAGATTTTCGCCTTCCTTCACAGGCACAACCCCCACCAGCAAAACCACAATCTCATGCGCCAACCAGCGGGCCAGCTTGAGCAGCGACTCATTGTCACTGCCCGGCATCAGCGGGATAAGTACCTGGGCCGGGCGGCGCAGATAAACGGGCAAATCCATCACATCTGTACCTTCCATTTCATCATATTCAAACATCATATTCCCTCCAACAGGGGTGCGATTTTTTCGGCGAATATACCGCGCCAGGTATATAAGCGGCGCACCCGCTGGCGAAGCTGGGTGGTGGCGCTGCTCGCCAGACAATCGGATATTTGTGCCGCCAAGACAGCCGGAGTGCAGTCTGGCGAAAAGTAAGTGGCGTATGGCCCGGCAATTTCGCGCAGCGACGGAATGTCGGCGCAAAAGATGGGCAACCCTAGCAGCCCCGCTTCCAACATGGGAATGCCAAAACCCTCTTCGCGGCTGGGGAAAAAGAGGGCGTCTGCCAGCCGGTACAGGTCGGCAATCACCTCGTCAGGCACATACGCCGCCGTAATCTCTGCCAGGAAATGCACCTGGTCTTCCAGACCCAGGTCGGCGCGAAGCTGGCGCAGTTCGGCAAAATAGTGCTGGTTGGCGGGGTTGTGGGGGCCGGGTGGCCCGGTCACGAGCAGGCCGGCCTGGGGCATGGTCTGGCGCAAGGCGGCGATGGTTTGTATCGCCAGTTCGATGTTTTTGCGCCGGGTGATGCGCACCGGCAGCAGCAGGCGAGGGCCGGCCTGTCGCCAGGGTAGTTGGTCTAATAACACGGCCGTATCCCCCGCCAGCCGCAAAAACTCATCACTATCCAGACCGGACGGTATCACCTGAATCGTTTCCGCCGGTATGCTCAACAATTCGGCCAGTTCGCGGCGGCGCTGTTCAGAGACAACCACGTGGGTGGTGGGCACATCGGGCCAGGGCTGGCGCAGTAAATCCCAGGGCCAGCCGGGGTGCAGTTCCGCCCGGTAACGGGGCGTTGTCCAGGCCAGGTCGTGGTGCCACAGGATGAGACGGGGCGCGCCGGGCCGGGCGCATACCTGGCGCAAGGCCGCCGTCAGCGCCAGGTTTTTGTGCAGGGAGCAAACGTTGTGGGCAATGAGGACGTTGGTGTGGGTCACGGCCGTTGCCAATTCCCCTGCTACCTGCCCCACCAACGACGCAAAATCGGCCGGAATTCTCCCCTGGTCTAGCTCTGCTTTCGCCGCCAACACTGCCGGGTGCAGCGAGTCGGCCAACGGCAGATGCACAAACGGGATAGGGCCGTCTGGTTCCCCACCCCGCCCGGCCAACAGCCGCGCCGGATAACCGGCGGCGGCCAACAGGCGGGCGTGGTGGGCAATGACACTTTCCACGCCGCCCACCACAGGCGGCGCGGTATAGTGGAGAATTCCAATTGTCTTTGGCTGTGGTTTGAAATTCATTGGCTCTTTTCAGCCGGCGGCTGACCTGGAATGGCGGTGATGTAAATGACGATGCTGTGGTTATTATTTGCAGAGGAGGTTCAACCCCTTACCGGCAGATTGTACCACATCGCGCGAGCTTCCCCAATTTTCGGGAAATATAAAGAGGCGACCTGTTCGGGTCGCCTCTCAATACGATGCGCCAGACCCGAAGGGTTTGGCAAACCCTTCGGGTCTGAAGATGTGTTACTCGTTGCGCAGGATAATGGGCAGGTAAACGGTAAACATTGGCTCCTGTCCGGCCACTACCGTTACGGTAATGGTGTCCACCGGGCCAAGCGGTGTGTGATCAGGCGCCTGCAATTGCGCCGTAATCACGTGTGTGCCCACCGTCAACGTGATCGTGGCGCTGTCGCCAAACACCGGCCCTGTATCCACGCCATCCAACCACAGATGCCAGTGACCATCATCGGGTATGGTGAAGTTAGGCGTCGTGACCACAATGGTCGTGGTGATATTCACGCCATTGGTAGCCGTAAGGACGGCGCCATCGGCCGGGGAAAGAATGATGATGTCGGCGCCGACCACTTCCACCTGAATGGTATACACCGGGCCAACCGGTGTATGATCCGGGTATTGCAATTGGGCGCTGATGACGTGTGTACCCACCGTCAGTGTGACCAATTGCGTGTAATCGTAGGCCGGCCCCGTATCTACGCCGTCTACCCACAAATGCCAGTGCCCATCATCGGGTACGGTGAAATTGGGGGTAGTGACGGCGATGGTGGTGGTGATGTTGGCGCCGTTCACGGCCGTGAACACACTCCCATCCAGCGGCGATGTAATCATAATCTCCGGCGGTGGCGCCACCGTCAGGCTAACGGGCACAAACAGTTCCGGCGTGGTCAGGGCATTACTGCCAATGCACAGCGAAGCGGTGTATTCACCCGGCGTCAATCCGGCCGAATCAAAGATAACAGTGACGGCCGTGCTGTCACCTTCGGCCGTTGCGCCGCTCGCCGGAGACACAGACAGCCAGGGGATGTCCGCCGGTGTGTCACAAGGGACAGGATTCGGATCAGGCAGGGAAGTGGGCTGAACGATAAACAACCCTTGCTCAATGCCACTGATGATGACCACACCACTGGCAAAGTAAGGATAAGTACTCCAGGCCCCATTAAAGCTGGCGCTGTTGCTGCTGGGGTAAATGTCGAAATACCCCTCTTGAAACAAATTAGCATTGGCAACATCGGAAATATCCAGGATACGCAAACCGGCGCGATAATTAGCCTGAAAAGCGTAATCCCCACGCACATATTGGTTATGGTCAATAGCGGCAACCGGCGATGTATAGTGCCCAAGCAAAACTGGACTGTCTATATTGGATACATCCCAAACATAGGTGCGCGTATTGTGCCCGAAGTTCATTTCATCCAATTCATCATCTATCAAGAAATGCGCCTGGTCTTCCGTCAGCCACCCCTGATGTGTATAGCCGCTGCCGGCATAGCCTGTACGTGAAAGCTGTACCGGCGCTGCCTTATTCGTGACATCCACAATGGTCAATGTATCTTCATTGGAGTTGAAGCAGATTTCTTTGCCTTGATGTTGGGTATCGGGGCCATTGTAAATGACGCATTGGGCATCATGCGTGTATCCGTCGCTGCTGAAACAGCCAGCGTTGGTGGGGCTGAGCGGGTTTTGGATATTAACCATGTGCAAGCCCCCACTACAGGTACTCGTACCCACGCCATAGGCATAGCCGCTGTCCTCGTTGATCACAATGTTATGGGCATTGCCAAAACCATTGTAATGGGCCGAATTGGAGAAGGTGACGGGGGGGCTGGGGATATTGCACAGTTGGGTCAAGTCAAACACTTGCATCCCATGACCGCTGGCCTCGCTGACGATGAAGGCATAATCATTATAGGTCTTAATGTCGCGCCAGGTAGAGTTGCTGGTGTGCGTAGGCAGATTGCCCAGGTAGATGGGATTGACGGGATCGGTAATTTCGACGAAGGAGGTGCCGCTGCTACGGCCCATCAAGGCAAATTCGCGGTTGCCACAGCCTGTCCAACCCCAACTGTCATTGCCGTTACCGCCGCCAATAGTGGCCAGCGGCAGGAAAGCCAATAAATCCACATTTTCACAGGGATAAGGCCCGGCCATGCCACCAACACAGGCGGTAAAACCCATGGGCTGTAGATTTTGTGGCGGCTCTTTATCTCTCAGAAATGCTTGCATACGGGGGGTCAGGTTTTCAGCGCCTTCCGTTTCTTCCTGGTATGGCTGCATGGTCAAAGTATCCATGAAGGTGGAAGGCGGATATTCGTTGATGGCCCAATCCAATGCACCCGTGCCGGTGTTGCTGATGGTGAGCGTGTGGGTAACGATGGTATTGGTTTGTTGTGTGCTGCTGGCACTGCCGGGTTCAACGGCTATCTCCGGCGCGCAGAGATTCAGTTGGACGGTAATTGTATGGGTACTGGTTGGCCCCATCCCCACAATATCTATGTTGTAATCGCCAGGGGTGGCCGCGCCGGTATTGCCGATGGTCAGGGTGCTGGTGTAAGGAACGGGCTGGTTATTAACACTGAACTCAGCCGTAGCGCCACCGGGAGAGCCGCTGGCGCTCAAAGTAACGGTTTCGGTGTAACCAACGGTCGAACTTACATCAACAACATAGACGGCATCGTGGGGAATACAGATTTGTTGGCTGGCAGGCTCGGCAGCAATGGTGAAATCGGTTACGCCACATTCGGGAATGGTAAAGACACCGATTCTTGTTTTCCAGGTGGTGCTGCCGCTCGTCGGGTAATATTCGTTGGTATACCAGAAGGAGCAGTCATTGGCCGGGTCTATGCCCATGCCACTGTAGTCGCCCCAGCGATTAGAGCCGGTTTGGGCGCCGCCGCCATTGATGAGGACGGCTTCAGCCTGTAACGTACCTGATGGATCCGTTGCCAGACGGGTGGCATAACGAATGGCGGGGAACATGGTACTGCTGGACACGGTGTAACCCAGGGCGATATTCCCACTGCCATCCATGGCGATGCTGCCTACGGCGCGGTCATGCCCATCACCGGGGTCCTGGGTGCCTTCCTGGTAGAGTGACCAACCGCCGCCTGTGTTTCGCAGTTCAAACCAGCGAATGGCCGCGCCCACATCACCTGAGCCGCCGCCGATGGTGAAGTTGCCGACAAGGGCCTGGTGGGCGCCAAAGTTGCGGTAGGGGAATCGGAACATGGGCCATTCGGCGATGGCGTCCAGGCGCTGCGCCGTGCCCTGCTGCCGGAGGCAGTTAAAATTGAAAAAACCGCAGGGGGTATAGGTGAAGGAGGTGATGGGGATGTTGTTGATGAGCGTAAAGGTGCTGTTCGCCGGCGTCACCCAATCCACATCAAAGGCGAACAGTTCCAGGCGGTCTGTACCGCCGTGAAAGGAGTTGTCTTTGAAGGTGTAGAAGAGGCCGGGGGCATCAGCGGGGGGAGGTGTAGGGCCGTCCACGTCAGCCGGTAAGAGCAGGTTGTTTTGGCCGGTGAATTTTTGAAAGGTGGCGGTGGGGTTGCCAACGAGCATTTTGGCGCGGTCAAAGGCGTAGGCAGTGTAGCTGCTTTCGTTGGCGGACATGTAGTAGGCATCGGGCCAGACGCCAAATTTGAAGTAGTCGGGGAAAGAGCCGACGTTGAAGGTGTAGAGATGGTAACTGCCCAGGGGATCGGCCGTTTGCGAAATGGCGATGCACATGTGGCTGGGGCCGGCGAACTGGCTTAAGAGCCAGCGGTCGGCCAGAGAGTCATACAAGACGATGGGGTCGCCGGCGTTGCCAGTGCAATTGCCGCTGCTCCACAAACTGCCCAGGTTGAAGGGGGCGTTGAGCGGCGTACCGGCCTTGTCGAAGATAGCCACTTTGGTGGCATTGACCATCTGGATGTAGTGGTTGAGGCCCACATCACCGACGGTATCGGGCGGGGAACAGGTACCGCAGCCGGTAGGGTTGCCGGTACCTTCAAAACTAAAGTCGAGAGCGGGCGTCTGGCTGCTGTTTTGTGAATTGATGATCAGAGGATCGGTGGGTACGTTTTGCCGATTCCAGGTGCCGCGTTGGCCCATGTCCGGCTCAAAAGCCAGGGGATTGTGGCGGGGATTGATTTCGCGGTCGAGGGTGAGGCCGCCAACATCTGGCCCCAGATTACGGGCGGGGGAACTGAGTTCGTAGCTGACAGTCTGGCCGGTGCTGAATTGTTGTGGGGCAGGCACGGCCGTGTCCGGGATGTTAGCGGAAACGGGGTTTGCGCCCGGTCGGGTTAACAGAAGGCCAACGGCCAGGAAAATAAGCATGGAAATAGAGACTTTGAGGGCTGCTTTCATCATTTGGTTTTACTCCGGGTTGTGTGTACTCCACCAGTATCTTCCATAGTGGGGCAAATAACGGTAGGAGGCGTATTGTGTCACTTTCTGTCGATTTGGGCAAAAATACAATGGTACTGGGAGAGAGGCGGGTACAATAACGGTTATGATGAAAACCTTCAAAAAATCTGAGAAGGGCAACGGCCTGACCCTGACCGTCACCTTGGCCATCATCCTATTCACCGCCTGCGCCGCCTACCCACTGCCTACGCCGGCCACGCCCACCGCCACGGAAACGGTTCTGCCCAAACCGGTCGTGGCCTTGTTGTCTACGGCCGTTACTCCCCTCGCCACGCCCCCAGTGGCACACACGCCCAACGCCACACCTGAAGCCGCGGTGATGGTCTCATCGCCAACGCCCCTGCCACCAACCCCCACCGCCACATCCTCATCACCAACCACCGTCACCGCCGCTGATCCCCGGCTCAGCTACATTGGTCGCTTTAATTTTGCCAATCCGGCCGCGCCCACGTTTGACTGGCCGGGCACGGCCGTGGAACTGGCGTTTACCGGCAGTTCTCTCACCGTGCTACTGGAAGACGGGGGCAACTGGTATGACATCACCATCAACGGCGAAACCACCGTGCTGCAAACGATCAAAAATCAGGAAAGCTACGTGTTAGCCACAGGTTTGGGCGAGGGGGTGCATACCGCCCGGCTGTTCAAACGCACGGAATCTATTGTGGGGCAGGCCACTTTGCAGGGGTTTGTGCTGTCGCCCGGCGGCGCATTGCAAGCACCGCCGCCGCGCCCGGAACGGCGCATTGAGTTCGTGGGCGATTCGATTACAGCGGGCTACGGCGTGGAAGGGGAGTCGCCGACCTGCCCGTTTAGCGTGGCCACGGAAAATGTGGCGCGCAGTTATGCGGCCTTAGCGGCACAGGCAGTGGGAGCGGAGATGATGATCACGGCCGTGTCCGGCCTGGGCGTCATTCGCAACTATAATGACCCGGAAATGATCTCCCACGATGCCATGACGGTACGCTACGGCCGTGCCCTGGCCAATGAGCCGCGCCCGCTGTGGGATTTTCAACGCTGGCGCGCCGATCTGGTGGTGATCAATCTGGGTACGAATGATTTTTCCACCAACCCGCAGCCCACCCAGGCCGTTTTTGTGCAGGCATATATTGACCTGCTCAATGACATTCGCCGCCAATATCCCTTTGCGCCCATCATCGCCATGGCCGGGCCAATTTTGCCGGATTATGCGGCGGGGTATGTGGAGACGGCCGTATACCACATGAACAGCGCCCAACAAGACCACCGCATCCACTACCTGCCCGTGCCCAACAACCTGGCGATGCCCGCCGACTATGGCTGCGACTATCACCCCAACGTCAGCGGGCAGCAGAAGATTACGGCCGTCCTGCTGCCCAAAATTCGGGAGGTGATGGGGTGGTAAAAGAAATAGAACGCAGATGAAATGGATTTTGATGGATTAGCGCGGATTTTTTATGGGGATGAATGGGTAACGGCCGTGCTGCGTATTAGCGATCAATTGGCGGCTTCGATATACAGGTTTTCCAGGCCGCACACAAAATCCTGGTCTACCAATGGATAATAGACCTTGCCGGAGACTTTCACCCTTGTACCATAGGTGGTGACCTGCCCGTCAGCCAGATGCACTTTCAAGTCATTGTCGCTATAGGAGGCGGGCACCTGCTCGGCCTGGTTGGCCTCGCTGCCTAATTTAGCGGTCGCGCCGATGGGGGTGCCGCGGAAATCATTCCCTTCATACAGGCGGAGGACAACACTTTCCTCGCCGGTAAAGGAATCGGGCAGTCGCAGATACCCTTGCACGGCTACCCGATTGCCTTTGTTTGCTTCGTCGCATACGGCCGTAAAATCTACTTCGGTGGCGGCTGCCGGCGGTTCACTGCCGCAAGCCACCAGCGCCAAAAGGATCACCATGAGTATCAACAAAGGTCGCGGAATCATATTTCATCTCCTTGTGCAAATTTTACTCTTTCAAGGCGAGTCATTTTCCTGAAACAGATTCTAGTCGAAGACTTTTCAAAAGAGCAAGGGTTTTCTGCCCAAAATTCGGAAGGTGATGGGTTGGTGAAATAGGGTGGTGAAATGGGCCACGGATACAACGGATGGAACGGATAGGTGCGGATTTTTGTGGAGGGGGGCTTTACAGGATTTCATGGGGTTCGGCGTAACATGTGACGAGTGATGCGTGTGGTCTCTCTGGTCACGCCTCACTCGTCACGCCTACGGCCGTGCCCCCTTCCCCCTCGTCTACCACCTGCACATGGTCAGGCAGCAGGTCTTCGGCCTGGCGCACCACCGGGACGGTGTAGGCGATGACGGCCACCAGCACAATCATGATCCCCGTGAAAAACATGATCAGGCTCATGCCCGAACCGGTGGTGTTGCCCACCAGCCCGCCAAAGGTTTGCGCCAGCACCCCCTGCGACTGCATCGCCGGTTCCATCAGATTATCGGCCAGCGGCCCGGCAATCAGCATCGCCAGCGGCGTGGAAACCCAGGCAATCAGACGGCGAATGGAAAAGACCCGCCCCTGCACATCCGGCTCCACCTTGGCCTGCCAGATGGCCTGGTTAGAGCCATTGATGATTGGTCCCACAAACGCCATGGCAAAACCGGCCACCATCCACACCGGCAGTGCCTGCCCCGTGCCAAACACGCTTTGAAACAGACCGACTACCGCCCAACCAAAAATCACGCCATAGACCAACCGTTTGGGGCCACCCCAGGCCGTCATCACCAGCCCCCCTACCACGCCACCCACCGCGGCCGTGGACTGCACCGAGCCGAAGATGAGTTCATTGCTGTTGGTGCGTGACAGCACCATAGGGGCCAGCAGCGTATAGCCCAGCGCATTGAAGAAGTTAGCAGAGAAAAAGACGAGTTGCAGGCCCAGCAGCGACGGCCGTCGCCAGATATAGCGGAAGCCAAACACCGATTCCGACAACAACGACCCCTTGCTCTCTTTGCCCGTCGTCGTCTGTTTAGGTTGGGGAATGTTCACCAGCAGCAGTGCGCTAATGGCAAACACAAAGGAGAAAATATCAATGGCAAAAATCGTGCCCAGGCTGGTCAGGCTGAGTACCGCCCCGGCCAACACCGGCGCCAGAATGCCCGACCCCGACTCCGCCAGGCCAATCATGGCATTGGCGCGGGCAAACTGCTCTTTGGGCAGCATGGTGCTGATGGCCGCCGAATAGGCCGGCCATTGGAACGTCTGGAACGTACCCATGATGGCCGCGCCAATATACAGATGCCAGATTTGCATCATCTCGTTGTAATACAGCAGCATCAGGACAATGGTCACCAGACCGGACGCCAGGTCGCTGAGCATCATCATCATCTTGCGATTGCTGCGGTCTACAATGGCCCCGGCCACCGGGCTGAAAAAGAGCAGCGGCGCTAAGAAGAAGAAGCCAATCAGCGCCAGGTCGGTGGCCCGGCCTGTCTCCTGGAAAGCCCAGATGGTCAGGGCAAAGTTGGTCATGCTGGTGCCAATCAGAGAGATAAGTTGGCCTATCCAGACGATGGTAAAACCGGCCATACCGGAGCGGACATTTTTGGATGGGTGAGGGGGAGTCATAGGTAATTGAGTAATTGGGTAAATGGGTAATTGGGTAATTACTCAATTACCCAATTACCCAAATTACACATCTTATTCAGGCTGCACGGCCGTGACCAATGGCACGGCCGTATCCGATTCTATCACAACAGGGGGTTCGGCGGGGGTACGGCCGTTTTCAATGCCCAACAATGGCCGGTTGACAAAACCCGTCAGCGCCACCACCAGGGTTAACACGCCGCCCATCATAAACCAGGTGCGCACACCAAACGCATCGGCAAACGGCCCGGCCACAATCAAACTCAGCGGCGACATGGCCATGGCCGCGCTGTTGAGCAGCGTAAATACCCGCCCCTGCATGGCCGGATCCACCACTGCCTGGAAGATAGCCATAATCGGCCCATTGGTCAGGGAAATCATACTACCGGCCAGCAAGGCGCTGCCCACCGCCAACCAAAACATAGTGGCCGGGGCCAACCCCAACAAGAAAATGCCGATGCCCAGGCCCACTAACCCCACCAGGGAGGTATAAATACGCTTCTGAAAACCACCCCACACCCCCAACAGAATACCACCGGCCACGATGCCCAGGCCAAAAGCAGCCTCAAGCACCCCCAGGTGGATGGCCTCCCCTTGAAAATGTTGCGTAATCAACAACGGTTGCAAGGCCGCCAAAGGGGTCAGTAGAAAATTGATGAGCATCGCCATCCCCATCAACATCAAGACCGCAGGCCAGGAAAGGATGTAGCGAAACCCCAGGCGCATGTCCGTCCAAAAGGAGGTTTTGCCGGCGGCGCCAGCCGCAGTTGCACCTGCACTGAGCGTAGCCGAAGTGGTCGCGTCCGCCTTTTTCGGCTGCGGCACGGCAATAAACAGCAGGGGCACAATGGCAAACAGCGCCGTGACCACATCAATCGCCAGCAGCGCCGGCATGGTCAAGACGCTCACCAGCAGCGCCCCCAACGGCGCGGCCACAATGCTCATGCCCCCCTGCAATATCTGGTTTAAACCCTGGATGCGCGTCAACTGTTCGGCCGGCACCATCAGCGGCGTGCTGGCCTGCATCGCCGGCCAATGGAACGCGCCGCCCAACGCCCGCACAAATAATAGGGCAAAAACGTGCCAGATTTCCACCGCGCCTGACCAGAAAAGATAGGCCAACACCAGCGAGGCCAGCGCCACCAGGCTGTCGGCCACAAACATTACCCAACGGCGCGGCCAGCGGTCTACCAACACCCCGGCAAACGGCCCCAACAGCACTTGTGGCAGCAGCCCCACCAGCGAAGCCGCCGCCAGAATGGTGGCCGAGCCGGTGGCCTTCGTCAGCCACCAGATGATGGCAAACTGCACCATCTGGCTGCCAAACAACGAAACGGCCTGCCCACCCCACAAGGTGAAAAACGGCCGTAACGACTTTACATTCTCAGTTGTTGTTTTCTGTTCCATCGGGGAAGTCATCCGTTCACTCCATTTGCCATTATGCCCATAAGCAATCGCGGGCCGAATAGTTACGCCAATGCTCAAGATAATAACGGCCGATATTCAATTTGTCAATATGTTTATGAATTTTTATGACATTTGGATGAATTTTCTTGATCGGCACATCAAGATTTATGATATTCATTCCACACGCGGGAAAGAAAGCAAATTGCAACTGGCAAAAAAACGGCCGTTGGCCGTTGGGTCTTAAGAAAAGGCTCACCATAACAACACAAAAGCGCGAAGATCTTCCCCGAAAAACCTTCGCGCTCTTCGCGTCCTTCGCGGATCACCGATTACCGATTACGGCTCACGGATTACGACTACACGCCCCTAACTAGACAGACGGTGATAAAACGGCAGCGTGAACTCGGTACGGTCTACATTCAACGTGATAGATTTGCGCTCCGTCTCGCTGCCGAAGTCACGTGGCCACGTCACATCCACATCATACGTCAGCCCAGAACGCACACGCACCGGCAGTTCACACAGGAACACGCCATCTCGGTTCGTCGTTCCGGCCACAAACGCCTTCACCCCCTGGCAGCTTACCTTCACTTGCAAACCATACAAGCCCGGCCCATCCTGGTACTCCTGCACCACAATGCGCAACTTGACGGCGCGCATGGGTTCTTTGCTGCCAAATCGCTGCTGCACGGCCGTGTTCAAATTGCCACTTGACCCTGATGACGGGACTGACGGCCGTCGGCTGGTGGAGACCACACGCGGTATCTGATCCTCCGTAATCTGGATCGGTGGCATGGTAATGGGGCGTGCCGCGGGCGGCGTCACTTCCCCTTCGGAGATGGTAATGACTGGGGCCGGCGTCGGCGGCAGTGGCTCAAGGGGCGGTTCTGGCTCCACGCGCAGCGTCTCGCGGGCATACTCCGGGTAACGCACCGGCACCGGCGAGCGGAAGTGCGGTGGTACGGGCGCAATCTCCGGCTGCGGCGGCAGTTGGTCTAAGGAAGGTGACTGTGGCAGCGTGTCGCCCGGTGCATACGTCAACTTCCGCGCCAACTTATCCCGCTCCGTGGCGCTGCGCTGCACCTGCTGGCGAATGAAGTTAGCCGCCCGCCGCAACAGTTGGCCCGCCGGGCTGTGCTCACCGGGCGGCGTGGCCGGGTCAAGCTGGTAGAGCGGATATTCGCTTTTCCAGGCGTGGGCGGCGATGGCCAGAGAGAGCCAGGAGATTGGAGATGGGGAGACCTGTCCTGAGCCTGTCGAAGGATTGGGAGATTGGGAGATTGAGAGATTGCTGGCGGCAGCCAGGGCGCGGACTTCGTTGTTTTCGGCCAGACCGGTACCATCCAGCAGATCATACAGGGCCAGGCGCACGGCCGTAGCCCCCTCCACCAATCGCCCAAAATCGTTCAACGTGGGGTCGTCCACAAACCCACTGGCCCGCAGCAGCGCCTTGGCCCGCGACTCCGTAAATGCGGGCACACTCTCATCGCTGCGGTTCAAATCAGCCACCAGCCACTCGGCCAACCGCTGCGCAAACACGCCTAAATGGGCATCGTCAAGGTAATTAGAAATGAGGATCGTTGCCTGTTCCCCCAT
>CAADGU010000429.1 GCA_900696625.1 uncultured Chloroflexota bacterium | reverse complement strand
GGCAGCACCATCGTCCTCACCTACACCGTCAGCAACAACCTCCCGCCCACCTTGCAGCCAGACATCCCCGATACCACCCCGCTCACCGACACCGTCGAGCTGCTGGCGGCCTACGGCCTCACCGACGACATGAACACCCTGGCGGCCCCGGAACTGCAACTGACGCTGACCAACGGCACATTGGTAGACGCTAACGGCGGTACGGTCAACGGCAGCATCGTCACCTGGCAACTGCCTGACCTGCTGCCCCAGGCCAGCCATGTTGTCACCGTCACCATTGCCGCCCCGTCTACCGCGCCCACTTTTGTGGAACTGGATAGCGGCGCGACCGCTTCTGGCCTGGTGTGGGGGGAAGGGGTGGTGGCTGCGGCACGGCCGTCTACCATCATCCCCACCTCTGTCAGCGCTAGTTTCACCCAACCCACCCTCGACGCCGACAGCCACGACAGCGACATGCTCTGGGCCACGGCCGTCTTTACTCAAGACCCCCTCACCGCTTTCTATCAGGTACGTGGTTTTGCCTATGACCCCTACAAAGGTTCCCTGCGCGGCACACGCGGCACACTCTGGGGCGAAGCCGGCAATAGCCTCGACCAATCCAGCCTGCTCATCGCCATGCTCCGTAGCGCGGGCATTCCTGCCCGCTACCGCCATGGTTCGCTCAACACTGCCAACGTCCAACTTCTCATCGCCAGCATGTTCCCGCCTGCCCAGGGATTGGCCGGTTCCCAACCCGCCACCGAACCCACCGCCGACCCCCTCAACGACCCGGCGTTATTCGCCATCGTGCAAGACCATTGGTGGGTCGAAGCGTACCTGCCCGGCAGCGGCTGGACGAACCTCGACCCCTCCTTCCCCGCCGCCCAACCGGGCGACATCTTCGCTACCCCCGGCGCCAACGACCGCATTGCTGCCATCCCAGACAGCCTGCGACACAAAGTCGCCTTTAGCCTGGAAGTGGAGCAATATCAGACCTTCCCCGTCAGCGGTACAAACCTGACCACCTTCGTCCCGCTCACCGCCACTTACAGCACCGCTCAACTGGCCAGTAAAGCCCTCATCCTCGGCCATCTCGTGGACTCAAATGTGCCCGGCGGCATGGTCTTTGGCACGGTGCAGCACACCTACACCCCCTACCTGGGCATCAACGGTGCAGACCTGGTGACAACGGGCGAACCGTTTACCGACCTGCTGACCAACTTTCCCCTGGCCACCACTTTTACCACTGCCGAATGGCTCACCTTCACCCTCACCGACCCCGACGGCCGTAGCCAGACCTTCACCCGCCCTGTCAAAGACCTGATTGGCCCCGGTACACGCCTGATGGGGGGTAACTTGAACATCTCCCCGGCCGCCGACAACGCCCCCTTTATCACCTTTGCCGATTCTTTTTCGGCCGTCTTCCTGCCCAACCACCTGCGTAACAATGACTTTGCCCAACGCCAGCAGACCACCTTGCAGCAAAAGATGTTCACGCTGGCAACGGCCGTAGACAACCTGCCCCGTGAAGACCTGACCGCCCCGGAAGTGCAAGACCAGGTGGGCGACACGGCCGTACAAATCGAACAAACCCGCTCCCTCCTCTATGCCCTCTCCGGGCTGGCCTTCGCCCGCCAGGCTGACCCCGCCGCCGACGATCTGCAAAGCAACCTGGGTGTGAAGCTGTTCTACAACCAGCCGCGCCTCATCATCATGCAGGGCGTCAGCATCCAGGACGCGGCCACTCGCTCGGTAGATTTGCGCAACACCAACGCCCAGGTGATTGTGGCTCCCGGACGGCCGTTAGCCGCCGCCCGCACCGCCCAATGGGTTAAAGCCGTCGCCGAATCCTATTTTGAAGGGAACGCTCTGCGCCATCCCCTGGGCGAAACCCCGGTCACCACCGCCCGCATCTTCGACGAAGCGCAGGCCCAGGGCATCGGCTTTGTTTATATCAAGCCGAACCAGTTGGACTTGCTTGATCTCTATCTGCCGGACCCCAACGCCTATGGCTACGCCGCCGCCGCCCTCATTGCTGGCAAAGAAGTGTTGATCCCCAAAGCGCCCGTCTTAATTGACGGCGAGCCGCGCCTGGGCTGGTGGGAGATTGACCCCGTCACGGGCACGGCCGTGAGCGTCCTCGATGATGGCACACATGGCGCTTTGATGGAATATGCCCAGATGATTGCCGAAATTGCCTGGGAAGTGTGGAGCGTTTGGGACGATTTTGGTCAATCGGTGCATCAGTTGTGGTTTGACTGCATCGTGGATAACGTCGTGCCCGCCCTGCAAGGCGACCCCGGCAGTGGTTCCGGCGCGGCCTGCCTGGATGATTGGTCGCCGCCCGATCCCACGTCTGCCCCCTTGCGTGGCCGTTCCGCCATCCCCTGGTTCTACCTGCCCGCCCACCTCTGCCCCATTGACAACTGCGGCATCGAACAATACCTGATCGCCGGCTATGACCATGCGGCCATCCCGCTGCCGCAGATGCCCTTTGGCTACCAGACCGACCGGCTGATACCGACGGAGTATGCCGGGCAGGTTATCCCCGTCACCGGCAGCGGCGGCCCGCCAGCTTTCACGCTTACCGCAACCGGCGCGGGCACGGCCGTACCGCTCTCCGTCTACTCGCTGGACATCAACGCCCAGGCCAACTTCAACGGCCAGTTGGACGTGTGGACATACGTGCCCACTGGCTGGAGTGTGGGTTTCACCGATACCGATCTGGTGCAAATTGTGGCCCCGGAGGGTACGGCCGTTGGCGATTACACCATCACCATCGTCGGCCAATCCCGCCAAAACCGCGCCCTCATCGAAACAATTGAACACATCATCACCGTGCCCACGCAGCAGGCCATTGAGCTGAGCTACCAGGTAGAAGAAAACATCACCATCCCGGTTGTGCCCGGCAGCACGGCCGTGTCTAATGAAACGAACGACGGCGAAGCAGAGATACCCAGCTCCGCCTTCCGCCTGCGCCTGCACAACCAGAGCAGCGTCACCAAAACGTTGACCCTGAACGCTGCCGGTGCGCCCGCCGGTTGGGTGGTCTTAAACGGCCGTGAACAGACCACAGCCCAAATCATCCTGCCCCCCTTCGGCCGCACCCATGTTGGCCTGTACATTACGCCACCGGTACGGCCGTCGCCCGGTACCAGCTTCACCCTCAATGTCACTGCCAGCGACGGCGGCAGCCTGACCGACAGCGTAACCATCCCCTGGACAATGCCCGGCCAGGCGCACAACCATTTGCTTATCAGCCCGCCTGTCCTCTACATGACGGCCAACAGCAGCCAGCCCCTTGACCTGAGCATGACCAACGTCGGCAACAGTTTCGGCAGTTTCCCCATCACCGCCACCTTGCCCGTCGCCAACTGGTCAATCGCCAATCTCCAATCTCCCATTTCCCTCAACGTAGACGAGACAAATAACCAATCTCTCACTCTCAACATCACCACCGCCGAAATTGGCCGCCGCTACCCACTCTGGTTCGCCTCCACCGCGCCGGGCAGCTACACCCAATACGCCCAGGCGCAGGTGCAAATCGTCAGCCCACTCACCGGGCCGGTCTATGAAGCAGCCGATAGTTGCAATCTGGGCAGCGCGGCGCTTTCCGGCGCGTTGCAATCGCTGGCGCTGGCGATGAGTACATTGGAAACCTCCTGTGCGGATGGTAGTTGTGACCTGGCGCAGCGAGCCGCCACCGTCACCGCCGGGCAAAGTGTGGTCAACTATACCCGCGCCACCAGCACCCTGCTCACGGCCGTAGACGACATCGAAACGGCCGTGACCACCCTCTCCACACACACCACCGCCCCCGACATCCTGGCCGACCTGGGCGACATCAGCACGGCCGTGTCCACCCTCAGCGACGAACTGTGCGCCATCGAAGCCTACCGCCCCGACGCCCGCTTCACTCCCTACCTGGACGCCATCCTCTTGGGCGACACGGCCACACTCACCCTCACCGTGCAAAACCTGGGCAACCTGGCCGCTGTGTACGCCGTCACCGTCACCACCCCCAGCGGCAACCAGACCTTTAGCCCCACTCTCGACCCCGGCGACACGGCCGTCCTGCCCATCAACACCTCCCCCGCCAGCCTGGGCAGCTATGACCTCACCGCCACCGTCGTAGCCGAGGATTCCATCCTCGCCTCCGACACGGCCCTGGCTCGCCTGAATGTGGTAGACAAATTTGTGCAGGTCACGGCCGTGACCGCCGATCCCCCGTTCGTGGAAACCGGCGTCAGCAGCACCGACCTCAGCGTCACCGTCGCCAACGTCGCCGGCATCCGGCAAGACCTCATCGCCCACACCGAAATCCTGGCCCCGGATGGCAGCCCCGCCTGGAGCGACGACATTCCCGTCACCCTGCTCATCGGCAACCCCCGCGCCTACGATCTGGCTACCGTCAACACCTCCGGCTGGGCGGCCGGCGTGTATACCCTCACCGTTGATCTGGCCGTAGCCGATGGTTCCGGCGTCGGTTATCTGGGTGTGGGGCAGGGCCTCGGCGTTTCCCACAGCGTCAGTCCGCTCATCGTACCCACCGGCGACGTGACTGTCACCACCACCATCACCACCGAACTGCTCGGCGAAACGATCCTGCCGCCGACCAGTACACAGACGCTCTATAATTGGCCGGAACAGCCGTTGCTGACTGGGGGGACAACAGTGAGCAGTGAGCAGTTAGCAGTGAGCAGGGAAGAGTCGTTGCTTGGAGGGCGGTTTGCATCCGTGACCATTGCCGAACCCGAACCTCTTACCGATTACCGATTACCGGTTACCGACCACCGATTACCGATTACGGATAACGAATCTCTTAATCCCCCGGTGTCCTCACCGCCAATCTCCCCATCTCCGCTTACCACCTGGGCCATTACCCGTACGGAGAACAGCGACACGGCCGTGACCTACACCGGTACCTGGACAAGTTTCAACGATATTATCCCCAGCGGCGGTAGCTACCACCGCTCCGCCACCGCCGGGCACACCGCCAGCTTCAATTTCAGCGGCACATGGGTCGCCGTCGGCTTCTACACCTCCGCCCAAAGCGGTATTGCCGAAATCCTGGTAGATGGCATTAGCCAGGGCACGGTAGACCTCTACAGCCGCTACGCCGACGTCAAGCGCGTCACCTATGCCGATCTGGCCGACACCGCCCACACCATCACCGTCAACGTCACCGGCACACAAAACCCATTCAGCACCAACACCCGTGTTGGCCTGGACTACTTCGACACCTGGGACGGCACCACTATGCCCGATGGCGCGTATGAACAAGACCACGTGCGCGTCTGGCGCAGCAGCAGTTGGAGCAACCAGAACGACCCCAATGCCAGCGGCGGCAGCTACTTCCGCAACGGCCAGACCGCCTGGTTCCCCTTCACCGGCGACTCGATTACCTTCCAGGCCATCAGCTTTGGCAACTCCGAAAAAATCGCCCTCTACACCGACGACGACTTTCGTGGCACCTTTGACCTGACCGGTTTTGCGGTGCAAACACGCACCTTCACTTTTGACGGATTGGGCGCAGGGCCGCACGTGCTGACTGTGCGCGCCTTCCGCGGGCAGGCCACGTTGGATCTGTTCACCGTACCTGCCGTGGAACCACCTACGCCGCCGCCCACCATCGGCAGCTTCCACCGCTACGAAGAAAACGACGCTCCCATCCTTTACAATGGCGTTCCCTTCCCGAAAACGGCCAACACCTGGAGCAGTGAATTCAACGATGTCGTCAGCGACCATTACATGTATTCTTCCGGCAATCCGGGTGATACCATCAGCCTCACCTTCAATGGCGTCAGCGTCGGCGTAGGGCTTTATGGCGCACTCCAAAGCGGCTACGCCGAAATCTTCATAGACGGCGTCAGCCAGGGCATCATAGACGCCTACCGCCGCGACCCCGCCACCGTCTCCGTTTACTACCACGACCTGGCCCCCGGCAGCCATACCCTGACGATTAACGTGCTGGGGCAGAAAAACCCCTTTGCCAATAACGACCTGGTGCAACTGGACTACATTGACGTGTGGGATGGCGCGGCTTTGCCCGATGGCACGTTTGAGGAATTAGATGAGCGCATCCAGCGCAGCTACCGCTGGTCACTCAACAGCCACGCCCAGGCCAGCGGCGGCCAATATCT
>CAADGU010000428.1 GCA_900696625.1 uncultured Chloroflexota bacterium | reverse complement strand
CTTGCGGGTGGCGTGTACGGCCGTGCTGCCCGTACCCAGGCCGATGATCATTCCTGGCTTCACCGCCAGCATCACCGCCTTCTCCCCAGCCTGTTGTTTTAATGTTTCAATGTCCATGCTCAGTCTAAAATGTCCAAAATCAAGTGCAGTCCGGTAACTTTTTTGAATGCCACGTCTGCCGAAACGAGAGGCGCTTTTAAGTGTAAAGCCGAAGCAACAACAATAGCATCCGGCACCTTGAATCGGTATTTATGGCGGATCAGGATCGTTTGATCAATAATTTCTGTAGGTAATTCAACTCTTTGGCAAAGCGCCAGGAAAGTCTTTATTGAGTCCAGAGCCTTCTGGTCAAGATGAGTGGCAGAAAGTAATTCGATTTCTGAAACGACCGAAAAATATATTGTGGGCGTGTTGACTACTAAATTGGTAATTTTCTTCCTGCCCTCAAAAAAGTAAATGAAGGCATTGGTGTCCAATAAGAGTTTATTGCCATTCACTGCGTACTTCCTTCTGAAAGGCCAGACCATCTGTTTGCCAATTCAAAATGCCGCTATATTTCAGCCGATTCAGTTGCTCTGTGTAACTCTTAAGAAGCTCCTGCAACATTTTGTCAGAGTTACCATCGAAACTTTGCTGCAACAGATCGGTAATCTGCTTTTCTAATGCGCGATCTTGAATTTGTATAGTTAACATGGATACCTCACTATCCAACCTCCCGGAGTTTCAAAATCTCCGGGAGGTTGATTAACTTCCCTCCGGCGCCGACAGCGCCCCGGTGTCCTTCCGGCGACGGCTGGCTTCGCGGCGTAGTTCATCCTGGCTGCCGGGTGATTTGTGCATCCAGGTTTTGAAGGTGTCGCGGTCAAAGCTGAGTAGTTTTACGTCTGTCAGGGCAGTAACGCTGGCAATGCGCGGGCTGCCGTCCAGCAGCCCAATTTCGCCAAAGTAGTCGCCGGTCGTCAGGTGTGTGACGGTTTGGGTACGGCCGTCGGCCGCCTCCCGGCTCACCGTGACAAACCCCTCAATAATCACATAAAACATATCCGACGGGTCGCCCTGGTGGATGATGACGCTGTCTTTAGGGAAGAAGAGAGAGGGGGGCACGGCCGTGTCGTCCTCCGGCGCGGCCTCTTGCAGATGAGCCAGCATCCCCTGTGGCTCCGCTTCTGTAAATTGCTCCGGCCTTTCGCCGGCATTTAGCAGCCGCTCTTCAATTACCGCATCCATCTCATCGGCCACTTCCGGGGCGCTGTTCATCCAGTTCATAAATGTCTGGTAATCCATGCCCATCACATCCATATCCGTCACTGCCCGCACCGACGCCATGCGGCGGCTGCGCCGCACCATGCCCACTTCACCAAAGTGGTCGCCAGGGCCAAGCTGGTCAATTACCTCATCCAGCCCATCCACCGGCTGCAAAATCACTTCGGCGCGACCGCGTGTGATAATGTAAAACTTATCCGGCTCCTCCCCCTGCCGGATGATAAAATCCCCCGCCGCAAAATGCTCAGGGCCAAATTTGGGTTTTTGTTCTGCCATACTCTCTCTGGAATGAGATTAGGAGATTAGGAGATTCTCAATCTCTCAATCTCCTAATCTCCCAATCTCTCAATCTCCGTTTTCCGTCTCTCGCCACGCTCTTAACAATTCCGCCACACTCCATGCCTGGGCAATGCAGCCGCGTGGCGTAAAGGGCGAGTCGCCATCAAAAATCTCGCTGATGCTGCCCACGCCATGATCGGCCAGATGGAGCAGCAGGGGATACAGATAAGAGCGCGCTTCGGCCGGACGGCCGTATACACGCAAATGGGCGCTGACAAAGGGGCCAATCAGCCAGCCCCACACCGTGCCCTGATGGTACGCCCCATCTCGTTTATACCGGTCGCCACCGTAATGCCCTTTGTAAAGAGGGTCGTCGGGTGAAAGCGAGCGCAGACCGTGCGGCGTCAGCAGATGGCGGGCGCAAGCGTCCACCACCGAACGCTGCTGCTCGTGGCTGAGCAGGCTGTGGGGCAGGGAAATGGCAAATAGCTGGTTGGGACGCAGGCTGCCATCATGCCCATCAGGGCCATCCAGCACATCGTAGCAGTAGCCCATTTTGGCATACCAGAAGCGGCGGAAACCCAGCGTCACTTTGTCGGCCAGCGTTTCGTAGGGGGCGGCGTCTTCGCCCAGCAGGTGGGCAAATTCGGCCAGGGTGCGCAGCGCGTTGTACCAGAGCGCGTTGATTTCTACCGGTTTACCTACACGGGGTGTTACCACCCAGTCATCTACTTTGGCGTCCATCCAGGTAAGCTGGACGCCTTCTTCCCCGGCAAAAAGCAGTCCGTCTTGTTCATCCATGTAGATGCGGTGGCGGGTGCCGCGTTTGTGCCATTTGATCACGTCTTGCAGCAGGGGGAAGAGGTCACGCACCAACGACAAGTCACCGGTGGCGGCGTGGTAGGCGCGGATGGCCTGGAAATACCAGAGGGTGGCGTCTACGGTATTGTATTCGGGGCGTTCGCCCTGGTCGGGGAAACGGTTGGGGATCATGCCCATGTCTACAAATTGGGCATAGGTGCGCAAGATGCTGGCGGCAATTTCCGGCCGGCCGGTAGCCAACGTTAGGCCGGGCAGGGCGATCATGGTGTCCCGGCCCCAATCGCTGAACCAGTGATACCCGGCAATGAGGGAACGGCCGTCCGCAGCGGAACGGCCGTCGGGGTCATTGGTGGTCGGCCGTTTCACCACAAACTGGTCGGCCGCCAGCGCCAATTGTTGGATGTCGGCAAGCACAGGTACGCTAAACTGGCGGGTGGCGTGGTCCAGTAGGTCCGCTTCGTGTGCTTGTCGCCGCGCCAGCGCGGCCTCCCCATCCAGGTCGGCGTCCGCTTCTGTGCTGGCAACCAGCGTCAGCGACTCACCCGGACGCAGTGTTGCCTGAATCCGCGCCGTATAGAGGTGGTCTTCCTCGATGTCATTCTGGCCGCGATACTCCTCAATGGATAGATAAAAATCTTCATACCACTGACTGCGGTTTTCCATTTCTGCCTGCTGGCTGAGCAGGTAAAAGGGCACGGCGTCTTCATCCATTTGCAGGCGCAGGCCATTTGTGACCGGCTCAATCGCCGGCTCCAGGTCATCGGAGATGCTGGTGCTGTGGTAGTCGCGGTAGTTGGCAAACGCTTTGGCTTCCAGGCGCAGTGGGCCTGTGGCGCGCGCCAGCCGGTATTGGATGTAGGTGGTGTTGGCGCCGTGTTCCATCCAGATGCGCTTTTCCAGCAAGGCGTTGGCTATACCGTAAGTCCAGACCGGCGTTGTGCCTTCCAAATGAAAGCTGTTGAGGTGTTTCCAGCCATCAGGCTCTACCGAATCATTGGCCCAATGATTGACATAGAGCGGGTAAAAATGGCCACTTTCGGGATAGATGCCATCGTATTCGGCCGTTTCGTCCAGTTTGGCCAGTAGCAGTGTCCGGCCCACGGGTGGCTTCAGTGCTGCCAGCAGCAGGCCGTGATAGCGCCGGGTGAGCATCCCGGCTATGGTACCGGAGGCAAACCCGCCGATGCCGTTGGTTACCAGCCATTCACGCGAACGCGCCATTTCCAGATGGCTGCAAACTTCCCTGCCAAATTTCAAGTTCAAGGTATGAATCCTCCACAATGTTGAGGGATATAGGGGATGCCTACGGCCGTGCCCTGCTACCCATTATACACAGCCTTACCCAACAATGACGATTGCTTATCAGTGATTGACGACTGAAAAACGGTACTGAGGCCAGGCCTGCTGTTGAATTAGAGGGAGGGGGAAGCGGGGTCAGGTATTTGGTTTTGCCCGGCGATAAAGGTGGCTTCTGCCCGGTTTTTTGCCCCTAAACGTTGATATAACCTGGAAAGGATGCGGCGAACGGTTCGTTCACTTAAGTGTAACTCTTCACCAATCTGCCGGTCGGTTCTGCCAGCAACAAGCAAGGACAACAACTGTTTTTCCCGGTCAGTCAAGGTAGAAAGAACCAGATTAAGATTTTGCGTAGCCAAAAGGATTCTTAGCAAAGAGGGACTGACCCAATCCTCGCCTTGTATCACGCTGTGAATAGCTTCTACCAGACGGTCTGGGCTTTCGCTTTTTAGAATGAAGCCATTTGCCCCACTTCCCAGCAGGGTGTGGATATTTGTTTCATGGGTGTCGCTCAACAAGATGAGCAGTTTGATAGCTGGACATTCCTGGCGTAAAGTGGTGACAAAAGCTGTGGCCGGTTGGCTGAGTATATTCAAAGCCAGCAGTAACAAATGGGGGTGGTAAATTTGGCAAAAATGCAGTGTCCCTTCTTCAGTGGTGGTGCTGCCCGAAAAGGTTAAATATTCTGTTTGTTTGATGATAGTTTCAATACCAACGTGTAACAGGCGGTGACGGTCGGCTAAACAGACACGAATTGTGGGGGACATGCCCCTCTCTCCCAGTTTGCTCCTGTTTGACAACATTCAAACAACAAAAACACTGTTAACAATTGCCAAAATATACCTTCCCCCCTGGTTTTGTCAAACATTTTGCGAAAAGCGAGAATAATGCCGGGAAACCAAAAAGCGACCTGTCCTTTTAAGACAAGTCGCTTCAACTCTCTAATCGTCAAGAAAGTGATCTTATTGTTTAATTGTACCAATACCTTATCTGATCGTAATAGACTTTTAAGGTAGTACATGTATACCCGGTCACGCAACTGGATGGCAAAACGACCTGTCCCCATGTTCCAATCCAATCCAAATTGCCTAAATAGACATAGGAGTTTTTCCAATTGTTTTGGTTTACCATCAGGTTAAAATCATCCTGGTTGCTGTAGACGTAATAGCGTACAGCCGCATAGGTTGCGCCTTGTACGGGGTTTGGTATCCAGGCATCCCATGTAACTACCCCAACCTGACTGGTGTTCCAAAAGCCCGTAGCGCCATTGTTTTGAGTTGCCTGTTTTGCATTACCGTTTTTACAGGTGGAGTTACACGGTAAGACGGCCGTTATGGAACCATTGGCCGTGAAATTGCCTGAGTATTCAGAGATGTACCCATAAGCCCCTGCCCGAACACTTATTGAAGCTATACTACATGTGACTATTGCCACAAGAGAGCATATTAAAAATCGCTTTAGAATTTGCATGATAGTGTCCCCTTCAGAATTTGGCGGATGATTTGATAGGTTTGCTGTTTCACTAAAGATGTCTATCTGTTGCCTTATTTTTCAGTGGGGAAAACAAAAGATTTAGCAGTAACAGGTTGATTATAGGTGATCCAAGAGAACACAGTTTCCTCATAAAGTTCTTTAAGATTTGCTCCTACATAGCTGTGTGCTTTCAAGATAACTCCCGTTTCCTGATCTATCCAAAAGTGCTGTTTTAAAGAGGGGGGAATATCGTTGCTGCCTTCTTCGACCCATTCCAATATCCAGGTGTTGCGGCCAGCGACTTGTTCTTCGCCAATTAAGCTGTATTGCCCCCCACGTTGTGCCAGACCAACGGGATAAATGTAGTCAGCGACAGGGGACGGCACGAGCATGCCAATGGGATGGCGATATATGATTCGCTCAGTGAGGGCAATTTGCTCAATTTGATCTGGCAGCTTGGCTAAAGCGCCTGGATCTGTGGCAAAAGACGGCAGTATTTTTTCTTCTTCCACCGCATTTACCAAATCGCGTTCGTATTTTTGACGGCCGTTCATGATCCAAAGATTGGCTTCGTTTTCGCCTGCTAAGGATGTTTCAAAACGTGCGTGGGCAGGCTGGTTTATAACTACATTTGAAAACCAGGAAGATTCTTTGGCACCGGCAATGTACCAGTTTGTCGTTGCTTGTGCCTGTAGAGTCGCCCATTGAGTATGGCTATTGAGCATGGCTTCTATCACTTTTCGCGCTTCAGGTTGTATTATCATGACCGATGGCGGATGATCAATGGTGGGTGTTTGCTTATCATTTTGGGCAAAAACTGCTGCTGATGTGGGTGAAAATGGCCTGCTTAATTGTAAATAAATGACTGCCAGGGCTAAAACAAGCCCAGCGGTAATACCAATAAACCAATCTCTTTTTGTCATCGTGACCTCCATATGTCTCCATATGTGTACTATCTTGTTATGAAAATTGTTGAGCAACACGGTCGTCACTCTACCGAATTGTTCTCTACTGTGTAAGGTCAAATCCGGCCATCTTTGTGTCCGCATCCGGCTCATTTTCTGGCCGCATTTAGCCAAATATACCTGTCAGTTGTTGTTTGAAGGGGGTTGAATGACAATACGGTAGAGAGGGTAGACTGATGAGTTTAAATGTAGAACAAGTGACAACGGCCGTAACCCGCCTGCGGCACATGTACCCGGATGCTCACTGCGAGTTGAACTATGAAACACCCATTCAGTTGTTGGCGGCGACCATTTTGTCGGCCCAGTGTACGGATGAACGAGTGAACCAGGTGACGCCTTTTCTCTCTGCCCGTTACCCGGACGCGCCTGCACTGGCGGCGGCTGACCGGGCCGAACTGGAAGAGATTATCCGGCCTACCGGTTTTTTCCGGCAAAAGGCGAAGTTTATTCAGGAATCGGCGCAGATAATTGTGCATGAATATGGCGGCGAAGTGCCGCGGCGGATGGAAGATCTGCTGCGGCTCAACGGGGTGGCGCGCAAAACGGCTAATGTGGTGATGGGGGAGATTTACGGCCGTGCCGAAGGTATTACCGTAGATACCCATGTCAAGCGCATTGCCTACCGGCTGGGTTGGACGAGTACCAACGAAGACCCGGTAAAAGTAGAACAAGAGTTGATGGCGATCATCCCCCAGGAAAGCTGGATTGAAATTTCGCACCTGCTGATTTTTCACGGCCGTGCCCTGTGCAAAGCGCGCCGTCCTGACTGCCCGGCCTGCCCCTTGCGCGATATTTGTCCTGAAGGACAAAGGGTAATTGGGAAATCTGGTCATTGAGTAATTTAGGCGGTCAATTACCCAATTACTTCATTTCTGCCCGCGCGTCTAAACCTTGCCTTTCCTCTTATCGTGGTTTACTATTCAGCCATGTTACCGGTTGAGCAGTCCCACACTGACATACAGACCATTCTGGTGGTAGATGACAGCCCCTTTATTTTGAACGCCGTGAAGCCGACGTTGGAGCATGAGGGGTTTCGGGTGATCACGGCCGTGTCTGGCGAAGAAGCACTGCAACAAATTTCCCGGCATGGCCTGCCCCATCTGGCTATTGTAGACCTGAACATGCCGGGCATGGATGGGTTTCAACTGTGTCAGGCGATACTCGACTTTTCCGATTTGCCCATCATTATGCTTACGGCGATTGATGACGAGCAAACCATTATTCAGGGATTGGAGCGGTATGCCGAGGATTACATTGTCAAGCCATTCCGTTCCGGTGAATTGGTGGCCCGCGTGCGGCGAGTGCTGCGCCGCCTGGGCGATTTTGCTTATACCTTAGAACCTGTTATCCGTGTGGACGCTCATTTGCAAATAGATTTCCCCAACCGTAAAGCGTTTGTGCCGCACAAGCCTGAACCGGTGCAACTGACGCCCACCGAAACGAAGCTGCTCTATATCCTCATTCGCAATGCCGGCCGTACCGTAACCAATGAATTTCTGCTGCGCCGTGTCTGGCCGCAGGATGACGCCTACGAAGACAGGCTGCATACCCACATCTACCGGCTGCGCCGCAAAATTGAAGTTAACCCCAAAGAACCACATTACATTCTCTCGGCGTGGGGTACCGGTTATAGCTTTTTGGCTAACCCGCATTTGCCTGCCTGAAAAATGAACTCCCTCACCAACAAAGTCGCCATCATCACCGGAGCCGGGCAGGGCATTGGCACGGCCGTAGCCCACACATTGGCCGCCGCCGACATTCGGGTGGCGGTGAATGACCTGAACCCGGACCGGGCGGAACGGGTGGCGACAGAGATTGTGCAGGCGGGCGGGCAGGCCATCGCCGTGGCTGCCGACGTGGCCAACAAATTCCAATGTGTGCATTTGATCGAAACGACCCGGGCTGCATGGGGGCAGCTTGATATATTGGTGAACAATGCCGCCGTCATGCCCCAGGCGACCATTTTGAAGATGGATGAATGGGATTGGAACCGCTGCCTGGATGTCAACTTGAAGGGCGTGTTTTTTATGAGCCAGTTGTGTGGCCGGGTGATGGCTGACGAAAATGCCGATGAAAATGGGGAGCGGGGCGGGCTGATCGTTAATATCGCTTCGACGGCGGGGGTAGACGTTCCTTTTGAGAACCGGGCCGCTTACTGTGCCAGTAAAGCCGGCATCATTGGCTTCACCCGCGAATGTGCGCGGGAATTTGCCCGGTTTGGGGTGCGGGTGTATGCGCTGGTATTACCGGAGGGGGAAGAGCGTGTGGGGAAGGTTACGGCCGTGACCATCCATAACCTCTGCACCGACGACGAATCCTATCCAGCCATCATTTTACCATCCCTGCTTAAAGCTCCTGGGGAGTGATTTGAAACTCCTCTTGTAACTCTTCTATTTTGAGTAACGGCCGTTGCAGCGCCAACCGCCCCCCTTGTGGATACAGCAGATCGGCCGTTTGGGTATTGAAGTTGGCAATCACCACCTCCTGGTTTAACACCCGCTCCGAGCCATTCTTTTTGGCATTCATGCCCGAATAAGACTGAATGGGGATGATATGATACCCGGCATACATCTGGCGCACTTCGGGTACATCGTAAGAGGAGAGCAGCCACTTGCATTTGGTTTCTGCCAGCCGGACAGCCAGCCGTTTGTGGTCTGCCCAATCCTGCATGTTATACTTGTAATTGCAGCCGTTCTGCGGATAAGGCGGGTCAATGTACATGAATGTTTTGGGACGATCATACCGATCCAGACACTCTTCCCAGGTCAGATTTTCGATGATGACCGTGCGCAGCCGTTCATGTACCGGCTGCAGGCGTTGGCGCAAATGTTTCAAAGCGCCGATCAAACGATTACCATGTCCACCATCGGAAATGCTGGTTTGAAAACGTGGATAATCCAATTCACCGCCCCATCCCGCCATCAGGATGTAATAAAAACGGTGCGCCCGTTCCACGTCTGATAAGGTCAAGGGATCACATTGCGCCAATCGTTCAAATTCGGCACGTGAGACCAATTCCCATTCAAAGGAGTGTATGAGCGCCTCCGGTTGGTTTTTCAACACCCGAAAAAAGTTGATGAGTTCCTGGTCAATATCATTCAGCACTTCCACCGGACTTGGTTTTTTGCCAAACAACACCCAGGCACCGCCGGCAAACGGTTCCACATAACAGCTATGTTCGGGAATCAGCGGAATAATATCCTTCCGCAAACGCGATTTTCCACCTACCCACCGAATGGGACTGTTGATCATTTTCTCGTTAGAAGCTGTCATATAAACCACCCTTGTCTCTAATAGAGACATTTTACTTTATTTATTACCAAAAATCAACTATTGCACAAATGTTCTTCTAAAGTATAAGCCTGGTAGTAAAAGTAATGCAAACAGAAGAAAACATCTCGTTAAAAAGATTTGGTGAAAAATTACGCACGTTAAGAAATCACCACAACATGACTTTGCAATGGTTAGCAGACAAATTGAACTACACCACCCATAGCTATCTCAGCGAAATTGAGTCAGGACAAAAGATACCAACAACAATTTTTGTATTGAAGGTGTCCCGTTTGTTTGATGTCACTACGGATGAATTGTTAAAAGATGAACTTGAGCTTAATCTTGAAAATTCAAGAATTCGTGAGAACTAATGAGCCTTGCCTTTGTTGACAGAGTACCTTCTGAAGCTGAACTTGAAATGTTCAGACTAATTTTGAGTACATACCAGGATGGCAGCGGGATGTTAAAGCGCAAAGATCATACCCT
>CAADGU010000427.1 GCA_900696625.1 uncultured Chloroflexota bacterium | reverse complement strand
GTACCGTGTTTCATCACACCCGCATCCGTACCCATGGCAATTTTGACCCCGGCCTGATACGCCTTGCCGATGTTCTCGCTGTGAATCTCAATCACCTCACGCGCCTTTTGTACCCCCCATTCCGGCATTGTGCCCGTCGCTTCGGCAATTTCTAATACGGCCAGGGGCGCCAGGAGCGTGGGTACCAGGAATGTGCCCTTTGCCAACATCAGTTCAATCGCTTCCTCATCCACAAAAATACCATGCTCAATGGAATGGATCCCGGCGCGCACTGCATTTTTGATTCCCTCTGCGCCCTGGGCATGGGCCATCACCTTGACGCCACGCCGGTAGGTGGCTTCCTGCACCATCACCGCCAGTTCTTCGGGACTAAACTGGGTAAATTCGGGGTGGTCGGTGGGGCTGAGCACACCGCCGGTGGAGCAAACCTTGATCACGTCCGCCCCGGCGCGCAAAATTTCGCGCACTTTGCGGCGCACATTATCCACGCCATCCACGATGCCGGACGGCCGTCCCGGAGCTTCGGCAAATAACGTCAAATCCGCCCCCGACGGCAGCCAGCTATCGCCATGCCCGCCGGTAATGGACAACACGGTAATGCTGATTTGCATCCGCGGCCCCAGCACTAACCCTTGCGCCGCCGCTTGTTTCATGCCCAGGTCAGCGCCGCCGGCGTCACGCACACTGGTCACGCCGGCTTCGACAGTGCGTTTCATGCGGTCAATTGCCTGGTAATAGTTCAGCGAAAAGGGCGTGGTCATCATTTGCAAGGGGTTGATACCCTCAAAGACAAAGTGGACATGGGTATCAATGAGGCCAGGCAAAATCGTGCCGCCTTGGGCGTCTAGCATCTGGATGTCGGCGTCAGGTAACGTAATGTCGGTTTTGCGGCCAACGGCCGTAATCCGTTCATCCCGCACCAAGACAGCGCCATTGGGAATGGGGGCACGGCCGTTGCCGTCAATCAACGTGCCATTGTGAATCAGTGTATAAGCCATGGGAAATTCTCCTTTTCTCCTGCACAGTTTTCCGTTTCCAGTTTACCGGATGTTCCTGGCCCTGACGAGAAACATGGTTACGAGGTCGCGATCCCGATTAGGAAAGAGGTGCTTCCATGTTATACTTTGCACATGGAAACATCGGATGTCAGGGCATATGTTGAACGATGGAAAGCGGTTGCAGAAATTCAGCAGCGAGAACTGCAAGCAGCTTCTCCGGCAGAAAATTGGCGGCAGCTTAATACCATCAAACAGCGTGCATCTCGCCTGGGCATTACGCGGGGGAATGACGATGGGGAAATGGAACTTTTTTTATTATGGGCCAGGTTAAAGGTACAGTATGACTCAAACTGAAAAACGTGGCCCATTCCACGACCCGCTTGAATCTCTGGAAAGGCTGTTGGCCTATTTTGATCATCAAAAAAGTTATTGCGCACTGACCAAAAGATTTATTGGGTATACAGGAGAACATTCGAAGTCACCCTCATTAGCAGTACCCATGAAACCTGAACTATTATGACGATTGCACTTTGTGATTATCGAGACGCTTTCAATAAATATCTGGCCAGTCCCTCCAATGAACCGCTATTTTTAAGAGGTGATGCCCGCGAAGTTTTGCGCGCCATACCTGATGATTCCATTGATTTTTGCATGACCAGCCCACCTTATTGGGGAAAGCGCGAATATCATAGTGGTGGCATAGGTCTGGAAGATACACCCGAGGAGTATATCGAAGCTGTAACAGCTATTTTTGCAGAAGTTC
The DNA here is from genome assembly GCA_900696625.1 of uncultured Chloroflexota bacterium. GTDB lineage: Bacteria > Chloroflexota > Anaerolineae > Promineifilales > Promineifilaceae > CAADGU01. The sequence continues at coordinate 16,503 of CAADGU010000427.1, read as the reverse complement.
GTCGGGTACTAAAAACACCAGGGTCGTTTTGGCTCAATATGGGAGACAGTTACCACAACAAAGGATTGGCCGGTATTCCCTGGCGCATAGCTCTCAAACTCACCGACGAACAAGGCTGGATTCTACGAAACAATGTGATCTGGCATAAGGTAAAAGGGGGACTCGATAACACAACAGACCGTCTCCGTAATGTTCACGAAAACTTGTTCCATTTCGTTAAGATAAGTTCTGGCTATTATTATGATGTTGATTCTATTCGCACTGAACCCAGGAAAGCTAAGGTACACAATGGCGCTGTTGTCTCGGCCACCGGTGTTACCGGGGTCAGATACAAAAGGCAAATTGAACTTTCAACGAAATTGACGGTAGAGGAAAAGGGAAAAGCGATGGGAGCCTTAAATTCGATGCTACAAAAGGTTGAACTTGGTGAAATCTCTGATTTTCGGATGGTTATACGGGGCCAACAGAGAACCACGCACTCCAATTCAGAAAGTGTCTCAGGGCGCGCCAAAGAACTTCAAGAGAAAGGATTTTACTTTCTGAAGTACCACCCCAAAGGAAGTAAACCAGGGGATGTTTGGGATATATTGCCTGAAGATACGCAGAGACGGTTTCAACATTATGCCCCCTACCCCGAAGACCTGTGCAAAATACCCATCCTGGCGACGTGCCCACCCGGAGGGGTGGCATTAGACCCATTTTGCGGTACAGGCACAACATCGCTGGTCGCAAGAATTCTTGGGAGAAAATCAGTATCCATTGATATTTCGCAAGAATATCTTGAAATGGCTGAAAAACGTTGCATGAGATTATTATGAACCAGATCTCGGAATTATATGGAATTCCCACCCACCCCAATGAACCAGTTGATTGGCTTAAAATTTATGATCAGCAGCATTGTCCATACATTGCGGGCAAGTGTACAAAAATCAGGAAAAGTACCCCTGATATTACTATCGGCAGTTGTACGGTAACTTATAGTCGGGAGCGAAGGCCAACCATCATCTGCCCCAACCGGCTATTGGAACAAAGACAGATATTCCTTGATTGTCTCCATCTGCTAACTTCACACGAACCTGGCAATCAGCTACATATCGTTCCTGAAATCTCGGTTCCTGGCGGTTCAGTGGATTATTTCCTGGTGTCCACAAAAAATAACCGGGTCAAAGATTTTGTGGGCATAGAATTACAGGCGCTTGATACAACTGGTTCTGTCTGGCCATCCCGACAGAAATTCCTGCATGCTGTTGGCGTAAAAGCTGAACTTGAAGATACAGCTTTCAATAAAACCTTTGGCATGAATTGGAAGATGACGGCTAAAACGACCCTTATCCAGCTTAACCACAAAATCGGGACATTTGAAAACCTCAATAAGCACCTCGTTTTAGTCCTTCAAGATTGCTTGATGGAATATATGCGACATGAATTCCAGTTTGAGCATTTGAGCGGCGGGCTAATTGGCGACTCCATGCATTTTCACATCTACTCGCTCGAGCAGCAGGAAAATCTGTCTTATCGGCTAAATCTTGCCGTCCGTTATAGCACTGATGCAATGGGGGTGGCCACCAGCTTAGGCCTACAAGCTGATTCCAATTTAACCCTCGATTACATCATCAACATGCTTGAAACAAAACTCTCGTCACAAACTTTATTGACTATTTGAACTCTTTCCTGGCAACCTGCGTTCCCAATCAAGTATTACGATGACCATAAAGATAAGCGAAACCCTGTGGCGCATTTATAACCGGGCGGCACGGCCGTACCCCTGGCAGCTACACGATGGCAACCTGCCCTGGGATGACCCCGCCTTTTCTGCCCGGATGCTGCGCGAACATCTGGATGAATCGCATGGGGCCGCTTCACGGCAGGCGGCCGAGCGCGCCAAACAAATTGCATGGCTGTGGGACAATCTGGGGCTGCAACCCGGCAGCCGCCTGCTGGACATCACCTGTGGGCCTGGCCTGTATGCGGTGGAATTTGCCCGGCGCGGTTGCCACGTCACCGGCATTGATTTTGGCCCGGCTGCTGTTGCCTATGCGCAAGAATTGGCGGCGGCGCAGGACATGGCCGACCGCTGCACCTTTATTCAGCAAGATGTGCGCCAGATGGCGCTGGATGGGGCCGGTTTTGACGCCGCTCTGCTGCTTTACGGCCAACTGGCGGTCATGCCCAGGGCAGACGCACAGGAAGTATTGGCGCGGGCCGCGCGGGCGCTGCGTCCTGGCGGGCGCCTGTGTGTGGAACTGCTCAACCCGGAGAAGGTGGACAGGAAAGAAAGCAACTGGTGGTTTACGGATGATACCGGCCTATGGGGGGACGCGCCGTTTTTGCACCTGGGGGAACGGTTCTGGCTGGAGGAAGAGCAGGTTTCGGTGGAGCGGTACCACATTTTGCACCTGGAAACGGGCCAACTGGATGTGGTGGAGTTATGCGACCAGGTGTACCGGCCAGATGAGGTCGAGGGAATGCTGCGGGCGGCGGGTTTCACGGCCGTGAACACCCACCCCGCCTGGGACAACCTGCCGCTCTATGATGCCGGCGAGTGGATGGTGTATACGGCCGTGAGGGGGTGACCCAGCGAATGGGTAATCCATTCACCTTGTCACCCGTTTGCCGTGTCCCCTCGTCAGGTATAATGCCTGTTTATGCCGCAAGAAGATTCCCCATTTCGCCCCTCCACGCGGGTGCTTATTGCTATCGGGCTGGTCATTCTGGTAACAGCCCCCTTGTGGTACATCCGCGATCGGCTGACACTGGCTAACTTCTCGCTCATTTACCTGCTGCTCACTTTCATTATTGCCGTCTGGTTAGGCACACTCCCTTCGTTAATTGCCGCTTTCCTCAGCTTCTTTTGTTTCAATTTCTTTCTGATCAAACCTTACTACACCCTGGCTGTACAAGACCCGCGGGAACTGCTCGATTTATTTATTTATCTGGTCGTCGCTATTATCACCGGGCAACTGACCGCTTATGCCCGTCTCCAGGCCGGAGATGCCCACCGCCGCGCCAACGAACAAAACATCCTCTATGAACTCAGCAGTACGTTCAACCGACTGAATGACCGCGAAGGGATTTATCAGGGATTGCGCCAGGCCATAACCACCAACCTGCCTGTTGTGGATTGCACTATCTTGCCCGTGTCACAAAAATTCCCCCCAGACGGTGCGCAAACGACCATGTATCTTCTCATCAGCTTGCGTGAACAGGTGTATGGGTCGCTGCGGGTAACGTTCACAATGCCGCCAACGGAATCGCAACGTCACTTTTTGATGGCCTGCGCAGTACAGGCGGCAATGGCTTTGCAGCGCATTGAACTGGCCGAAAACGTGCAACGCACCCAGGCCATTGAAGAGGCGGATCGGCTGAAAACCACCTTGCTGCACGCTGTTTCCCATGATTTGCGCACGCCGATCACCATCATCAAAACGGCCGCCAGCAACCTGCAATCGCTGCGCAGCCAGCTTTCATTGACGGAAAAAGAGGAAATGACCCAGGTGATCATGCAAGAAGCGGATCACCTGGACAGGCTGGTGGGAAATCTGCTGGACATGTCTCGTTTACAGGCGGGGGCGTTGGCGCTGCATGAGGATTGGACGGCCGTGTCCGAAATTGCCGGTGATGTGGCCGCCCTGGCCTACCAGCGTCACCAGACGGCCCGTATTCATCTGGATTTTCCCGATGACCTGCCGCTGGTGCGCTGTGATTATGGGTTGATGCTCCAGGCGCTGGGTAACATCACCAACAATGTGCTGCGCTACGAACCGGCCGAAAGCCAGGTGGAAATTCGCGGTAGTTTTGACGAACAGGAAGTCCGGCTGACCATTGTTAACCATGGTCCCGCCATTCCGCCAGAGGATAAAGAGCGGATCATGGAACCATTTTATCATGGGCCAGAGGGTCGTGTAGGGTTGGGGTTGGCTATCAGCAAGGGCATTGTAGAAGCGCATCACGGCCGTATCTGGGTAGAAGATACGCCCGGTGGTGGGGCCACCTTTGTCATTACCCTCCCCCGACCACATGCAGCAGGTGAAACCTATGTTGATCTTGATTGTGGATGACGAGCAGCAAATTCGCAAACTGCTGCAAACAGGTTTAACTGGCTATGGGTATCAGGTGATAACGGCTGCCAACGGGACAGAAGCGCTCACGGCCGTAGCCCAACGCCACCCCGATCTCGTCATATTGGATATTGCCCTGGGCAGTTCTCCCGACGGTCTGGAGGTCTGCCACCGCTTGCGGGAGTGGAGCCAAATACCCATTATCATGCTCTCCGTGCGCGGCGACGAGCGCACCAAAGTACAGGCGCTAGATGCCGGCGCCGACGATTACCTCACCAAACCCTTCGGCATGGAGGAACTGCGTGCCCGCATGCAAGCCGTCTTGCGCCGCGTCGCTTTGGAGCCAGCCACCTCACCAACGGCCACCATCACCGCTGGTGACCTGTTCATAGACCTGGCGAACCGCACCGTTAAACTGGCCGGTGAGGAAATTCATTTCACCCCTATCGAATATGACATCCTGCGCCTGTTAGCCACCCACCCCGGCAAGATCATGACCCACCGTGCCATTCTCACCCAGGTTTGGGGCAGCGACTATGCCAACATGACCCACTACGTTCGCATTTACATCAACCAGATTCGCAAGAAACTGCACGAAGACCCGGCTGCCAATGTCCGCTATATTTTGAACGAACCGGGCATTGGCTACCGCTTTGTAGACCTGGACTAATCTCCCTTTATACAATCTTTACACCCCGTCCAACCACCCCTGACACAATTTTTACGCCCCGTCACGTAAGCTAACTTCTGGTAAGACCCTAAGGGTTTCCGGAGTTGGCTATGAACACATCTCGACTGATGATTGTGATGGGCGAAACAAAGTGGACATTGGCGGCGCTGCATCTGGCCTGTGCCATGTCGCGGCGCGATCAGGCGGAACTGCTGCTGCTAAAGATGCTACCCGCGCGACATCCCCTGCTGCTGGGTACACCGGGCGGATCCTTGAGCTTTACGGCCGAAGATGCCCAACTCTTAGAGCTAATGGCGATGACGGCCGAGGAGTATGGCATCCTCTTAGAAATTCGCCGCTGTCAGTATGCCAATTATTGGCCGGCGGTGGTGGATGCGGCGGGACAGTTGGCGGTCACGGCCGTGCTTGTCCATATCCCCCCTTCTCCTATCCCTTATTGGCAAACCATCCGCCGCCGGTGGCTGCACCGCCAACTAACCCGGCAGCGCCAGTTCCTCCTGACTCTAGATAACCTGTCCCCTTCACTCACCTGGACGCCAACCATTACCCTGCCAGACGATGCGGCTTCTATCTTGAATCCGCGCCTTTGATGACCAATTTTTACACAACGGAGTAATAACCTGACCATGCAAACCACGAACCCTGACGAGATGGCCTCTATCAAAAATCCCCCTCGTTTTTCACTTTCGCGCCTGCTCATTGGCAAACCACTAGCCACCCGCGACCTGGCTCACCAGACCGTCAACCGGCCCATTGGCCTGGCTGTCTTTGCCTCCGACGCCCTTTCCTCCACTGCCTATGCCACTGAGGAAATTTTATTCATCCTGGCCTTGGCGGGTACGGCCGTTTTTGGCCTCTCCATGCCCATCGCCATCGCCATCGCCGTCCTGCTGGTCATCGTCACCATTTCGTACCGGCAGACAATCTACGCCTACCCCAACGGCGGTGGCGCCTACATCGTCGCCCGCGACAACCTGGGCGAAGTAGCTGCTCAGGTTGCCGGCGCGGCTCTACTGACTGACTACATCCTGACCGTCGCCGTCAGCATCTCCTCCGGCGTCGCCCAAATCGCCTCTGCCTTCCCCGCACTCAATCCCTACCGTGTGGAAGTTGCTCTGTTGGTTATATTCATTATGACCGTTGTGAATCTGCGCGGCGTAAAGGAAAGCGGCACAATCTTTGCCATCCCCACCTACTTCTTCCTGGGAACCATGTTTCTGACATTGGGCATGGGCTTATACCGTTACTTCACCGGCACATTAGGCGTCGTCACCAATGTGGAAATGGTGGAGGTAAGTGTCATCCAACCGCTCACCATCTTCCTGATATTACGGGCGTTTTCTAGTGGCTCGGCCGCGCTTACCGGCATCGAAGCCATCTCCAACGGCATTACTGCCTTCAAGGAGCCACGCAGCCACAATGCCGCCATCACCCTGCAATGGATGAGCGGCATTCTGATCACCATCTTTCTGAGCATCACCTTTCTGTCACATCAGATTCAATCCATGCCCAGCCACACAGAGACGATCATTTCCCAACTGGGGCGCACGATATTCGGCGACAACAGCATTTTTTACCTGGCGGTGGTGGCCGGTACAGCCCTCATCTTGCTTATGGCCGCCAACACCAGTTATGCCGATTTTCCCCGGTTGGCCGCTTTGCACGCCGGTGATGGTTTCCTGCCCCGGCAGCTTACGTTTCGCGGCGGGCGGCTGGTTTTCTCCTGGGGCATAATTACCCTGGCCGGGTTGGCTTCACTGCTGGTGATCGTGATGAAGGCCTCTACCAGCGCCCTCATTCCGCTGTATGCCATTGGCGTCTTTTTGAGTTTTACCATCTCACAAACGGGCATGGTGGTGCGCTTGCGTAAAATCGGCCGCTTGCAGCCGGGCGAAAGTGTGCAAGGGTTGGAAACGGTGATGAGCTATGACCCGCGCTGGCGGCTGAAGATAGTGATCAGCGGTTTTGGCGCTGTTTGTACGGGCATTGTCATGCTCATTTTTGCCGTCACCAAGTTCACTTCTGGCGCCTGGTTTGTGATCGTGCTAATACCGATTTTGGTGTTTGCCTTTTTCCGTGTGCATCACCATTACAAAGATGTGGCCCACGCGCTCAGTCTGCGGGATAAAACGTATGATATTGCCTCGCACCCGGTGCAGACGGTGGTGTTGGTGGATGGGGTGCATACGGGCACAATTGAACTGGTGAATTTTGCCAAATCTTTGCAGCACCCCTGGCACGCGGTGCATATTGGCGTCAACCCGGAGAAGGCGAGCAAGGTGGAGACCTTGTGGGATGAAATGATTGGCGAAGGGAAACTGGTGGTGGTGCCTTCGCCTTACCGCCAGCTTAATATGCCCATTCGCCATTACGTGGAAAATCTGCTGCGCGAGAACCCGGATAGTTATGTGCATGTGGTGGTGGGGCATCTGGCAATGGACAGCGTGTGGAAACAGGCGCTGCACCAGAACAGTGTATTTATCTTTAATCTGGCGCTTAATGGGTTGGAACGGGTGGTGGTGACAATTGTGCCGCATCAGGTGGGGCGGCACCAAAATGGCGGAAACGTGGTTGACCGCAATGTGCTGACAAACGAGGATTTGCGGCGGGGGGAGGAGGGGAAGCAGTGAGCAGTGAGCAGTGAGCAGTGAGCAGTAAAAGACTGCTCACTGCTTACTGCCAACTGCTTACTTCTCTATCTTCAATTGGCGGGCGACCAGGCGGTCAAACCAGCGGTCGGGCAGCAGGCGAGGGAGCAGCCAGCCGGTGAGCCGTTTGCGGGGGATGGGGTAGCGGGTTTGGGGGTGGTCACTCTCTAAGGCTTGCAAGATCACGGCCGTGACCCGTTCCACCGGCAGCGCGGATTGTTCTCGTTTTTCCACCTGGGCGGCGAGGGGTTGCAGGACACGGCCGTAATCCGTGCCCATGTACCGTTCCACCTGCCCGGCAAACTTGCCGATGATGGGTGTGCGCACCGTGCCCGGCTCAATCAGAACCACGTCAATGCCATACAGCAGCAGTTCCCGCCGCAGCGCGTCCGACATTGCTTCCAGCGCATGTTTGGAGGCGGCGTAAGCGCCCATGAACGGGTAAACGAGTCGGCCGCTGACGGAACTGATGTTGATGATACGCCCCGGCGGATGCGGCCAGTTGGCCTGCGCCCCCAGCAGCGGCAAAAACGCCTGCGTCACGGCCAATACGCCGGTGACGTTGATTTCCAGATGTTGGCGGAATTCGGCCAGGGGTAGGTGCATCAGGGGGGCGGGTTCGGCGATGCCGGCGTTGTTGATGAGGGCGGTGAGGGGAGCAGGGATTTGGGTCACGGCCGTGGCAATCCCCCTTTCATCCGTCACATCAAACAGTAACGGTGTAAACCCTTCCCCCAATTCCTGCTGCAAACGGTCCGCATCGGCCGGTTGACGCACGCTGCCATACACCCGCCAGCCCCGCCCCACCAGCATTTTGGCCGCCGCATACCCGATGCCGGTGGAGACGCCGGTGATCACAATAGATTTCATGCCTGCCTCTTTGGAGAAGTGAGCAGTAAGCGGTAAGCAGTGAGCGGCGGCTTCTACTGCTCACTGTCCACTGCCCACTGCTCACTGCTCACTGCTAACTGCCCACTGCTAACTGACCCTTCGCTCCATCACATAGCCCCACACGGCCGTAACCACCCCCAACAACAGCGCGCCGCCGCTCATGACCACGCCTACGTCAAACCAGAACTGCTCTGGGAAGAGGCGGATGAGGCCGTCGGTGTAGGCAAAGGTCCAGGTGCCGGCCGGGAAAAGCAATTCGTGAAACTGCACAAAGAAGACGTCCCAGGCCAGCAGGATGAACAGGGCAATGGCTAACAAAACGACCACCGTAAAGACACCACCCCACATGATGGTGCGCCAGCCATAGGTCGCTGTTTCTGGTTTCACCACCAATACCAATGAACCCACAACGACAATAATGCCCGCTACCAGCCAGACAGCGCGGATATTGTCGGCCACATTTTTCACATCCAGCATGTGGCCGATTTCGCGTTCATTGTAAAGCGGCTGCCCATCTGGCAGGCGCAATTCTTCCAGCAGATAGATCACATCATCGGCGCGGCCCGGCTGGCGCAGGTAGGCCAGTGTTTGCTGCGCCAGGTCAAGCCGCTGTTCCGGGGTCAGGCCATAGTTGTCGGGGGGGATACGGCCGTACTCCCACGCCGGATAGCTGGGCCAGTTCCATTCAATGACCAGCAGCATCATACCCAGCCCCAGGAAAAAGGGCATGGCGATGATGACGGCCGTGCGGAGGAGTTTGTGCCCGGTGGTTAAATCCATGTGGTCTCCTTAATGATTAAATAGTAAGCAGTAAGCAGTGAGCAGTGAGCAGTGAGCAGTTAACCGTCCACACTGCTCACTGCTCACTGTTCACTGTTCACTTTCCAGGCCAGGCAACCCGCCCGGCCCCGTTTGCAATAAATAACGCAGCACCAGCGAATCAATGATAATTTCCACGGGGGCGCGTTCGTCGGTAAAGATCACGTCCGAGGGGGCGATGGGGACGGTGTGAGCGACGGCCGTTGCCAGCGCCTCTCGCAGCAGCGGGTCAACGTTGGGACTAAGCTGTGCGAGATTGGCAGCTACATTGTCCGACGTGGTGGGCTGCATTGTCGCCACCAGGATGGTGTTGAGTGTACCCGGCATGTCAATGGCATGTACGGTGGGAAAAACGGTGAGCAGCGTCGCCGTCATGGCGTCCACCAGCGAACGGTCTTGCGGCGCGCGCCCCACATTCACCGCCACCACGCCATCTGCCGTCAGATGCGCCTGCACCTCCTGGAAAAACTCCCGCGTCGTCAGGTGCCAGGGGATGTAGGGCACTTTGTAGGCGTCAATGGTGATCACGTCATAGCGGCTGGTCAGGCGGTTGAGTTCGTAACGGCCGTCGCCGGCGATCAGATTGATGTTTGGGTCAGTCAAATCAAAATAGTCCACCCCAACCTGAATGATGGCCGGGTCGAGTTCGATGCCATCAATGGGAATGGGGCCAAAGACACGGCCGTACTGCTTAGGAATGGTACCTGCCGCCAGCCCAATCACCGCCATGTTGTCCACCCGCACCGGCCCTTCGTTGAAAAAGGGGGCCGCCAGCATAATGCCCCACACCGACACACGCGGCACGTAGCCGCCGTCACAATAAAAGGAATGGTACGCCTGCCCTTCATTGAGCAGCAGGTAATTGCAATCGTCACGGCGGATGACCTGGATATAGTTATAGGCCGATTCCGTCTCAAAAATCTGCCCTTCATACGCTTTGACCGTGCCCCGCGTGCCCACATAGGCCACCGGCAGCAGCGCCAGCAGCAGCGCCAGCCCCCACAGCGCCGCCCGCCGCCGCGTCTGCCACAAACCACCCAACCCCACCAGCAGCAAAATCGCGCCAAAAATCAGCGCCGTCATGCGTGAACCCGCCAGCGGAATCACCAACAGCACCGGCAGATAGGTGCCCATGATGCTGCCCCAGGTGGAGATGGCATAAATACGGCCGCTCACCCGCCCCGCCTCACCCACATCCTGCACCGCCAGGCGAATGGCAAAGGGGGACATGCAGCCGAGCAGGGTGACGGGCACGGCCAGCGCCAGGATGACGCCCACCAGCGAGCCAGCTATCGCACTCACATTCACCGCCGCCATTGCCGCCGCCGCCGAGCGCAGAATAACGCTGGTGAGCAGTAAGAAAAAGACCCCGGCAAAACCGGTGATGGTGACGAGGGTGTAAAAGAGGTGGGGGTACGGCCGTTTGTCCGCCAGCCGCCCGCCAATGAAATACCCCGCCGTCAAAAACAGCAGCACCAACCCGATCACATTCGCCCAAACGATGTTGGAGGTGCCATACACCGTCTGCAACATGCGGCTGGTGGTAAACTCAATGGCCAGCGTACTCATGCCGGCAATGAAAACGGTGAAGTAGAGGTAGGCACGGCCGTGTGGCGGCGTTTGGGGGGCAGGGGGTTGGCTGGTGATCGTCGTTCTCCGTTATAGCAGTTGTTCAATTTCACGTATGAGAAAGGGCAAATTGGGCTGCACAAATGATAAACCCGGCGCTGGAACTCGATGGTGTTTGATGTCTGGCGGGATATGTTTATGGTGCGGGTGGGTTTTGGCCAGGGTTGGGTCATCAGGATGCTCTTGGGAATCATACCAATAGAGCTTCTCCTGACCCTGCCACACTTCATAACCATAATCCATAATGCGCCCCGTGCCAGAAGCAAAAGAAAGTTTCTCACGCACCACCAGGCGGTAATGGTCAATTTCTATATCGCCCATCAATATGGCAACGGCCGCACCCCGGCGAACAACTGTCAATGTCGAACGCCGGATGACCGGGTAGTGTTGCGGCAGCATGTAAACAACCTGCTCGTACTCAAGAAGCAATTGCAAGGGATTCACGACGGGCTGTCCGGGCGATTAAGTCTGAAATAGTGGGGTTGGTTTCCTGCCGCAATAAGTCTTGAATGGATTGCCGATATAGTTCCTGGCGGTCAAGCAATATCTTGTATGTCCCCGCCCATTCGGACCAATCCAATACCCAGGCATCATCGGCCGGTTCTTCGCCGCTCATATAGGATTCGTAAAATGTTTCCGACAAGACGCCATATTTGCGTTCAAACACCAATAAATCTTCTTCCATGGCGTGAATGTCTTGCAAAATTTCGTTTAGGGTCACGGCCGTGTGCCTCCTTTGCGTTATTTAATTACCTGTCTCAATTTTATTGTAATGTTCGACTTACGGGCGGTCAAACCGGCCATCGCCAGTGGGTGCTGTGTCTATAATGCGGTCAACCCACAAGAGCCATTGTGGTTTCATTCATCTCACGAATCCTTTTGTAGCCAACTGCGGGCAATTATAACCAATCAACCAGGAAAGATGAAACCCGTCTTGGGCGCAGTAGCTGGCTACGGAACACACACGACCAACTGCAACCACTAACAGACGGGGAAAATCTGGCAGGCTTATGACTGATTAGTGAAACATGCCAATGAAGGGGGGATGGTGGGGATTGTTATCCAGCCAGGCCAGTGCATCCATCTCTTGCAGCAAACGCGCGCCTTTGCGCCACAACATCTGGCGCTCGGCCGGGTCGGCAGCCAGACCAGATAGAGACACCAACCACCGATGGGGCCAGGGATGCAGGGCAACAATCAGGTTCGCCAACAGGGGATAAAGAGGCGGATAAGGCGCGGCACGCTGGATGAGGGTGAGGATGGTGGGCAGCAACGGCCGTACTGCTTCCGGCGGCTGCGTCTGGGCAAATTCAACAAACCGTTCCAAGCCCGTTCTTTAAGCAAAACAGCCGCTTCCGCCCGCACCAACATCATGCGCCGGAAAAAATTTGCCAGCAGCGTTAGCTCTTCTTGTTCGGCCATTGTCAAACCGATCCGTTTCTGCCTGGTGAGCAACTGCTATATCCGCTCATTTTCCTCGGCCGTTGCCTGCGTTTGCGCTGCCTGCCACAACTCATCGTCACCCAAAAGAGCCAGTTGAGATAAATCCGTTGCAGCGATTCATTCTGGCGAGAGAAGTAGATGTGGTCAGGGAGGGGGCGATAACCCTCTGCTGACAAAACGGCGCATGACTTGGGTCAAATCCTCATCTTGCCTGGCCATCACACAAGCCGCTTCCAACACCTGACAGGCATGGTGCTGCCGATGATGACGGATGATATCGGCGACCACCTGGAAGCGTTCTTCTGGCGAGGCATGGTTGAGACGCCATTGCAAATAGGTATAGGCCAAAAAGATAATGGCAAACCACTTCTCCACTGCCTCATAAGACTGTACACGAAAATCACCCAAACCCAACAGTTGCTTGACGTAGTAATTGTCCACCTCGATAGGCATTGGTGTAGACTGACTTTTTTCCCTGACTTTTGGCGTGGTCGTAATGCCAATCTACCCCTTCCAGACAGGTTGTCCCTTTGTCCCTTTCGGTCAAGGAATCATCAACGCTCACCAGGAGAGGTATCCCTTCCATCAAACTGGCAAATTGCATCAAATCGCTAATGGTGAATTCACGCAGTGGTTCGCACAGGTCATCTACTAACCAGGGGCCAATACGCAAACAATCAGCGGCATGGGCTGGATGTGGCGCATCTACGATTAAGTCGTAAAGCGTGGTTAAGGTTTTGTGAGGCGCTTCGCACACAATAGCGGCATCGGCGATGTTGAGTCCATGACAATACTGTGGTTCTGTAAAGACTGGGCTTATGCCCGATTGTCGCGCCCTGGCAAAACACCCCATCACAAGATTGCGAAGTCACGAAATTACTTGAATCGCCGCCAGACAGCCCGCCCCAATGCGGCGCAAACGGCCGTCTGGCGCAGCCAGCAGCAGCCTACCCGCCTCGTGCAGGCAAAGTTGTTTGTCGGTGTGGCGGGCACGGCCGTACACGGCCGTCACGCACGCCTCCAGATACTCCCACCGCTGCCCATCATCTGGGGGCGTTAGCTGCCCCAACCGCAGCAGCAGCAGGGGTAGATCATCCGGGCAGCCACCCAACGTCACGGCCGTCACCCCGGCGCGATACGCCTTTGCCGCCGCGGCCACATCGCCCACTGCTGCCTGGGTCATTCCCCGCCAGTAAGCCAGCGCCGACTGCGGCCAGATCAGGCCCCGCCCAACCGCTTCACTTTCCGCCGCCGCCAACAACGAGGCCGCCTGTTCCCACTGTCTGGTGTGGTACGCCACCTGCGCCAGCCCCAGGCGCAGAGCAACAGATTCCGGCACGGCCGTGCCCCCCGTCTTTTGCAGCGCCGCCAGTTGTGCCCGCGCCTTGTCCAGCCAACCCAACGCCGCCGCCCAATCGGCCAGCCCGGTGTAATAAACGCCGCCCCATAACAAAGAGAGCCGCAGCCGCGCTACTTCATCATCCATCATCGCCAGCAAATCCCCGGCAGATTGCAAATCGGCCTGCGCTTCCGGGAAACGGCCGTCATACAACAACCCCTCCGCGTGCAGCAGCAGCAAATGCACCAGCAGGCGCGGCGACGTCGCCAGCGCCAGTTCCGCGCCTTCCGCCGCCGCCTGCACCACCTCCTCAGCCCGCCCTTGCCGCAGCCGTACCTGCGCCAGAGCCAGCAGCGCATCGGCCGTGGGAATGGGCAGCGCCATCTGTTGCGCCAACTCGACCGCATGTTGGCACAGTTCGGCGGCGCGGGGCAGCCCGCCTTGCTGGCTGCGCACCAGACCCAGCGCCGCCAACAATTCCGGCAGCGGCGCATGGTGCGGACGCCACACAGCCCGTATCTGCCGGTTGTTTCTCAAAATGGCACGGGCGGTATTGAACTGCATTTCGGCCAGCGCCCATTGCTGTTGGGCCGCCGCCGCCTGCCCGGCCAACTGGTAAGCGCGCGCCGCCGCCAACGACAACTGATCAGCCTGGGCAATGACCTGGGCGGCAAACGCCGCCGCCGCCGGGTAACGCGCCTGCGCCAGGCCAATCTCCGCCAACAAATTAAACAACGTGGGCTGGCTGCCGCTGGCGGCGCTGATGTCTAACGCCGCCGCGGCAGCCTTAGCCGCTTCTTCCAGTTCACCCAACCGCAGGTATGCTTCGGCCTGCGCGATGAGAATGGAAACGGCCGTTTCTACCCGTTCCGCCGTTCCCAACGCGCGCACATGGTTGATCGCCTGCCGATAGAAGCCAGCAGTAGCCCGGTTTGTGTACAACGCCTCGGCATGATGCGCCGCGAGCAGGGCGTAACGCAGCCCTTCTTCATGTGCTTCCGCCTGCCCGTAGTGGTGCGCCAGCAATGGGTAAATGGCAGGCATGGCGGCGGCAGGCATGGCGGCGGGCATGGCGGCCGCTGGCGTGGCCGCCGCCAGCCGTTCGGCAATAACCAGGTGCAAAGCCTGGCGACGGGCATACGGCAGGCGGTGGTAAACCACTTCGTGCAGCAGGCTGTTTTGGAACATAAATGTGGAATGGTCACCCTCAATAACAGGTTGGACCATCTCCGCCGAAATTAGCTCGTCTAGCAGACCGGGCGCTTGCGATTGGGAACGACCAGGGGCGACGGCCGTTAACAACTCCAGGCTAAATTCATGCCCAATGACGGCGGCTACTTGCAGCAGGCTGTACGCACCGGCGGACAGTGTGTCTAGCCGGGTTTGCAGCAAAGCGGCAATGGAATTGGGAATAGGTAAATCGGCCAGCCGCGTCTCATCCACCCGCAAGCGGCCGTCGCCGGTAAATTGCAGCACATCGGTAGACAGCATCAGCTTGAGTGATTCTTCCAGGAAGAGGGGGTTCACCTGTTCAGCGTCGCGGCCGTGTTGGTCACGCAGGCCCAACCATTGTTCCAGCAGCAGCGGCAGGTTGTTGGCGCCCAGGCGACGCTGGATGACAGCCCGCGCCTGCGCGGCCGTCCAGTCGGCCAGGACAATGTGGGTAGTAGCCGGCTGGCGCAGCGCCGGAAAGTACACGGAGTCGGGTGGGCGCAAGGTGACTATGAGCAGCAGCGGCAGATCAGCAGACTGCGCAGCGACAGCGGCGGCCAATTCCCGGCTGGCTTCGTCCGCCCACTGCGCGTCTTCCAGCACGATAAGCAGCGGCTGTCGTTTGGCGGCCTGGGTCAGGCAGCGTTTAATGAGGGTGAAGAGCCACAACTGCTGCACACCGGTGGCAACGGCCGTGTGGCCAGACACTTCCTGGTCGGGCAGAGGCAACCCTAACGCGGTCAACCAGAGCGGGGCCTCATCAGCCCAGCCCGGCAGCCAGGCGCGGATTTCATTCTTCACCTGGGCCGCTTGCGCTGCCGGGGACAGGTCTGGCGTCAGGTCGAAAAAGTCACGCCAGATGGCCTGCCAGGGGGCAAACGGGGCATCGGCCAGGTGAGGTTGGCAAACGCCGGAAAAGCCGCGCCCACCCACATCCAGCCAGCGGCGCGCTGCTTCGGCCAGCAGCGGCTGGATGCCGCCACCAAAGGGGCCGGAGATCGCCATCAGCCCACCATGGCCGCGCAAGGCAGCGTCTAGTCGCTGCCGCAGTTGGGCAATTTCGGCGTCGCGGCCGGGTGGGGGTTTTTGCCAGCGGCTAAAACGAACCGCAAAGGGGGTGGGAGTCACCTGTTCCTGAGCGACCAGATAGGTGGAAATGGGGGTGACCTGCCCTTTGAGCGTGGCGGGGGTGTGGGCGGCAAACTGGAACTGCGCCCAGACGCGGTTGGCAGTGGTTTCGTCTACCAGTACGCGGCCGGGCGGGCAGTGCAGAACCAGGTGAGCCGAGAGGTTGACCGCATGGCCAATGGCTGTGTATTCGCGCCGGTTTTGGGAACCAACGGCCGTAGCAAACGCCGGCCCGGCGGCCAAGCCAATGCGCTGGCCGGTGATGAAGGCCGGTTTTTCCCGTTGCAGGGCTAAGGCACAGCGGATGGCCTGTTCGGGCGCGTCGGGGGCAGTGGGCGCACCAAAGAGGATGTGCAACTGGCTGCCTTTGTCGCCGGTGAGCAGACGGTTGACACGGCCGTTGCGCGGCCCAAAGCGGGCCACTACCTGCCGCGCCCATTCATAGTAGGATTGCAACTGCTGCCCGGCATCGGCCGCGTTCAGGTCAATGCCTTCAAATTGTACGAAAAGGGTGGTCACAGGGCGGTGCTCGGCAATGAAGCGGGTGGTCTGGTGCTGCAGCCGCTCCACCAGGGGCGCCGGGATGAAGGCCGGGGCGACTTGCAGCAGGCGGTGCAGGGCGTCGGCGTGGTAGGCATGCCAGTG
>CAADGU010000426.1 GCA_900696625.1 uncultured Chloroflexota bacterium | reverse complement strand
TGAGATTAAGAGATTGGGAGATTGAGAGATTGTTGGAGACTCCGCTATGATAGACCGTCAAGCTCAACTGCTGGGCATGGAAGCCCAAAAAGCGCAAAGTATCAGCGGCACGCTCAAACGATTTGGCGCCTATTTTCGCCCCTACTGGCTGCCTTTGCTCATCGTTTTAGCCGCCATTATTTTTAGCACCTGGATGCAGGTGCGCATTCCCTACCTGATCGGCCAGGCGATTGATTGTTATCTGACGCCGTATGCCAGCCGCGTGGCCCTGACAGGCAATACGGACAGTGTGACGCTGCCCCCCGCCGCTACCGAATTGATGACCCAGATCATGGGTGACAATCCTGCCGCCTCCAACTGTACCTATACCACCATTGACCCCACTGCCTCCTACCAGGAGACGTTAGCCGGTTTTAGCCGACTGATGCTGGTGATGGTGTTTTTGTATGTGGGTAGTTCCATTCTCACCGGCATTACTTTTTATGCCATGAGTTGGGCCGGTTTCCGGGTGCTGCGCGATTTGCGTGATGATGTATTCCGCCATATTCATCGCCTGAGCCTGGGTTACTTCAGCAAACATGAGGCGGGCGACGTGATGAGCCGCCTGACGAACGATATGGACACCATCCAACAGATGATCGGCTTTGGCGTGGTGCAGGTGGTGCAGGGCGTTTTGTTGATTGTATGGATTATCTACGTGATGTTCCGCGACAATGTGCCCTTTGCCCTGATCAGTCTGGTGACGCTGCCGTTGATGGTTATTTTTACCAAATGGTTTTCTGACCAGGCGCGCAAGGCGTTCCGGCAGGCGCGCAAGGAGATTGGCTCGGTGAACGCCGATTTGCAGGAGGGCATTTCCGGGGTGCGCGAGGTGCAGGCGTTCAGCCGCGAGGCGGAGAATATCGAACAGTTCCGCGCGAATAATGCCGCTAACCGGGACGCCAACATTAAAGCGCAGGCGTATACCAGCGCCCTGGCGCCCACGCTGGAAGCATTGAGCTATGTCAGTCTGGCGATTGTGGCTTGTGTGGGCGGCATTGCCATTTTGCGCGGGGGTAGTTTGATGGGTTCGGCCGTATCCCTGGGGCTGATCTTTGCCTTTATTCAATACACGCAGCGGTTTAATATGCCGGTGCAGCAAATTGCCCTACTGTGGACGAATATCCAGAGCGCCATTGCCGGCGGCGAACGCATTTTTGGCCTGCTGGATGAGGTGCCGGAACTGACGGATAAACCGGACGCGGCAGCTATACCTTCCATTGAGGGTGATGTGCGTTTTGAAGGGGTGTGGGCAGCATATAACCCCGGTGAGCCGGTGCTGAAAGGGGTGGATATTCATGCCCTTCCCGGTGAGACCATCGCCATTGTAGGGCCAACGGGGGCAGGCAAAACGACGATTATCAACCTGCTGCCCCGTTTTTGGGATGTGACCGACGGCCGTATCCTGATTGACGGCCGTGACATCCGCGATGTGACCCGTGACAGCCTGCGCCAACAAATTGGCATTGTGCTGCAAGACGCCTTTTTGTTCAGCGACACAGTGCTGAACAATATCCGTTACGCCAAACCGGATGCGACCGATGAAGAAGTGATAGCGGCGGCCAAACTGGCCCGCGCCCATGACTTCATTGAACGGCTGGGCGAAGGCTACCAGACGGTGTTGGGCGAACGCGGCGGTGGTCTGAGCCAGGGGCAGCGGCAGTTGATCGCCATTGCCCGCGTGGCGCTGAGCGACCCGCGCATCCTGATTCTGGACGAGGCGACGAGCAGTGTGGACACGCGCACGGAGCGGGAGATTCAGAAGGCGTTTGCGGTGCTGCTGCACGGCCGTACCAGTTTTGTCATCGCCCACCGCCTCAGCACCGTTCGCAATGCCCATCAGGTGTTGGTGGTGAATCATGGCGAGATCATCGAACGGGGCACCCATCGGGAATTGTTGGCCGCCAGAGGTTTCTACTACGACCTCTACATGAGCCAGTTCCGCCGCCAGCTGGACGCGGGCGAATCGGACGAGGATCTGGCCGAAGAAGTGGATGCGTTTTTTGCACCGGCGGATTAGGGTACTGAACACCTTCTCTCGCAAATAAACCGGGCCGAAAAAGCTCAGGTTTTACAATGGGTGGTGCGTGACTTAGGTGATGCCTTTCCCGGCATTGATGCTATTCCTGGCGTTAGCGGCGGCGAGCCATGCATCGTTCGTACTCGCATTCCCGTTTGGCTGCTGGTACAGGCACGAAAATTGGGCAGTAGTGAAGCAGATTTACTGCAAGCCTACCCCACTTTACGCGCCGAAGACCTGGCAAATGCTTGGGCATACTATCGTGCCTTCAAAAACGAGATAGACCACCAGATTCGAGAAAACGAAGAAGCATAAGCGTGGCGCGGCTTTATTCTAACGAGAACTTCCCATTGCCCGTAGTCGAATCCTTGCGACAATCCGGGCACGATGTATTGACGATTCAAGAGACGGGAATTGCAGCAAAAGCCACACCGGACGAACAAGTGTTAGCCTTCGCGATAAAAGAGGATCGAGTTCTTCTGACCTTTAACCGCAAGCAATTTATTCAACTACACCGAAAAACGCCTGCCCATGCTGGCATTATCATCTGCACAGATGACCCCGATTTTGCAGCACTCGCCCAACGAATTCACCAAGAGATAAGCCAGCACACCGACTTTTCCGGCCTGCTACTTCGCGTCAACCGCCCCCATCGGGTGTAACGGCCGTACTCCCTCTCCCCACGCAAATAGCTTAATTTCTGGCGCGCCGGCCGACAGCCTGACCATTTTTTCATAGCAGAAACCGATTTTTTCCAGGAGGCGGATGGAGGGCTGGTTGTGGGGGCTGACGATAGCGACAATGCGTGGCAGCCCTAGAACCTGGTGGGCATGGTGCAGCACGGCCGTAGCCGCTTCCCGCGCATATCCCTGCCCACAAAATTCCGGCAAAAAGGCATACCCAATGTCCACATCCTCCAGCGCCTCCCGCTTCAGCAGGCCACACATGCCCATCGCTTCCCCGGTACCTCGTGACTCCACCAGATACAGACCAAACCCAAACCGAGCATAACTGGCGACCGGGCCATTCAGGATGTATGCTTCGGCATCCTCTAGCGTGCGCACCCCCCGGTCGCCGATATTCTCGATGAAGGTCGGTTCATTGAGCAAGCGCAAGATAAAGGGGGCGTCTGTTGGCATCAACTTCGTCAGCCAGAGCCGGTCTGTTTCCAGCACGATCTCACCCATACGGGCATCCAGCCGCAGGAAGACCTCAATCACTTCCTGCCCTTGCCTCCGGGAATAACCCTGGCGCAGGCCATAACGCCGGAAGCCACACTTTTCCATCACCCGAATGGAAGCCAGGTTGTGTTGGTCGGCACGGCCGTATATCGGGCGCGCCGTTATTTCTTGCAAAAACAACCGCAATGCCTGGGTGGCAATCCCTCGTCCCCAAAAGTCACGGCGCAGCCAGTACCCCACCTCCTGCTCGCCAAACTGGTTAAAATATAACAGATAACCGGCCACCTGCCCCTGATAGAGGATGCTCTTCTTGAGGACGCCAGGGTCGCCCAACGGCCCATGCCAGAACGACCAATACGTCTCTTTCTCGCCCGTTTCTGGCGGTGTATTGCCCACCTGCTGCTCCCCCGCCGATTCAGGCGGCAGTTCAACAAAGCGTTCCAGGTCACTTTCCACCACATCACGCAGCCACACGGCCGTGTCATCACCGACATCATCCGCCCCACCCGCGTTTATTCGTGTTCTATTCATGGGTCAGAATGATAATCCCGCTGTGGTTTTCAACCAAATATAGCCCCCCCCTAAATGCGTTGTAAATGGAGGAGAGGCTTTAGCCGATGCATTGTTCGCCTAAAGGCTCTCCTCCGACTGTCAAAAAAACGGCCGTCCTCCCGGACGGCCGTTTCGCTCTTCCCTCTCTTGTCCTGCCACCGATTACCGATTACCGTTCACCGATTACCTCTCCCGCCGCCTGCCAGCCTGCTTGCAACACCCGCAAGTTCGCTTCCACCAGATGTTGTTTACTGGCCGGTAAATGCGCCGCTAATGTCTGGCTTACGGCCGTCAGCGGCAGCAACGGCCGTCGCGCCAGCAGCGCTCCCACTGCGGCCACATTCATCATCTTCGCGGTGCCATACTCTTCTGCCAGCGCATTGGCCGGTACATACACAATTTCTATATCCGCGCGGGCAGAGACGCCTGCACCGAGCGCTGCCGAAGTGGCTGTGATGATGCTGCTGTTCACCACCAACAACCCGCCCGGCTTCACCAGCGGTTCATACTTATCGTATGACGGTTGATTCAACACCACGGCCACATCAGGGCGGGCCACAACCGGCGCGCCAATCGGCTCATCGCTAATAATCACCGTGCAGTTAGCCGTACCGCCGCGCATCTCCGGGCCATACGACGGAATCCAGGTCACATGCCGTCCTTCCTCCATACCCGCATACGCCAGTAGTTGCCCGGCAAACAGCACCCCCTGCCCACCAAATCCGGCAAAAACAATCGAGGTTTCCATGTTTCACTCCGTTAAGGGGGACGCACCTTGCAGGT
>CAADGU010000425.1 GCA_900696625.1 uncultured Chloroflexota bacterium | reverse complement strand
GGCCAGAATCTGCAAAAAGTGGCGGCGCGCGGCCTCATCGGTGGTCAGGGTAAACAACTCCTCAAACTGGTCTATCACCAGCACCAGTTCGCTGTTGTCTCTGGGCAAGAGCAGCTCCGCCACGCGCAGCAGTCCGTTTTCGTCACGTTCCAACTGGGTGCGAATGTCACCCGGTTGGGCGGCGGCGATGCGAATGAGGCAGACTTCCAATTCATCCAGGGGGCGGGCGCCGGGTGTCATCTGGGCGATAAACCAGCGTTCGGAACCGGCGATTTCGCCCCGGCCCAAGGCGGGGATGAGTCCGGCGTGGATCAGGCTGGATTTACCACTCCCGCTGGGGCCGACGACGGCCAGGAAGCGCCGGGTGGCCGCCGCGGATGGGTCTTGCTTAGATGGTCTGGATGAGTCGGTATGATTCAGGCGGGTGAGCAGCCGCCGAATGAGCGTCTCGCGGCCAAAATAGTTGCGGGCATCGGCTACGGCAAACGGCCGTAACCCTTTATACGGGTTCACGGGCGCCGGTACAAGCCAGTTAGCCGACCTGTCACCCATAGCAGCAACCATCTCTTCCTCATCCGCCACCAGCAGGTCTAGCTCCCTGGCGCGCAAAATGGCCTGGCGGCGGTTATGCACACCCAGCTTGGTGTATATCTGGCGGATATACCATTTGACGGTAGATAACTCAATAAACAGCGCCTCGGCGATCTCGCGGTTGGCTTTGCCCTGGATGACAAGCTGCAAAATCTCCTGTTCCCGCAAAGTGAGGGCTTCCACGAGCGCGGCGCGCCCTTCTTCTTCTAGCCGCGCCGCCTGGCGGAAGGCAGCCGCCATTTCCATGACATTGTCAAAACGGTATTTGGGGTTTTTAACCGTTGCCCGCTGAATGACTTCGTTAATGCCTTCCTGTACCAATGGATCCAGGGACTCGATCAGCGGCAGCGGTTCATTGAGATGTTTGAAGATGCGTTCGACGCCGGTGAGGTTGGGGAATGGGTGCCGCCCGGTGAGGAGTTCATACAGCGTGACGCCTAAGGAGTACACATCGGTCTGGGGCGTCACCGGCTGGCTGCGCGCCTGCTCTGGTGACAGGTAGTCCGGTGAGCCGATGACGGCCCCGGCAACTGTGGTTTGCGACCCGGCTGTCCCCAACTGTTTGGCAATGCCAAAGTCGGCCAGGTAGGCGTTGCCCTCTTCGTCTAACAGAATGTTGGAGGGCTTCAAATCTCTGTGGATGATGCCGGCGGCATGGGCTGTAGCCAGACCGGCGGCTATCTGGTCTAGCAACAGGGCAGCCGCGTTCAGAGCGTAAGGCCCTTCGGCCAGCGCTTCCTTTAGACTGCCACCCCGCAGCCAGCGCATCACCAGGTAAGCGCCTTCGGGGTCGCGCCAATAGTCGTACAGGGGGACGATGTGCAGATGCTCCAACCGGGCCACCAGTTGGGCTTCATTTTCAAAGCGGCGGATAAATTCTGGCTGGTTGGCCAGGCCGGGCAAAATGACCTTGATGGCTACCTCGCGGCCTAAGGTGGTCTGGTAAGCGCGATATACAGCGCCGAAGCCGCCGCTGCCGATGCGTTCCAGAATTTTATACCCTTTGATTGTTTGTCCGGTTTGATAGGTCATGTTTCCTCCATAACGGCCGTGCCCTTCAACTGGGAACAGTATAAAGGAAGACGGCCGTATTCCCACAAATCCCCTCCTTTTCCCCTCCTTCCCCGTTTGGCCCTCTGGCTTTAGGGTGAGGTGTGTGGTTGGCACAAATGTTTAGACCCATAAGGAGATGATTGACAATGAACAAAAAGTATATGCAAAAGTTTATCGGTTTGAGCGTCATTGGGGCGCTGTTCTTATTGCTCCTGGCTGCCTGCGGACAAAGTGATGAACCAGCCGAATCCCTGGCGGCGGTTGATCGGCCGGAAAGCACGGCGCAAGCAGGTAACGAGGCACAGACGGATGAGAAGAGCGAGCCGCTGCGCCTGGAGGCCAATGGGGAAGTCCCTTTCTACGCCCGTTTTGGCGAAAACGAGACATTTGCCAACGGTGAGTGGGCGGTTGTCATCTTTTATCGCTCCCCGGACTGCATCCCGGCCGATTTTAACCTGAACCAGTTTTTCCATTTCCCGGATGAAAACGGCCCTGGCGCTTTTGGCTGTGCGCCGCCCACCGCCACGTCGGTGGAACTCTGGGCCAACAGCCCGGAAACGGATCCCGCGCCTCTGGTGGCGGAGATGACGGGGCGCGGCGCGGTGCCGGTCTGGTTCTTCGCCCAGGCGGATATCGAGACGGCTCTGGCGGATGGCGTGGTGACCATCGGTGAACTGGCGGCAATACCATCACGCCGGGTGGGCACGGCCGTTACCTACACCGAACTGCTGCACCCCGGCCAATCGAATGCGCAGCCGCTCATTCAGTTTGCGGCTGAAGGGACGCTGGAAGATGGCGACTGTTTTACCGTTGACGTCAGCCAGGGTGCGCCGGATGTGGCCGACCATACCACCCTGCTGATCAATGGCTGTGATACGGCCGTGCCCAAAACTTATCCCGCAGGAAGCCTGGCGGCTTATCTGGCGGCGGACGGCCGTTTCACCACTTTTCTGGCGCTCACGGACGAAGTAATTCACGAAGAATCGCCGCCGCTGCTGGTTAATCCGGCGCGTGTGCTGACGCTTTTTGCGCCTACCGACGAGGCGTTTGCGGCCATGCCACCCGACCTGCTGACACGGCTCAAGGGGGACCCTCGGCTGGCCGAAGAGCTGCTTTTCCATCATACCTTCGACAGACCACTGCAATCCAAAGATTTCGGCTTGCTCCCAACCTGGCCCACGATCATTACGCCGGTTCATGTTGCCTTTGCCATAGATGGCGACGAGATCCGGTACGATGGCGCGGACGGCGCGTTGGTGATTGAAAAAGACATCCAGATTGGGAACAATTTTATTCACATTATTGATGCCGTGACCGGTCTCCACTTGTTAACTGACTAAAAGCGCATAGGGTGCTGCCAGCTATACCAGGAGGCAAGCGGCAATGGCAAAGTTATTCGTTTTAAGCGTGGTAATGATAATGGGGTTGTTTGTGTATCCCCAGTGGCAAGAAGACCAGGCACGGCAGCAGATTTTGGCGGCAACGGTGCAGATAACCATGATTGTGCCACAGTTAGCCGAAATGAGTGGCGGTAGGATTGAGCCGCTGCCGATTCCGCCGGATGAGTATCGGCCGATCGCCAGGCCCAGTAAATATGTGGTGGCAGAGGGATTGGGGACGGTGGTGCGGGTGAACGGCCGTCCGCTGCTCATCACCCACGATCATTGGAGCCAATTAACGGCTGATTTGGGTGAGGTGCAGTTCCGTGATGCGACCGGGATGCTGTTGACGAAAATGGGCTTATACCAGTTCAAACGGCTAATCTTGTCGCAGAACAGCGGCCTGATGGTGCTGGCTGCCCCCCATGTTTTGGCAGATTTGGCGATGGAAAACGGCCGTATAAAGACAAATAATCAATTACTTCTGGCCCATCGGCAGGATGGGCAGGTGGCGCTGTCACCAGTGGATGTGGCGGCAACGGGGCTGAAGAATGGGATAGCCATCTGGCGTTTGCAGGGGCGGATGGTGGTGAATGGTGATTCGGGGGGCGGGGTGTGGGGAAACGGCCGTTTGCTGGGGGTAATGTGGACGACGGTGATGCTTGAGGATCAGGCATCGCAGGTGCGGCGAGGGACGGAGGAGAGTGTAGCAGCCGTTTGGGGTAATCAGTGAATAGTAATCAGTGGTGATTTACTGATGACCAACTACTGACCACTGAATACTGTCCTATGGAGATTTGGGACTGGATTTGGGGCAGGGGCCACATGACAGGGGCACGGCCGTGCCCTTACTCTGTTCTACGCTATGAAACACCATTTTTTGTTCTTTCTACTGTTAATTGTCATGGTGGGCCTACGGCCGTTTGCCGCTACCGCCGCCGCCCAGGCGATCATCACCGTAGACTCTCTGGCCGATGAGATGGTGGATGATGGCAACTGCACGTTGCGCGAAGCGGTCGAAGCGGCCAACACCAATACGGCCGTAGACGACTGCCGCCCCGGTTCACCTATTTTCCAGGACACTATCACCTTTCGCATTGACGGTACCATCCTGCTTCAGGACGCCCTGGTGATTACGCAAGGGGTAGAGATCCAGGGGAATGGGCAGAACAACACCATTTTGGATGGAGCGGAAACGGCAATATCTGGTCGTCTCATCTCTGCTTCCTGGATAGAGGGCAATCCCAACGTGGACCTGACGCACCTCACCATCCAAAACGCCCACAGTTCTTCCGGGCCGGGAGGAGCTATCTCTAGTAGTGCTGTCGTGTCGTTGACTCTCGATTACGTGACTTTGCGCCAGAATTCGGGAGGGAATGGTGGGGGACTAACCACAACAGGCAACGTCACCATCCGCCACAGCCAATTTCTCAGTAACACAGTCACCGGGAGCGGTGGCGCTCTTTACGTTACCACCAATGGAGCGGTCACCATTGAGCAAAGCGTTTTTCAGAACAACAGCAGCCAGGGAAGCGGCGGCGCGCTCTACGTACACGAGGGGACAGCCACCATTGCCCACAGCACATTCAGCCATAACCGGGGGGAAAGCAACCTGTCCACCGGCGGGGCGCTGAATCTGTTAAGCAGTGCCGTTACCATCACCCACAGCGCCATTTTTAATAATTATTCTGGCAGCAGCGGCGGTGGACTGCGCCTGGCAGACAGCCAGGCCACCATCTCCAACAGCACTATCAGCGGTAACAACAGCGCCGCGCCTGGGGGTGGTCTGAAAGTAGAAATAAACTCTGCGCTTGAGGTGCGCAACAGCACCATTGCCGCCAACGCACCTGTCGGTGTTGTTCTGGCAGAATCTACGGCCGTTTTTCAAGATGTCATCATCGGCGAAAACGAAGGACAAAATTGCCTAACCCTCTTGGATGGGATCATCCAATCCTTAGGCCACAATCTCGTTGACTTTAACGGGTACGACTTCTACTCCTGCCAGTTGGATCAGCCAACCGATATTGCCACCGAAGAAGGGCTGTTTATCCGCACCTTAGGGCCGCTGCAAGATAACGGCGGGCCGACGCTGACCCACGCTTTGATGCCCGGCAGCACGGCCGTTGACGCCGGTAGTTGCAGCAGCCTCCATGTGACAGATGACCAACGTGGGATAACCCGACCACAAGGTGCAGCGTGTGACATTGGCGCTTATGAAGGCTCTTTTGTAACCATTTATTTACCGCTGATAAATCGTGATCAGTAATTGATGGTGGCGGATTCAAATGAGCTGATACCAAAGGGAATAAGTAAGATGAACAAACAACCGAAAGCACATTCCGAAAGCGAACGCCAGACGCCGACGAATCGTAAGCCGGATACAACTGCCCATTCTACGCCGCAGCCTCAGGCCACCCTTCCCCTTCCGGGGCAGGCCAGCCCGGCCACCATCTTGCATATGCAGCGCACGGTGGGGAACAAAGTGGTGCAGCGTTATCTGGATGCCAGAGAAACAACACACACGCCCATTCAGCGCCTGACACCGCTGCAAGACCCTGATGACTTCTTCTGCAACGACCCTGACCTGACCCCACCTGGGGCAACGGTGGGCGTTCCTACCGTTGGTAATGCAGGCGGTCTCGATTCTGAACATGACCAACAAAGCGACATGGAAAGCGTGCCTACCATTGGCGAGGCCTATGGCAATAATTCCGAACATGGTCAACAGACAGGGAACACGGCCGTATTGCCAGAAACCACCATTACCGGCACAACCGGGCGGCCCACCCTCTACCAGGGTTCCACCGGGCCATATGTGGAACTGCTGCAAAACAAGCTGCGTGGGGCCGGCAAAACTCTCCAGGTAGATGGTGTTTTTGGTTCAGACACGGCCGTTAAGGTGCGAGAATTTCAGGAGACCATGAAACTGGTAGTAGATGGCGTGGTTGGTCGGCGCACCTGGGAAGCCCTGGATGCCGTTTCACGTGGGGAAGCCATTTCCGATGCCGAGCAAGACCAGATCAATACCCAAAAGAGAGTGGCTGAGGCTTACTATATGGCCGGGGATTACCAGGCTGCTCTTGATGCTTTTCTCAGCTTATATGCCGAGCCGAAGTTGGCGACTAAACCGATGTCATTAACGAATACTATTTGGAATATCGCCTCCTGTCATCACCAGTTAGCTTTTGCGGCTGATGCCAGCCCGGAACAAAAACAGCAGCGATTGGATCAAGCCATTAGCTGGTATCAGGAATGTGTGATGCGCGAAGGGGTGGAGTCAGACATGATTGCTGACGCCGCCACCCGAATACGGGAGTGTCGCCTGGGGCAGCCGCCCACTTCCCGAGCCGAATTAGAAATGCAAAAGCTTGATATGTAGGGCTGTTCATCACGCAACGACACATCTTGCCAGAAGGAAGTTCTATGAAAAAAGTCACTCTGTTTTTTATCGCCATCGCCGCCCTGATCTTAGGCATTACCACCGCCTCCCTGCTCACCGGGCCGGGTGACTATGAGCGCCTGCGCCTCGCCGAGTCCTACGTCTGCCCGGATGGCAGCCGCTACCGCTTTAACACGCGCACCGTTCCCTTTTTCGACCCCCAATCCGGCGTGGAAACGGTGGGCACCGAGCTAACGGTTGATTGCGTGGCGGATGAGGTGGTGATGCTGGCAGGTGTTACCCGGCAGGCGGAGGGTCTTTTCAGATGGTTGGCGATAGGCGGCTGGTTTGTGGCCTTCATGATTCTTTGGATGGTAGTGGCGGTGGTGGGCTGGCTACGGCCGTCCGCTCCCACACCGCCGCCACAGCCCATCATGCTCACGGCCGTTGACCAACAGCAAGTGCTGGCCCACCTGCAATCCGGCCGCAAAATCGAAGCTGTGAAACATGTACGCGCCGTTACCGGCAGCAGCCTGGCCGACGCCAAAGCGCATGTTGAGGAAATCGAATCAGCCGCCAGGTAACAATAAAAAGATATGACGCTTATTCAGGAATGAAACGACTTTGAACACTAAACCGCCCAAAAGGCCAGCTAAACAAACGACCTATTAAAGAAGGGAATCATGCTGATAGACCCACGTTTCAATCAAGCACAAATCACTATGGCGCGGCTCATGCGTCTGGCCGGGTTGTGGCTGGCGTTTATTTTTACGCTTCTGCTACCAGCCAGCACGGTACAGGCCCAATCCGCTAACGACGGCTTCAATCCGGGAGCCAGTTTTACAGTCTTTGCCCTGGCCGAACAGGCGGACGGCAAAATTGTAGTTGGCGGCGCCTTCATCGAGATGGGAGGCCAGCCGCGCCAATACCTTGCCCGGCTTAATCCCGACGGCAGCCTGGATGCGGCCTTTAATCCGGGGGCGGACAGCGTAGTCTGGACCCTGGCGGTGCAGGCGGATAGCAAGATTCTGGTGGGCGGGGCTTTCTCCGTCTTGGGCGGGCAGACACGCCAGGGGCTTGCCCGGCTGAACGCCGATGGCAGCCTGGACATGGCCTTTAATCCGGGGGCAAGCGGCGGTTCTGTTCATACCCTGGCTGTACAGGCAGACGGCAAGATTGTGGCAGGAGGCGACTTTAGCGAGCTAGGGGGGCAGACACGACAGCGAATCGGCCGGCTCCATGCCAACGGCAGCCTGGATGCCACCTTCAATCCAGGGGCCAATCATGAGGTCTCCACCCTGGCAGTGCAGAGGGACGGCCAGATCCTGGTGGGCGGATTTTTTACCGAGCTGGGTGGACAGGCGCGGCAGCGTATCGGTCGGCTGAATACCGACGGCAGCCTGGACACCGCTTTTAATCCAGGAGCGAACAATTATGTCCTCTCCCTGGCAGTACAGGTGGACGACAAGATTGTAGTAGGCGGCGGCTTCAGCGAGTTAGGCGGCCAGCCACGGCCGCGTATCGCCCGACTGAACGCTGACGGCAGCCTGGACACCACCTTTAATCCGGGAGCGAACGATGCAATCGAGGCCCTGGCCGTGCAAGCGGACGGTAAAATTGTGGTGGGCGGCGGATTCTCTACACTGGGTGGGCAGCCGCGGCCGTATATCGGTCGGCTTCATGCTAACGGCAATCTGGACACGACCTTTGTTGTTCCAGAGGTGAACAATGCGATCCAGACCCTGGCAATACAGGCAGACGGTAAGATAGTGGCAGGGGGGTGGTTCCTCTCAATAGGCGGACAGGCGCGGTCACGTATCGCCCGGTTTTATGCCAACGGCAGCCTGGACGCCACCTTCAACCCAGAGGCAAACGGCACGGTCGTCCGGGCCCTGACCGCACAGGTGGACGGCAAGATTGTGGTGGGTGGCAACTTCACCACCTTAGGCGGGCAGACACGGCAGCGCATCGCCCGGCTTAACCCGGACGGCAGCCTGGACGCCACCTTTAACCCGGGCGCGAACTTTCCGGTCTTTGCTCTGGCAACACAGGCAGACGGCAAGATCCTATTGGGCGGCGAGTTCACCACCTTGAGCGGGCAGGCACGGCCGTACATCGCCCGACTTAATCCCAACGGCAGCCTGGATACAGCTTTTAATCCGGGGGCGGATGCCAGGGTCCGGTCTCTGGCGGTGCAGGCCGATGGCAAGATTCTGGTGGGTGGCGAATTCGCCATGCTAGGCGGGCAAGCGCGGCAGCATATTGCCCGGCTTAACCCCGATGGCAGCCTGGATACGACCTTTAATCCAGGGGCGGATAGTACTATCTTAGCTTTAATGGTGCAGCCGGACGGCAAGATAGTGGTGGGTGGCGCCTTCAGCGAATTAGGCGGGCAGCCGCGGCCGCGCATTGGCCGGCTTAACCCGGACGGCAGCCTGGACACCACCTTTACTGTGGCAGCGACCGGTACGGTTTTTGACCTGGCCATGCAAGCCGATGGCAAGATACTGGTGGGTGGCAACTTTGGCGGATTAGGTGGACAGTTACGACGGAACGTTGGCCGGCTTCATACCAATGGCAGCCTGGATACGATCTTTGATCCAGGGGCGGATGGTGTGGTCAACACCCTGGCAGTGCAGGTAGACGGTAAGATCGTGGTAGGTGGCAGCTTCACCGAATTGGGTG
>CAADGU010000424.1 GCA_900696625.1 uncultured Chloroflexota bacterium | reverse complement strand
TCTACAGCCGTGACCACCGCCGCCAGCAGGTCATCCGGCAAGTCGGTACGCACCATCCCCAGCGCCTGCCCCTGCTGCAACAGCGCCGCCATCATCTGCCCCACTTCCTGCAGCAGCGCCGCCAGTTGGGCATCGTTGGCCAGGGCATCGGCACTGGCACCGCTGGGTTTGCGCAGACCCAGCACCCAGGGGCGGTCGGCAAACGCAGCAAATTGCTGCCGGTAAAGGTCAGTAACGGCCGTCCAGAAATTGGCCGTCGTCAGCGCGGATACATCCAGGTTGATGGCTTGCAAAACCGTGAGTCCGTAATGGTGTACGGCCGTCAGGTACACATCCGCCTTATCATCAAAATAGTAATACGCCGCCCCTTTGCTGATGCCCGCCGTCTCCAAAATCCGGTTCAACGACGCCTGGGCATAGCCGTAGGTGGCAAACTCCTGGGCCGCCGCTTCCAGAATACGCTCACGTTTCTCTGGTGATAATTTCTCGAATCGTGGTCGGGGCATTCACACCTCACTCGTTTTTCTGTATCAAACCACATGGTTAGACTAAGTAGTTAGACCGTATAGTCTAAAATAATACTATCATTTACGAACGTTGTCAAGAGGGGGAAAAATGCGGAGGGGAGGCTTTAGCCGACATAATGTCGGCTAAAGCCTCCCCTCCGGTGGAAACTCAAACCCGATCAGGGCTTAAGCGTAGCGGGCAGGTAAACCGTATGGAACGCCGGTGAATTCACCATGTGGAACCACCAGGCGCCCTGCCCATCGGTGCCCACAAAAACCTTGTCCGGCGCTGCAAAATTCGCATCAACCGAGCGCACACGTGTGGGTGTAAAACCCTGGTTCATGTGGAACCATCGGCCGGAATAATCAGGCGAGACCCACATGCCCTGCCCCACACTACCGGCAAAGATGTCGCCCGTCCCTTCCAGGGCATGGTCTACCGCCCGGAAGGAAAGACCAACCAACGCTGGATCATTCACAGCCTGCCAGGTGACGCCGCCATCCACGCTGCGCGAGAGTCCGGCAACGGCCGTGCCCCCCGTAAAGGCAGATACGCCGGCATTGGCCGCATACACGTGCGTCGCCTGGGCCACATCCGGCGCATTACTCAGGCCAAATACCAGTGTCGAAGGTTCCCCAGTCGCGGCGCTCCAGTTCAAGCCGTTCACATCGCTGGCATAATACACACCATCCCCATAGGTGGCGGCTACAAGTCGGTTTGTCACTCCTGGCACTCGTTCAATGTCCAAAATGATATTTTCGGTGGGATTGCCATTAAGCTGGCCCCGTGTCCAATTCACGCCGGCATTATTACTCACGTAAATGCCATCGGCCGTGGCAATCGCCAGGCGGTCATAATTGCCCGTGCGCGATTCAACATCAAACATCGCCTGCGCAAGGGGAGGCAAATCTGTTATTGGCAATGGCTCCCAGGAGATGCCCTGGTTATAGCTGACAAACAGCGCCGCACCACTGTAAAACGTACCCGCATACAGCACCGTCCCGCCGGGGCCATTGGTTGCTTTGAGCGCATACACAAATGGCAAAGATAACCCTTTGTTCGCCTGCGCCCACGTCTTACCGCCATCGGTGCTGCGGAACATGCCGGAACCCCACGTGCCCGCATATACTATCATGGGATTGTTGGGGTCCGCTTCCATATCCAGGACATATGTGTTTTGCATGCCGCTGATGTGCCGGACAAATGTGCTGCCGCCATCAACTGTCTTGAAGACCCCGCCACCATAATAAAAAGGTCCCCAATAGAATTGCTGCGCACCGGCGTAAGCAACGGCCGTGTCCGTCGGATGCAGCGCCAATCCGCTCACATTCAGGTCAGAGAATGCCGCATCAGCCTCCACCCAATTATCGCCGCCATCCACACTTTTCCAGATATAGTAAATGCCGGTGGCAAAGACGATGTTCGGGTTCAGGCGCGAAATTTCGATATTGAGCAGATTTGTTTCTGTTAAGCCGTTATTACTGGGATTCCAGTTTTGGCCGCCATCCGTCGTTTTCATCACGCCCTGACCAACGGTAGCTGCCAGCACCGTATTAGGGGTTGTGGGATGCACGGCAAACTGGGAGACGACGTCTGTCACCATGGCATTACCGGCTACCACTGTCCAATTGAGGCCGCCATTGGTCGAACGGAAGATGCCGCCATTGGCGCCCCAATCCCCCCTGGAAGCATAGGCAATGTTGGGTGAAGAAGCTGAAAAGGCGATGGCCCGCCCACTGCTCAAGGTGGCGCCGGGCATATCCAATTCGGCCCATGAATCCCCGCCATCCTGGGTGAGATAAAACCCGCGCCCAGAAACAGCCACAATCAGCCGGTTGGCATCGGTGGGGTGAATGGCCAGGTAACGCGCCGGTACCCATTGAATGGCTATTGGCACACGGAATGATTCATCATCTGTTTCCAATAGTGGCAGGGACAGGTCTAGCTGCTGTTTGAAATCTACGCCCGTGCCCCGCACGGCCGTGTCCATCACGGCCGTGTCCACCCCTTCCTCTGCACCGGCGAACGATTCTGCCAGAGGCAGCCCATCGGCCAGGCGAGTATACGGCGCCGGGCCAATCTGATGAACCCACTCGCCATCAATTAACTGGACGGCCGTGCCATAAATAGCGTCTGGCAAAGAACGAAGCAGCGACCAATTGCTGCCGCCGTCG
This sequence comes from uncultured Chloroflexota bacterium, assembly GCA_900696625.1. GTDB lineage: Bacteria > Chloroflexota > Anaerolineae > Promineifilales > Promineifilaceae > CAADGU01. The sequence continues at coordinate 1,691 of CAADGU010000424.1, read as the reverse complement.
GTGCTTTTATATATACCATCCCCCCAGGTGGAAATGTAAACCGTTTGGGCGCTGCTGGGCGAAATCACCAGATTCGTCACTTCCAAACCACCAAACGTCCCCAGGCCGTTCAGCCGCGGTGACCAACTGCTGCCGCCATTGGTACTTTTATAAACGCCCTCAGTGGTGGCGGCATAAACAGTGTTAGGCGCAGTGGTATCAATGGTCAGTTCGTTAATGGTGGGCGACGGCCGTTCCGGTCCCCGCGCCATCCACTGATCCCCCTCAATGACCGACAGAGCCAGGTCGCCGCCTCCCCCCATGCCATAGGCTGATACCTGTAAGTAGTACGTCGTACCGGCTCTGGCCGTGAACGTCAGATAGCTTTGTAAATTTCCCCCGGAATCGTCGTTGCAGGCCACATTGGTCAAACTACCCGGTGTCCCCCTCCACACGGCCAACATCGTATCGTAGTTGCTATTCTTGGTATGCGCCACAATTGGCGTGGTAGCCGATGTGGTATAGTGGTACCACACCGATTTTTGCCCCTGATTGGGCACAAAGGGGCAGGGATAAATGGGATCATCCGGGCTGGTAGTAGCCGACGTGGTCCGCACCCGGTCCAGATATGGCAGGTTGGACACCGTGCGCGGGTTAGCGAAAAGGTCGTGCGGCGGCACACCATGGATGACAAAGGGGAAACCCTGCGGCGTACCCGTGCCACTGTCTAAAACTTCACCCCAAGAAGTTGAAGTTGGATCATATTGCAGGCCGTTGCCGGTGCTGCTTTCGCCCCACATGGTGATGGGCACGGCCCACGGGCCGGAGGCCAATGAGCCATCCACCTGCCAATCCAGCCAATAGGTGCCGGGCGCTAAATGAAAGCCCGCGCTGGCGACAACCGTCATCACAGGCCGGTCTATGGCGCTGCCCGATGTGGCTTCGGTAACACGGTAGGCATTCGTCCAGGTAGAGCCTGTCAGACGATTGGTGGTGGTATTGCCAAAGACAATCTGGCTGCCGGGGTCTGCCGGGGAGCCATTCCACACGCGGTAGTTCACGGCCGTTATCGTTGACGCCGTGGTAGAACCAGTCTGGTAAGCATAAAACGTGATGGATTCCACATCCCACCCATTGGCATCCACCACCGTAAAATCATCGGCTACCCGAAACCCCGCTGCCACCTGGTGCCCAAAACCGAGTGTATTCATGCCAAACAAATCGGTTTGCAGAATACTTTCATCGGCCCCACCGGCGCCACTCATCGGGCTATTCACAAATGGGCCGCTTTCATAAAGCGATTGGATGACACCTGGTTCGGCAGCCACCGGCAGGGCTGCCTGACCCCCTACTAACAACAGGCACAATATCACGAAAAAGAACAAACAAAATGGCCGCCCCAATGAAAAAACTTTCTGGCTTTCCATAATATCCTCCAGCGTAAATGTAGCGCGATTTGGCAAATCGCGTTACAGGTTTTCATTGATCGTGGTGGGCTGCCGCCCATAAAAACTCCTTTACGGCGGCGGCGGTGTAGGCGTCGGTGGTGGTTCGGTCGGCGGTGGTGCTGTCGGCGGGGGCGCGGTGGGCGGGGGCGCGGTGGGTGGGGGCGCGGTGGGTGGGGGCGCGGTCGGCGGTGGCGCGGTGGGTGGGGGCGCGGTCGGCGGTGGCGCGGTGGGTGGGGGCGCGGTCGGCGGTGGCGCGGTGGGTGG